>JAEWOA010000063.1 GCA_023461115.1 Actinomycetes bacterium
CCGCGCGCCAGTCTCTCGACCATGGCGCGGCGGCTCGCGTCCGACAGGGCGTGGAACACCGAGTCGTAATAGTTAACCATCCACTTCAGTATCCCCCACCCCGCCCCCCCACCACAACCCCACCCCGATGAATTCGGCGATGGATGCGCCCAAAGCGCCCGCCACGGGCACCCCCCACGCACCCATCGCCACCGCCATCCGCGTCCGGGTCCGGGACGCGGATGGTTCGGAATCGCGCGAACGCTCAGCGCGGGGGGTGCGCGGAGCGCGGGGGGTGCGTGGAGCGCGGGGGGTGCGTGGCGGGGAGGGGTGCGGCGGGGAGGTGGGGGGTTAGTCCGTGGAGACCACTCGGGCGCCGGCCACCGGGCCGGTGGCCGTGAGGACTCGGTCCGCCACGCCTGAGGCCGTGAACGCCGCAGCCAGCGCCAGCGCGTGCTGGCGGTTGCGGGCCAGCGCCGCCACGGTCGGGCCGGAGCCGGACACGATCACGCCCAGCGCCCCCGCGTCCTGGGCCACCGCCAGCGGCTCCGCCAGACCCGGGCTCAACTCGAGCGCCGCGGCCTGCAGGTCGTTGTGGAGCGCCTCGCCCAGCGCGTGCGGGTCGCCCGCGCGCAGCGCCTGCATCAAGGCGACGTCGTCCTCGGCGTCCGGGGGCACCGCCGAGCCGCCCCCACGACGCAGGTCCGCGCGCAGGTCGGCGGACGGGGCGTGGAGGCGGTCGAACTCGCGGTACACGTCAGCGGTCGACAGGCCCTCGTCGTGCACCGCGAACGCCCAGTGGAACTCGCCGCGGGACAGCGCCGGCGTCAGCAAGGTGCCGCGCCCCTGCCCCACCGCGGTGTGGCCCTGCAGGATGAACGGCACGTCCGAGCCGAGCTCGGCCGCCAGCTCCAGCAAGTCGGAGCGCGACAGCCCGGTGTGCCACAGCGCGTCGACCGCGAGCAGCGCGGCGGCGCCGTCCGCCGAGCCGCCCGCCATGCCGCCGGCCACCGGCACGCCCTTCTCGATGTGCAGGTGCACACCCTCGTCGACGCCCGCGGCGGCCGCCACCAACTCGACGGCCCGCATGGCCAGGTTGGAGGAGTCGGTGGGCACCAGGTGCGACTGCGGTCCGGTGACCGTGATCGTGCGCTCGGTCGCGGCGGTCGCGACGACTTCCTCGAACACCGACACCGCCTGGAACACGGTGGCCAGCGGGTGGTAGCCGTCGTCGTCACGCGGGCCCACGCGCAGCGAGAGGTTGACCTTCCCCGGGGCGCGCACACGCACCTCCGGCGCGGGCCAACTGTCCACGGAGGTGAGCGTCACGGCTCCACTGTCCCAGGTTGCGCGCCAGGCGCCACGCCGGGATCGGGTGCTGGGACCTGCGAGGGGGCGGGGCTCGACGACGACGCGAGCGCCGCCGCGATCCGCGTGAACCCCTCGATGTCGACGCGTTCGCCACGCGCCTGCGGGTCGACGCCCGCCTCGTCGAGCGCTCGGACCGCGGCGTCCGCCGAGCCTGCGAGCGTCGCGAGCGCCGAGCGCAGCATCTTGCGGCGCTGCGCGAACGCGGCGTCGACCACCGCGAACACGTCCTCGCGCGCGGCGCCGTCGGGCGGCGTCCGGCGGTCCAGGCGCACCAGCGCCGAGTCCACGTTGGGCACGGGCCAGAACACGGTGCGGCCCACGGTCGCGGTGCGGCGCGCGTGCGTGTACCAGGCGGCCTTGGCGGACGGGACGCCGTACACGCGGCTCCCGGGCGGTGCGGCCAGCCGGTCGGCGACCTCGGCCTGCACCATGACGAGCGAGCGCTCGAGCGAGTCGAACCGCTCCAGGAACGTCAGCAGGACCGGCACCGACACGTTGTACGGCAGGTTGGCGACGAGGGCCACGGGCGGCGGGCCGGGCAGCATCCGCACCTCGAGCGCGTCGCGCAGCACGACCGTGAGCCGGTCCCGCCCGTCCTCGTCGCGCAGCACGACGATCGGCCGGTCGGGGCCTGCGCCCTCGTCGGGGGGCTCGACGACGCGCAGGCCTGGGACGTGACGCTGGACGGTCGTCGACAGGAGGCGCGCGAGGACCGGGTCGATCTCGACCGCGACGACGTCCGCGCCCGCCTCGAGCAACCCGAGCGTGAGCGAGCCGAGCCCCGGCCCCACCTCGACGACGCGCTCCCCTTCGGACACGTCCGCCTGCCGCACGATCTTGCGGACCGTCCCGGCGTCGAGGACGAAGTTCTGGCCGAGCGTCTTGGTCGGACGTACGCCCGCACGCTCCGCGAGCTCACGGATCTCGGCGGCGCCGAGCAGCGTGACGGGCGGGTTCATACCCACGAGCCTACGGTCCACGGCGCCACCGCCCGACAACACGACGGCGCCCCCCGGAGGTCCGAGGGGCGCCGTCGTGCGGTCGGCAGCGTCAGCTGAACAGCTTCTTGCCGCACGTGGGCCACTGGCCGGCGCCCGAGCGGTTGTAGAGCATCTTGGCGCGCGCGGTCTGCTCCGCGGCGCTCGCCTGGCTGGGCAGGCCGGCGCCGCCGACGCCCTTCCAAGTGCCCACGGAGAACTGGTAGAGCCCGTGGTACTTGCCGGACGCCGAGACGGCGTTCACGCGGCCGCCGGACTCGCACTTGGCCAACGCGGCCCAGTTGAGGCTGTCGGCGGAGCCGCCGGCGGTGATCTTCCCGGCCTTCGCGCGGGTCGCCGCGGGGCGGGCCTTGGTGCCCACCGCGACGACCTGCGCGACGGGCGCGGTCGTCACGTCGTCGGACAGGATGACGCGCGCGGTCTCGACGCCGTCCACGGTGGTGACCCGCTCGACGATCGTCTGGACCCCGGCGACACCCTTCGTCGTCACCTTCTTGACGCCCTTGTACGCGTCCGCGTCCTTGGTCGTGGTCGTGGCGAACGGCACGGCGACCGTGCGGGTCTGCTCCGCGACGACGACGCGCTGCACGACGACGAGCAGCTCGCCGTCCTCGTCATGCGTCACCGAGACGCGGTCGGCGTCGCCCAGCGTGATGCCGAGCGCGTCGAGCGCGGCGGCGAGCGACACGTCGCCGTCCTCGACGTCGAAGGTCGTACCGTCGACCTGCACGCGCGCGGCGCCGTCCAGCGTCAGGTCCAGCGCGAGCTGCGCGCGGCCCGACGACGAGCGCGAGGCCACGAGCGCGACGCTGTCGTCGCGCGCGGCCAGCAGCTCGAGCGCGTCGTCGGCGCTCAGCGCGGTCGACCACACGCGGCGCTCGCCGGAGTCGGACGCGACCGTGAGCTGGTGCGCGTGGCGGACGACGACCGTGGCGCCTTCGACGAGCGCGCCGGTGGTGACGTCGTCGTGCGCGCCGACGCGGATGCCCTCGTCGGCCAGGAGTCCGTCGACGCTGCCCGCGAACGTGGTGACGTCGCGGACGTGGCCGTCGACGTCCAGGGTCACGGACTTGTGGGCGTCGGCGAACGCGGCGGTTCCACCCACCACGACGAGTGCGCTCGCGGTGGCGATCGCCGGCAGGGCCAGGCGTCGACCCGGTCGTCCCCCCTTCGGCGTCGTGGCCTGGTCCGTGTGCGCCGCCTCGGTCGAGGCGGGGGCACGGTGGGCGCGCGTGAAGGGGCGAGAGAGGCGGGTCGAGAACTGCACGAGGCTCCAGCCGTCGTCGTGCCCGGGCACGGGGAGGGGCTCTCGACGAGGTGCGGCGCGCTGGCCACGGCACGGCGCCAGGGGGCGGCGTCGCATGTCAGGCCCGGATCCCCGATCCGGCGGTGGTGGACCCGGGGCGGTGTCGCCGCCGGATTCCAGCTCGGTATGAGGCTGACTATCTAGGCCCGAGCGACGACGACCGTAACCGAACCGTGACCGGAATGTACAACTCGCCTGGTCAGCGGTGCGCTAGTACCAGCCCTTGGCCTCGTGGTGCGCCCAGGCGCCGCAGGGGGTCTTGTAGCGGTTCTTGATGTACCCCAGGCCCCACGAGATCTGCGTCGCGGGGTTCGTCGCCCAGTCCGCGCCGGCCGACGCCATCTTGGACCCCGGCAGCGCCTGCGGGATGCCGTGCGCGCCCGAGCTCTTGTTGTGCGCGTTGACGCGCCAGCCGCTCTCGCGGTTCCACAACTCCAGCAGGCACGCGAACTGGTCGTCGCCCCACCCGCGGGCGGCGGCCATCTCCTTGCCGAGCGCCTGCGCCGAGCCCGGCGAGACCGCGACGTTCTTCGGCAGCTCCGCGGTCCCCACCCGGATGAGCTGCGCCTTCGGCGCCGTGGTGACCACACTCGTCAGGAGCGTGCGCCCGACGACCGCGCCACCGACCACGTCCACCTGGTACGTCGTGGTGCGCACCCCAGCGCGGCCGCGCTGGGCCACGACCTTCTGGCCCTTGGGGAGCCCCGGGTCGTCGACCTGCTCCACCGGGAACGGGACCGCCTCGGTGACGACCTCACCGTCGGAGGTGGCGCGCGTGACCAGCACAGCGAGCCCGTCGACCGCGGCGGCGTCGAGCGGCACCGACACCCGGTCGCCCTCCTCGAGCACCAGGCCGATGTCGCGCAGCGCGTCCCGCACCGTGGAGGCGTTGCTGATGCCGTCGATCACCTGGCCGTCGACGACCAGGTGGATCGTCTTGAGCGTCGAGACGCGCAGCATCCCGCGGCCCAGCGACGACGAGCGCGACGCCGACGTCCGCACCTCCCCGTCCCGCAGGCCCAGCCCCTCGACCGCCTCGCCGACCGTCAACGCGGTGGTCCACACCGTCTGCGGCTGGCCGTCCACCTCGATCTCGAGGTCGTGCCCGTGCCGGACGACGATCTGCTCCCCGTTGCGCAGCGGCGCGTGCAGCTCCGGCGCCACCAGGTCCCGGCTGCCGACGTCGACGCCGCCCGCCTCGAGCACCTGGCCGACCGTGCGGCCGAACGCCTCGACCTGCACCTCGCGCCCGTCGACGTCCACCGTGACCTGCTTGTGCAGCAGGGCGAAAGCGCTGGTGGCGCCCACCACGACGGCGAGGACGGTGGCCTGCGCGACGAGCCTCGCCGGATTGCCGTGGGCGCGCTCGGACCGACCGCGAGTGCGGCGGACGGCTCGGCTCACGCGGCGCTCCTCCTCGGCGACGACTCGGCTGCGAGTCCCCGGACGGCTGGACAACCGTCCGACCGTAACTGATCTGTGATCGGCAGCGAAACCCACCGAATCGAGCCACCCGCCGCACCATCCCCCGCCGAGGTGGTGAATTCGCCTCCAGGTGGTGAGTCCGGCCTCACCACCTCGCGGCGAACTCACCCGCTCGACGGCAGCGGGGGTGGGGGGTGGGGGTTACCAGGGGCCGTAGATGCGTTCGCTGTTGGCCGCCAGGGTGGCGCAGAGCTCGCGCAAGTCGTCCTGGCGGGTGGCGGCCAGGGCCCGGACCGTGCCTGGCAGCAGGTAGGGCGCGTTCGGGCGGCCGCGCAGCGGATGGGCCGTCAGGTACGGCGCATCGGTCTCGACGAGGAGCAGCGACGCCGGCAACAGCCGGGCCGCCTCACGCAGCTCCGCGTTCGCGGGGAACGACACCGGCCCTGCGAACGAGCAGAACCACCCGTGCTCGGCCGCCAGCCCGGCCAACGCCGCACCCCCGGAGAAGCAGTGGAACACCGTGCGCTCCGGGGCGCCGTCGGCCAGCAGGACCTCGACGACCTCGTCGTGCGCGTCCCGGTCGTGGATCTGCAGCGCGAGGCCCAGCTCCTTGGCCAACGCGATGTGCGCGCGGAACGCCTCGCGCTGCACCTGCCGCCCGCGCGGCCCGGCGCGGAAGTGGTCCAGGCCCGTCTCCCCGATCGCGCGGATCCGGCGGTTCGCCTTGGCGGTGTGCTCGACGACGCCCAGCGCCTCGTCGAGCGGGATCTCGTGCCGCTCCTCGGGAGCGGGCTCGAGCCCGTCGGGCGCGACCTCCCGCACCCCGGCGTGCAGCACGGCCTCGTTGGGGTGGATCGCGACCGCCCCCAGGAGCTCGCCGCGCTCGGCGACGGCCGCGTCGGTCCACGCGATCGCCTCCAGGTCGCACCCCACCTGGACCATGCGGGTCACGCCGACCGCGGTCGCCCGGGCCAGGTGCGCCGCGAGGTCGGGGCGCGGGCGGGCCTCGTCGTCGCGGTCGTCCTCGAGCTCCGGGAAGAGCGACGACGAAGGCGTGGGCGCCGACCATCCGGGCGCGTCCCACGCGAGCACCGACTCCAGGTGGGTGTGGTTGTCCACCACCGCCAGGGGCAGCTGCTCAGGCGGCGCCGGCCAGGCCCGCTCCCTCGTCTTGCCCATGCGGCCCCCTATCGCGCGGCGTACCGCGCGAGCTCCTCGGCGACGATCGAGTCGTCGAGCTTGGTGAACACCGGTGTCGGCTTGGCCACCGGGGCGCCCGGACGCACCGACGCCGACGCGAACGCGGGGACGTCGCGGTAGTCGCCGGTGATGATCGGGTACGCGCGCGTCTCGTCGTCGAGGTCGGTGACCTCCTCGATGCGCGGCTGGGGCGCGAACACGCCCGTGCCGCCGAGGGTCTCGTGGACCTCTTGCGCGGAATGCGGCAGGAACGGCGCGAGCAGCGTGTTGGCGTCGGAGACCACCTGCGCGGCCGTGTTCAGCACGGTGCCCAGGCGCTCGCGGTCGGTGGTGAGCTTCCACGGCTCGGTCTCGGAGATGTACCGGTTGGCCTCGCCGACCACGCGCATGGCCTCGCCGATCGCGGCCTTGTGCCGGTGCGTGCCGATCAGGTCGCCCACCTTGCCGAACGCGTCCGACGACTGCGCCAGCAGCGCGCGGTCCACGTCGGCCAACGGGCCGGCCGCCGGGATCTCACCGAAGTTCTTGTGGATCATGCTCGCGGTGCGGTTCACCAGGTTGCCCCAGCCCGCGACCAGCTCGTCGTTGGTGCGGCGCAGGAAGTCCGCCCACGTGAAGTCGGAGTCCTGGTTCTCCGGGCCCGCCACCGAGATGAAGTAGCGCAGCGCGTCCGGCTGGTAGCGCGCGAGCATGTCCCGCACGTAGATGACGATGCCGCGCGACGACGCGAACTTCTTGCCCTCCATCGTCAGGAACTCGCTCGAGACCACCTCGGTGGGCAGCTGCAGGTCCCCGAAGATCCCCGGCGCGCCGCCCTTGTCGCCCAAGCCGTCGTAGCCCAACAGCTCCGCGGGCCAGATCTGGCTGTGGAACGTGATGTTGTCCTTGCCCATGAAGTAGTAGGACAACGCCTGCGGGTCGTTCCACCACTGGCGCCACGCCTCGGGCTCGCCGGACCGGCGCGCCCACTCCACCGACGCCGACAGGTACCCGATCACCGCGTCGAACCACACGTACAGGCGCTTGTTGGGGTTGTCCTCCCACCCGGCGAGCGGCACGGGGATGCCCCAGTCGATGTCGCGCGTCATGGCGCGCGGGCGCATGTCGTCGATCAGGTTGAGCGAGAAGTTCAGGACGTTGGGCCGCCAGTCCGTGCGCCCGCGCAGCCACGTCTCCAACGCGCCCGCGAACGCCGGCAGGTCCAGGAAGAAGTGCGTGGACTCGACGAACTTCGGCGTCTCACCGTTGATGCGGCTGTGCGGGTTGATCAGGTCGATCGCGTCGAGCTGGTTGCCGCAGTTGTCGCACTGGTCGCCGCGCGCGCCGTCGTACCCGCAGATCGGGCACGTGCCCTCGATGTAGCGGTCCGGCAGCGTGCGGCCCGTCGACGGGCTGATCGCGCCCATCGTCGTCTGCTCCACCATGTAGCCGTTCTTGTGCACCGTGCGGAACAGCTCCTGCGCGACGGCGTAGTGGTTGCGCGTCGTCGTGCGGGTGAACAGGTCGTAGGTGAGGCCCAACGCGGTGAGGTCCTCGACGATCACGCGGTTGTACCGGTCCGCGAGCTCCTGCGGCGGCACGCCCTCCTGCTCGGCCTGCACCAGGATCGGCGTGCCGTGCTCGTCGGTGCCCGACACCATCAGCACGTCGTGGCCCGCCATGCGCATGTACCGGGAGAAGACGTCCGACGGGACGCCGAAGCCGGCGACGTGACCGATGTGGCGGGGGCCGTTCGCGTAAGGCCATGCGACGGCCGACAGGATGCGGGACATGCCGCGAATCCTAGGCGAGCAGGTCGGCGCGGCGCTGGGCCGTCCGGCACTCTCGTGGTTCAGCGCACCGACACACGTAGCAACCGGTCGTCGCCTGCGCGTTCGTCGCCGCGGCCGTCCGTGTTGTTGGTGAGCACGACGAGGCTGCCGTCCGGCGCCACCGCGACCGCGCGCAGCCGCCCGTGGTCCGTGAGCAGCGCCTGCGGGGCGCCCGTGCCGTCCGGTGTCAGCGGCAGCCGCCACAGCCGCTGCCCCCGCAGCCCGGCGACGTACACGCCCTCGTCGGTGACCGCGAGGCCGCTGGGCGACGCGGCGTCGGTGCGCCAGACCGCCACCGGGTCCGTGAACCCCGCGCCGCCGCCCTGGCCCTCGACGTCCGGCCAGCCGTAGTTGTTGCCCGGCTCGATCAGGTTCACCTCGTCCCACGTGTTCTGCCCGAACTCCGAGGCGTACATGCGCCCGTCGCTGGCCCAGCCGAGACCCTGGACGTTGCGGTGCCCGTAGCTCCACACGGGCGACCCCGCGAACGGGTTGCCCGGCGCCGGAGCGCCGTCGAACGTGACCCGCAGGATCTTGCCGCCGAGGCTGCGCTTGTCCTGCGAGTTGGGCCGGTCCGCGGCGTCGCCCGTCGTGACGTACAGGAACCCGTCGGGGCCCACCGCGAGGCGGCCGCCGTTGTGGTTCCCCGCCGCGGGGATGCCGGTGAGGATCGGGGTGAGCGCGCCCAGCGTCGTGCCCCGGAGCGTCCCGCGCAGGACGCGGTTGTCTCTCGCGCTGGTCAGGTAGAAGGCCAGGTCCGCGGTGTCCCCTTGCCGGCTCAGCACCGCCATGCCGAGCAGGCCGCCCTCGCCGCGGTGGCGCGTCTGGTCCTGCAGTTGCGCGGCCCCCGGGCCGCCGAGCACCGTGGGCCTGCCGACGCTCGGCAGCGCGACGACCTGCGCGGAGTCCCGCAGCGTGATCAGCGTGGTGTCCCCGACGAACGCGACGTCCCAGGGCGCGTGCAAGCCCGTGGCGACGTCCTCGACGTCGATCGTGACCTCCGGCTTGCCCGAGGGTGCGGCCGGCGCGGGGCTCGTCGTCGGGTCAGGGCTGGTCGTCGGGCCAGGGCCGGGTGGCGGGCTCATGGGCGACGAGGGCGTCGTCGTCGCCACGCGCGCGGCCGGCTCGCCGTCGGTGCACGCGCCCAGCAGCAGGCTCCCGACGGCGCCGGTCACGACGAGCAACGCCAGCCCTCGGCCGCGCGGCACGTCCCCGTTC
>JAEWOA010000064.1 GCA_023461115.1 Actinomycetes bacterium
ACAGCGCGCCGAAGTCATCGCCAACCTGACCGAAGGTCAGACGGTGAACGGCGTCGTCAAGAACATCACCGAATACGGTGCGTTCGTTGATCTGGGCGGCGTTGACGGCCTGCTGCACGTCACCGACATGGCATGGCGTCGCGTCAACCATCCGTCGGAAATCCTGGCGATCGGTGAAACCGTTCAGGTTCAGGTCATCAAGATCAACAAGGACAGCCACCGCATCAGCCTCGGCATGAAGCAGCTGCAGGCAGATCCGTGGGATACCGTCGGCGACAAGTTCCCGATCGGCTCGGTCCATCAGGGCCGCGTGACCAACATCACCGATTACGGCGCGTTCGTCGAGCTGGAAGCCGGTGTCGAAGGTCTGGTGCACGTTTCGGAAATGTCGTGGACCAAGAAAAACGTCCATCCCGGCAAGATCGTTTCGACCTCGCAGGAAGTCGACGTCATGGTTCTGGAAATCGACGAAGCCAAGCGTCGCGTTTCGCTGGGCCTCAAGCAGACGCAGCGTAACCCGTGGGAAGTCTTTGCAGAGACTCATCCGACCGGCACCGTCATCGAAGGCGAAGTCAAGAACATCACCGAATTCGGTCTGTTCATCGGTCTGGACGGCGACATCGACGGCATGGTTCACCTGTCGGACATCAGCTGGGACGCACGTGGCGAAGACGCCATTCAAGACTACCGCAAGGGCGATATGGTGAAAGCAGTTGTCCAGGACGTGGATGTCGAGAAAGAGCGTATCTCGCTGTCGATCAAGTCGCTGGAAAACGAGCATATGGCTGAAGCCGTTGACGGCGTGAAGCGTGGCTCGGTCGTGACCGTTGAAGTCACCGCGATCGAAGATGGTGGTGTCGAGGTGGAATATAACGGCGTCAAGTCGTTTATCCGCCGCTCGGATCTGGCCCGTGACCGTCAGGACCAGCGCCCCGAGCGCTTCCAGGTCGGTGACAAGGTCGATGCACGCGTCACCAACGTCGACACCAAGACCCGCCGTCTGGGCCTGTCGATCAAGGCACGCGAGATCGCCGAAGAAAAAGAAGCCATCGACCAGTACGGCAGCTCGGATTCGGGTGCGTCGCTGGGCGACATCCTCGGCGCGGCTCTGAACCGCAACGAGTGATCTTGTACATTCGATGACATTTAGACGTCCGGGTTTCAGACCCGGGCGTTTTTTTTAGCCGCTGCAAGGCTTTGCCAATCCGTGATGCTTGCGTCGGATCAGGAAAGCGAAGATGCTATGCAACTATAACAGCGATTTGCGCGTTGCGATGTCAATTGGACGGCGCCACGTCGTTTGCTTAGATGATTGCCATCTTCCGTTTGAGGTACCCATGATCCGATCAGAACTGATCCAGAAGATTTCCGATGAAAATCCGCATCTGTTCCGCCGAGACGTTGAGCGGATCGTGAATACGGTTTTGGAAGAAATCATCGACGCCATGTCGCGCGGCGACCGGGTTGAATTGCGCGGATTTGGCGCGTTCTCGGTCAAGAAACGCGATGCGCGGACCGGGCGCAATCCGCGTACCGGCGATGCGGTCGATGTCGAGGAAAAGCATGTGCCTTTCTTCAAAACCGGCAAATTGCTTCGTGATCGGTTGAACGGAGAGGCCTGACTGGCGTAGAACGTCAGAAGGGATTGGTAACCGGTTACGGTTGCCAGATAAACTAGGATTACCGATGCGCTTCATCCGCCTGTTGTTCGTCGTGCTGCTTGCACTGTTCCTGATCGGTTTGGCCTTGGCCAACCGCAATATGGTCACGCTGTCGGCGTTCCCGGCAAATTTCGGACAATATCTGGGCGGGCAATGGACGATGACTTTGCCGCTGTTCCTGATCGTCTTTGGCGCGTTCGCGCTTGGGATGCTGGCAGGGCTTGTCTGGGAATGGTTGCGCGAATCTCATATCCGTCGCGAGGCGCGGGCGCAGGCTGACAAGAACCAGCGTCTGGAAAACGAAGTCGGCGCGCTGCGGGTCGAACATTCGGCTCCGCGTGATGAGGTTCTGGCCATTCTGGAACGTCCGAAGCCCCAACCGATGCGCGATCCTGCACCATCCTCGACCGTTCCCGCGCCGCGCTGATATGGCGCAGGTCAAGATCTGCGGGCTCAACGAGCCTGCACATGTTCAGGCGGCAGTGGATGCGGGCGCGCGCTATCTGGGCTTTGTCTTTTTTCCGAAATCGCCACGTGCGGTGATGCCGCAGCAGGCGGCCCAACTGATGCGCGATGTGCCTGCGGGCATTGCCAAGGTCGGACTGTTCGTCAACGCCGACGACGATCTGCTGCTGTCAACGCTGGCTGTCGCACCGTTAGATGTTATACAGCTTCACGGCTCGGAAACACCCGAACGGGTGGCCGAGGTCAAGGCGCTGACCAATCTGCCGGTGATGAAGGCGGTCGGCATTGCCTCGCCCGAAGATTTGCCCGCGCTTTTGGATTACGGGCTGGTAGCCGATATGCTGCTAGTTGATGCCAAGGCCCCGAAGGATGCCGTCCTGCCCGGCGGCAATGGTCTGGCCTTCGATTGGCGCCTGCTGGTTGGACGCAAATGGCTGCGGCCCTGGCTGTTGGCGGGCGGGCTGACCCCCGACAACGTGGCCGAGGCGATCAGACTGACAGGTGCCTCAGGCGTTGATGTGTCTTCTGGCGTAGAAACGGCACCAGGACATAAAGATGCTGACAAGATCCGAGCCTTCATTCGCGCCGCGGATGGCGGTGATCGTGGCTAAGGTCATTTTTCGCGATGCCCGGCGCGAAGATGTCGCAGCGGTCGTTGCGATGTTGGCCGATGACATGCTGGGCAAGGCCCGAGAGGGCAGCGAGCTTCAGATCTATCTGGCCGCGTTCGACCAGATGCAACACGAGGCGGGAAACACGCTGATCGTGGGCGAGTTAGACGGGCAGGTGGTGGCCTGTTACCAGCTGACCTTCATCTCGGGTCTGTCCCTGACGGCTACGCGACGCGCCCAGATCGAATGCGTCCGCGTCAGCCCTGCGCTTCGCGGACAAGGCATTGGCGAGGCGATGATGGCGGATGCCGAGACGCGCGCGGTGAAAGCAGGCTGCCGTCTGATCCAGTTCACCACCAACAAGGCGCGGGGCGACGCGCATCGCTTCTATGACCGGCTGGGCTTCACCCCAAGCCATATCGGCTATAAGAAGCCATTGTAGGCCGCTCTGGCCGCGCAAGTTCCATCCAAGCACGAAGGCGAAGTCCATGGCCGAAGATCTGGTAAAC
>JAEWOA010000065.1 GCA_023461115.1 Actinomycetes bacterium
GTCCACGCACACGCCGTGGCCCTCGCGGACTCGTTCCGACAGGCCGTGGGCCTGGCGCCGGCGGGCAGCGCGATCGTCTCGCTGCCCGACGACGGCACGCACCGGGCGCGCCTGCAGTCCGCGGGCCTGCGGGTGGCCGGCCGCGGCTCCGGCGTCCGCCTCTCGTTCCACCACTGGAACAGCCCGTCCGATGTGGAGGCAGCGGCGGCCGTCGTTACGGTGGCCGGGTGATCGTGCTGCCGTCGCCCGACGTCGCCGCAGTCGTCGTGACCCCCGGCGCCGGCGCCGGACGGGACAACCCGACGCTCGTCGCGCTCGAGCGGGCGCTGGCGCCGCTGCCCGTGCTGCGGCTCGACTTCCCGCGCCGCGAGCGCGGGCTGCGCGGCCCGGACCGGCCGGAGGACGCGATCGCGCACCTGCGCGCCCGTGCCGACGCGTTCGCCGCCGAGCTCGGGGTCAGGCCTGAGCGGATCGTGCTCGGCGGCCGCTCGTTCGGCGGGCGGATGAGCTCGATGGCGGTCGCGCAGGGCCAGCCCGCCGCGGGCCTGCTCCTGCTCTCCTACCCGCTGCACCCGCCGGGACAGCCGGACAAGCTGCGGGTCGCGCACTTCCCGGACATCACCGTCCCGGTGCTCGCCATCTCGGGCACGCGGGACCCGTTCGGCACGCCCGACGAGCTCAGGCAGCACCTCGCGGCGCTCTCCGGCCCGTGGCAGCTCGTCGAGGTCGCCGGCGCCCATGCCCCGCGCGACGACGCCACGGTCACGGCGCCGGCGCGCGCGTGGCTCGTCGGGGACCGCAGGGCCGGCTGACTCAGGGCGCCGGATACCGATTCTCAGGGTGACCCTGAGCACAATCTCGGGGGGTATTCCCGATCCGGCGGCATGCTCCTGGGGAGAAGGCTGAGACCCGGCCCTCCCCTTCTCCCGCTAGGACACCGCCATGGCTCAGGTCGCTGGGTGGATCACCCACCGCTACGTGAAATTCGTCGTCATCGCGTTCTGGCTGGCCGCGCTCGCGGTGCTCGGCCCGCTCGCAGGCAAACTGACGGGCGCGCAGGACAACCAGGCGTCCAGCTGGCTCCCGGACAGCGCGGAGTCCACCCAGGTGATCGAGCAGGCGGGCGCGTTCCGCTCGGCGAACACGATCCCCGCGGTCGTCGTCTACGAGCGCGCGGGCGGGATCACGGCCGACGACACCGCGGCCATCGCCGACGACGTCCGCGAGTGGGGCGCGCTGCCCACGCTGGACGGCGAGGTCGTCGGGCCGATCCCGTCGCAGGACGGCGAGGCGGCGCAGGTCGTCGTGCCGCTCGACCTCGGCGCGGACGGCTGGAGCCTCGCGGCGGACGCGGTCGAGGACCTCAGGGCCACCACGGCCGACGACCCCGCGGGCCTCGGGGTGTACTTCACCGGCCCGGCCGGCATGGCGGCGGACTCGTCCAAGGCGTTCGAGGGCATCGACTCCACGCTGCTGTACGCGGCCCTGGGCGTCGTCATCGTCATGCTCCTGCTGACCTACCGCAGCCCGATCCTGTGGCTCCTGCCCGTGGTCTCGGCGGGCGTCGCGCTCACGGTGTCGCAGGCCGTGGTCTACCTGCTGGCCGCGCACACCGGCCTGACGGTGAACGCGCAGAGCGCGGGCATCCTCACGGTCCTGGTGTTCGGCGCGGGGACGGACTACGCGCTGCTGCTCACGGCTCGGTACCGCGAGGAGCTGCGCAAGCACGAGGACCGGCACGTCGCGATGGCCACGGCCCTGCACCGCGCGTCGCCCGCGATCGTCGCGTCCGGCGCCACCGTGACCGCGGGCATGCTGTGCCTGCTGTTCGCGACGATGAACTCGACCTCCGGGCTCGGACCGGTGGCGGCCGTGGGCATCGTCGTCGCGCTCGCCGTGATGCTGACGCTGCTGCCGGCGCTGCTCGTGCTCGTCGGGCGCTGGGTGTTCTGGCCGCGTGTGCCGCACCACGGCGACGCCGAGCCGACCACCACCGGGTTCTGGGCGGGCGTCGGCGACCGGATCGCCCGGCGCCCTCGTCGGACCTGGGTGATCACCTCGCTCGTGCTCGCGGTGTGCGCGCTCGGCATGGTCCAGCTCAACGCCACCGGGCTGACCACCGAGGAGCAGTTCCGCGGCGAGCAGCCCTCGATCGTCGGGGAGAAGGTCCTGGCCGCGCACTTCCCCGGCGGCGCGGGCTCGCCCGTCGTCGTGATCGCCGACGCGTCCCAGGCCGACGAGGTGCGTGCCGCGCTCGTCGGCGTCGACGGCCTGGACCCCGCGTCCGTGCCCGAGCCCGTCGTGGTCGGGGACACCGCGTACCTCGAGGCGACGCTCGACGACGAGCCCGACTCGGACGCGGCCTACGCCACGGTGGACCGGGTCCGCGACGCGGTCCACGCCGTCCCGGGCGCCGGCGCGCTCGTCGGCGGCGAGACCGCGACCAACCTGGACGTCGAACGGGCCTCGGCCCGCGACAGCAAGGTGATCATCCCGATCATCCTGCTGGCGGTGTTCGTGATCCTCATGCTGCTCCTGCGCTCGGTCGTCGCCCCGCTCGTGCTCATGGGCACGGTGGTGCTCTCGTTCGGCGCGGCGATCGGCGTGAGCGCACTGGTGTTCCGCCACGTGTTCGGGTTCGCGGGCGCGGACACGTCGTTCCCGCTGTTCGTCTTCGTGTTCCTCGTCGCGCTCGGGATCGACTACAACATCTTCCTCATGACGCGGGTGCGGGAGGAGACGCACCGCGTCGGCCACCGCCGCGGCTCGCTCCTGGGGCTCGCGGCCACCGGCGGTGTCATCACGTCGGCCGGGCTGGTGCTCGCGGGGACGTTCGCGGTGCTTGGGACCCTGCCCACCGTGCCGTTCGCGGAGATCGGGTTCGCGGTGGCGTTCGGGGTGCTGCTGGACACGTTGATCGTGCGGTCCGTGCTGGTCACGGCCCTGAACCTCGACATCGGCCCGCGCATGTGGTGGCCCAGCCGGCTGGCTCGTCGTCCGGACCCCGCGGCGCACCCGGCGGGCGCGCACGCGGCGTCGGCTGCCCCCTCAGACGACGAACTCCTGCTCGAAGGCGGCCCGCGCCACGGGTGAGAACAGCACGAACCGCACCAGGTCGATGCCGTGGGCGCGGGGCTGGCCGTCGTCGCCGTCGTCCTGGGCGGTGGCCAGCTCCCACCCGTGCAACGCGCGGCGCGCGACGTGCGCGACCTCGTGGACGTCCCAGCCGTACGCGCCCGCGCTGATCGCGGGGTAGGCGATGCTGCTCGCGTCGATCTCGACGGCGAGCTCGAGCGAGGTGAAGAAGCACGAGCCGAGCAGCGCCACCGCCCGCTCGCCGGCGTGCCAGTTGGGTCCGACCGTGTGGATCACCCAACGCGCCGCCAGGTCGAAGCCGGGGGTGACCACCGACTCGCCCACCGGCAGCCCCTGCGGGTAGCGCTCCTCGCGGATCGCGCGGCACGCGTCGAGCAACCGCGGCCCGGCGGCGGCGTGGATCGCGCCGTCGACCCCGCCGCCGCCCAGGAGGGTGGAGTTGGCGGCGTTCACGATCACGTCGACGTCGTGCGTCGTGATGTCGCCCTCGACGATCTCGATCCGCATGCGGCCATCATGGCGTGCGGCCCGCAGCGCGGCGAGCGCATGGGAGGGGCGCCGCGAGCGCATGTGTAAGGCCCCCTCGGACGCTTACTCCGAGGGGGCCTCGCCGACTTCAAGGGTACGGGCGGGGGACACCTGACCGGGTGAACGACACGCGAATCGTCCACAACTTTCGTCCACAGGCCTGTGTTCATCCCGCGTTTTCCCTGTTCGGCCTGTGGACATCTATGTGGAGCAAAATGTGGATAAAGAAACCTTCCCGGAGCCCTTGCGAGCCCTTCACACGAGGACTAGAAATCACTCATCGACCTCGACGGATCGAGAACCGCAGGAACCAGAGCCCCTCGGGAAGCTGGGACCAGCGGGGACAGATCGGTGGAGGACGGGCCGACCGGAGAACGGGCAGCCACACCGGAGGGGAAACCCGAAGGCTCGCGGATGACGACGCGAGGGCAGCTACGGACCGGGAGGTCGACTGCAGTCCCCCACCCACGGTGGACCGGCTCGCCGGAGCGCCTGGGGGTGGAAGGAGTCGCAACGTCGAAGCGACGCCGGCCGCTTGGTTTCGCCCCAGGGCAGATCGAGCGAACACGCCTGGCTTGCCAGGCGACGGCCCCCGGTTCGCCGGATGCCACGCACGGCCTGTGGTCGGGAACGGCCCCTCGGACGCTTACTCCGAGGGGCCTTTTCCATGCCTGCCCCGCCCCAGCGGCGAGCGCGCCCGCGAGGTCAGGCCGGGGCCGACTCCAACAGGATCGTCACCGGGCCGTCGTTGACGAGCTCGACGGCCATGTCCGCGCCGAACCGGCCCGTGGCCACCTCCAGGCCACGCGCGCGGAGCGCCACGACCACGGCGTCCACGAGCGGCTCGGCGGCCGGGCCCGGCGCGGCCGCGTTCCACGTCGGGCGGCGGCCCTTGCGCGTGTCGCCGTAGAGCGTGAACTGGCTGACGACGAGCACCGGCGCCCCGACGTCCACCGCGCACTGCTCGTCGCGCAGGATGCGCAGCTCCGCGATCTTGCGCGCGATCAGCTCCACCTGCGGCGCGCCGTCGCCCGGCGTCACACCGACGAGCGCGACGAGCCCGGGCCGGGTGATCTCCCCGACGACCTCGCCCGCCACCGTGACCGACGCGCGCGTCACCCGCTGGACGACCGCCCTCACGGGGCGGACTCCCCGACGACCGCGCCCACCGACCACCCCGCGCCGCGAGCGGCGTCGGCCGACGCGCCGCCCGGCCCGAAGCCCGCCACGACGGCGCCCACCGGTGCGCCGTGGCCCAGGA
>JAEWOA010000066.1 GCA_023461115.1 Actinomycetes bacterium
AGGCTGCCCCGCGCGACGAGCGGACGCGCCTCAGCGGCGCTGCGGCGGGCGAGCTCGCGGGCCTCATCCAGGACCTCACGGCGCAGATGCACGCCGCGGCCGGCGAGCTGCAGTTCGAGCTCGCCGCCCGGCTGCGCGACGAGATCTCGGGCCTCAAGAAGGAGCTGCGCCAGATGCAGGCAGCGACGGCCTGAGGCAGGCTGGCGCGTGCCCACACAGGCACGCGCCCTAGGACGACGCGACCGCCGACGAGCGGAGGAAGCATGGCGGCCAGGATCCAAGTCGTGTTCGACGCGGCGGACCCGCGCAGGCTCGGCCAGTTCTGGGCGGAGGCGCTCGGGTACGTGCAGGACCCGCCGCCGCCGGGGTTCGCCGACTGGGACGAGGCGCTCGACGCCTGGGGTGTGCCACCGGAGGACCGGAACCGCGCGTACGCCCTCGTCGACCCGGACGGCCACGGCCCGCGGCTGTTCTTCCAGCGGGTGCCGGAGCCCAAGACGGCCAAGAACCGCGTGCACCTCGACGTCAATGCGGCCGCCGGGACGGCGGACGGCGAGCGCAAGGCCGCGGTGCGCGCGCGTGCCGCGGAGCTGGAGGCGCTCGGCGCCTCGGTGCTCTACGAGCGCGACGAGCTCGGCTCGTTCTGGGTGACGATGCGCGACCCGGAGGGCAACGAGTTCTGCGTGCAGTGAGCCGGAACCGCGGGGCGTCGCCTATGCTGGCGCATGCTGTGAAGGGGAGTACCCCACAAGCGGCCACGTCGTCATCACGGAGCCCGGCTGAGCCGGCCCCGGCGTGGTCGGCCCGGACTCCGGGCGGGGGAGACCTTCGGTACTGACGCCGTACTGACGCCAAGCCCGTACCGGAGGACGCTTGTGGACGTGTCTGGGATTGCCTGGGGCCTCACCGCGCTGGTCGTGGTGGGCCTGATCCTCTTCGACTTCTTCGCGCACGTGCGCACGCCGCACGAGCCGACGTTCCGGGAGTCGGCGTGGTGGTCGGCCGGCTACATCGGGCTGGCCCTCCTGTTCGGCGTCGTCGTGGGCGTCGTGTGGGGCTGGGGCGTGGGCGGCGAGTACTTCGCGGGGTACGTGACCGAGAAGAGCCTGTCGGTCGACAACCTGTTCGTCTTCCTCATCATCATGACGAGGTTCGCGGTGCCGCGGATCTACCAGCAGAAGGTGCTGCTGGTGGGGGTCGTCATCGCGCTCGTGCTGCGCACGATCTTCATCCTGCTGGGCGCCGCGGCGATCGAGCAGTGGTCGTGGGTGTTCTACGTGTTCGGCGGGTTCCTGGTCTACACGGCGGTCAAGCTCGCGCGCGGTGACCACGAAGACGGCCCTGTCGAGGACAAGGGCGACAGCCTGCTGGTGCGCTGGATGAAGCGGGTGCTGCCGACGACGAACGAGTACCACGGCGACAGGCTGACGGTGAAGGTCGACGGTCGTCGCCTGCTGACGCCGATGCTGCTGGTCATGGCCGCGATCGGGTCCACGGACATCCTCTTCGCGCTCGACTCGATCCCCGCGATCTACGGACTGACCTCCGAGCCGTACATCGTGTTCACCGCCAACGCGTTCGCGTTGCTCGGGCTGCGCCAGCTCTACTTCCTGATCGGTGGGCTGCTCGAGCGCCTCGTCTACCTGTCGCAGGGCCTGGCGGTCATCCTCGGCTTCATCGGCGTCAAGCTGGTGCTGCACGCGTTGCACACCAACGAGCTGCCGTTCATCAACGGAGGCGAGCCGGTGGCTTGGGCGCCCGAGATCCCGATCTGGCTGTCTCTCACGGTGATCCTCGGCACGCTCGCGGTCGCCACGATCGCGAGCCTGATCAAGACGCGTTCCGACGGCGCCGCGGCGCCGGCGCCGGACGCGGGCCGACCGACCACGCACGAGTAGGCCGCGCTGGCGTGGGCGGGGAGTCAGTCGGCCCAGGGCCCGAGGAGCACGTCCCACGCGCGGACGTCGGTCGCGCGCACCAGGCCCTCGCGCTGGAACGGGTCCAGCTCCAGCAGCTCGCCGAGCGCGGCCTCGTCGTCGGCCTGGAACACCAGCAGCGCGCCTGGCTCGCCGCCGACGAAGGGGCCGGAGCCGCGCAGGTGGCCCGAGTGGCCGAGCCCGGCCAGGTAGGCGCGGTGCTCCGGGCGGAAGGTGTCGCGCATGTCGGCGCGCTCGTCGTAGGTGTAACGCACGGCAAAGGTCGGCATGGCGCGATCCTGCCGCATCCCGGTGGCAGAGTGGGCGGGTGACCACGGTCCCCGACATCCGGCTGCACGACGGCCACGCCCTCCCGTCGCTCGGGTTCGGCGTGTACAAGGTGGACGACGAGGCGGCGGTCCCCGCGGTCGCCGCGGCGCTGGACGCCGGGTACCGGCTCGTCGACACCGCGACCTTGTACGGCAACGAGCGCGGCGTCGGACGCGCGATCCGCGCGTCGGGGCTCGCGCGTGAGCAGGTGTTCGTCACCACCAAGCTGTGGAACGACGCGCACGGCGACGCGGCGGCCCGCGCCGCGTTCGAGGCGTCGACGCAGCGGCTCGGCCTCGGGGCGCCGGACCTCTACCTGATCCACTGGCCGTCGCCCGCGCGCGGGTTGTTCGTCGAGACGTGGCGCACGTTGCTGGCGCTGCGTGACGAGGGCCGCGTGCGGTCGGTCGGGGTCTCCAACTTCCAGCCTGACCACCTCGCGCGGATCGTCGACGACTCGGGGCAGGCCCCCGTGCTCAACCAGGTCGAGCTGCACCCGTACCTGCAGCAGCGCGAGCTGCGCGCGTTCCACGCGGCGCACGGCATCGTCACACAGGCATGGTCACCGCTGGGCCGCGGCGCCGTGCTGCGCGACCCCGTGCTCGCGGACATCGCCGCCGCGCACGGCGTGAGCCCGGCGCAGGTCGTCCTGCGCTGGCACCTGGACCTCGGCGTCGCCGTGATCCCGAAGTCGGTGACGCCCGCCCGCATCCGGGAGAACTTCGACGTGTTCGGCTTCGCGCTGTCCCAGGCCGACCACACGCGCATCGCCGGACTCGACCGTGGCGAGCGGACCGGCTCGCACCCCGACACCGTCAACTGACCGCAAATGAGCAGGCGCGAGAGCCGCCGAGAGAGCCGGAGCCCACCATGCCGCGCGTGTCGCGCACGATCCTGACCGACGACCTGCTGGCCCGCGTGCACGAGCGCGCCGCGGCCCACGACCGGGACAACACGTTCCCGCACGACGACCTCGCCGAGCTGGCGGCGGCCGGGTACCTCGCGGCGTTCGTGCCCGAGCGGCTCGGCGGGGCGGGGCTCACGCTCGAGGAGGTGGCGCGCGAGCAGGCTCGCCTGGCCGCGGCCGCCCCGGCGACCGCGTTGGCCGTGAACATGCACCTCGTCGTCACGGGCCTGGCGGCGCTGCTCGTCGCACGCGGCGACGACTCGGTCGAGTTCATCCTGCGCGACGCGGCCGCGGGCGAGGTGTTCGCGTTCGGGAACTCCGAGGCGGGCAACGACCTGGTGATGTTCGGCTCGCGGACGCGGGCCGACCGCCAGGACGACGGCGGCTACCGCTTCACCGGGACCAAGATCTTCACGTCGTTGTCACCCGTGTGGACGCGCCTGGCGACCTTCGGGCTCGACGACGCCGACCCTGACGACCCGCGGCTGGTGCACGCGATCGTCGGCCGCGACGGCGTCACGACGAAGGACGACTGGGACACGCTCGGCATGCGCGGGACGCAGTCCGCGACCACCCTGCTCGACGGCGCCTACGCGCCCGCCGGGCAGGTCTACCGCAGGCTGCCGCCGGGCCCGTCCGCGGACTCGTTCATCTTCGCGTTGTTCGCGGTGTTCGAGATCCTGCTCGGCGCGGTCTACACCGGCATCGGGCGCCGCGCCGTCGAGCTCGCGGTGGCGAACGCGCGTCGCCGCACGTCGATGAAGCACGACGGGCGCCCGTACGCGCAGGACCCCGACATCCGCTGGCGCATCGCCGACGCCGCGCTGCTCCAGGACGGCGCCGAGCTGCAGGTGTTCGCGCTCGCGCGCGACGTCGACGAGCAGGCCGAGCACGGCTCACGGTGGTTCGCGCAGCTCGTCGGGCTCAAGGTGCGCGCCACCGAGTCCGCGCGCCAGGTCGTCGAGCTCGCGTTGCGCGTGTCCGGGGGCGGGTCGTACTTCACCGGCAACGAGCTCGGGCGGCTCTACCGGGACGTGCTCGCGGGGATCTTCCACCCGTCCGACGACGAGTCCGCGCACGCCACGGTGGCATCGTCGCTGCTGGGCCCGCCAGCGGACTGACCGGACGAAGGACCAGCCGCTAGGCCTCGAACAGGCAGAACGGATGGCCCGCGGGGTCGATCATCACGCGGACGGCGTCCTGCGGCTGGAAGTCGGCGTACCGGGCTCCGGCCGCCACGGCGTGCTCCGCCGCGGCGGACATGTCGTCGACGTACAAGTCCAGGTGGGCCTGCATCTGGTTGTGCTCGGCCGTCGCGGGCCACACGGGCGGCCGGTACATCGGGTCGGAGCTGAACGCCAGCCCGCTGCCACCGCCGTGCGGCCGCAGCGTGACCCAGTCCGGCTCGTCGGCCACCAGGCGCCAGCCGAGCAGCCGCTGGTAGAAGCGAGCGAGCGCGCGGGCGTCGAGGCACTCGAGCACGGTGTTGAGCAACGCGACCCGGAAGCCGGCGCTGGGCTCGCGACGCGCATGCGGCGGCACGACGACGGTGGTGCCGTCCGCGCGCTCGCGCACCATCCCGAGCGGTGTCGCGTGGTGCGGCTCGTACAGGCCGAGCGTGCCACCGCTGGGCAACGCGATCTCGGACACCAGCCCGTAGCCGGCGTCCCGCGGCTCACCCAGCGCCGCGACGCCGTGCGCGGCGAGGTCCGCGAGCGTCGCCTCGAGGTCGTCGCACATCAGGTGGAGCGTGGTCCCCGCGCCACGCGCAGCGCTCGCGCCGGGATGCACGCCCAGCTCCGAGGGCGGCAGGGCGAAGATCAGCCAGCCGGCCCCGGATGGCTCGTCCTCCTGCCACGTCCAGCCGAACACGTCCCGCAGGAACGCACGGTCGGCGACGGCGTCGGAGCTGGGCAGCAGCACGTGCATCCCGGTGATCATGGCGCAAGCCTGCGCTCGGCGAGCTCCGCGCGCTCGCAGGCCCGTTCATGGCTGTGCACCGCCCGCACCAGCGCCAGGTGGGACAGGGCCTGCGGCATGTTGCCCGCCATCCGCTCGCCGTGCGGGTCGTACTGCTCGGCGAGCAGGCCCACGTCGTTGGCGAGCGCCGTCAGGGCGTCGAGCGCGCGCGTGGCCTCGTCGACGTCGCCGAGCCGCGCGAGCGCGTCCGCGAGCCAGAAGGAGCATGCGACGAACGCGTGCTCGGCGCCCGGCACGCCGTCGTCGGTGCGTTCGGTGCGGTAGCGGCGCAGCAGGAAGGGCGCGATCTCGAGCTCCTCGCGGATCGCCTCGACCGTCGCGCGGACCCGAGGGTCGTCGGGCGGGAGGAACCCCACCTGGACCAACTGGAGCAGCGCGGCGTCGGTGTGCGCGGCGCCGTAGGCCTGGACGAACGACCCGCGCTCGTGCGACCACGCGTGCGCGAGGACGTCGGCATGGATCTCGTCGCGCGCGGCGCGCCAGCGTTCGAGGGGCCCGTCCAGTCCGTGGCGCTCGATCGCGCGGATCGCCCGGTCCACCGCGGCCCATGCCATGACCTTGGAGTGCGTGAAGTGCTGCGGGTCGCCGCGCACCTCCCAGATGCCGCGGTCCGGCTCGCGCCAGTGCGTCAGGAGGTCGTCCACCAGATGGCACTGGAGCGACCAGGACGCGGCCGTGTCGGTGATGCCGGCCTCTCGCGCCAGGTCGAGTGCGCACATCACCTCGCCCAGCACGTCGTTCTGCACCTGCCCGACCGCCGCGTTCCCGATCCGCACGGGCCGCGAGCCCGCGTACCCCGGCAGGTGCGCCAGCTCCCGCTCGGGCAGGTCCCGCCCGCCGTCGACGCGATACATGATCTGCAGGTCCGCCGGGTCGCCGGCGACCGCGCGCAGCAGCCAGTCGCGCCACTCGCGCGCCTCGTCCTGGTAGCCCTGCTCGACGAGCGCCTCAAGCGTCATCGCGGCGTCGCGGAGCCAGCAGTACCGGTAGTCCCAGTTGCGCGCGCCGCCGAAGTCCTCGGGAAGCGACGTGGTGGGAGCCGCGACGATCCCACCGGTCTCGGAGTCGGTCAGCAGGCGCAGCACCAGCAGCGAGCGGACCACGAGGTCGCGGTAGGCGCCCTCGTACCGGCACGAGTGTGCCCAGATCGCCCAGCGGACGCGTGTGGCGTCCAGGCGGTCGTCGATCGTCAGGCGTTCGGGCAGCGCGCACCACGACGGAGTCCAGGTCAGCGACAGCTCGACAGTCTGGCCCGCGGTGAGCCGGAACTCGTCGGCGTGGCGGCGGTTGCGGGCGCTGGGGAGCCGGTCGCCGCGCAGCAGGAGCGAGTCCGGGCCCGCGACCGCGCGGATGCACTTGTCGCCCGCGTCGTCGCGCACGCGGGACACCCACGGCTCGATCGCGCCGTACCCGAACCGCACGACCCATTCGTGCTGGACGTCGACGCGGCCCGCGGTGCACGTGACGCGCCGCAGCACGTCCGAGCGGCCGTCGCCGATCGGCATGGCGTCGGTGACCACCGCGGTGCCCGAGGTCGCGGTGTACGTCGTCTCGAGGACGAACGAGTCGTCGAGGTAGCGGCGCGTCACGGTATGCGCGCCCGGCACGGTGAGCAGCCAGCGGCCGTGGCGCTCGTCCCCGAGCAGACCCGCGAAGCACGCGGCATCGTCGAAGCCCGGCAGGCACAGCCAGTCGATCGAGCCGCGCCGGGACACGAGCGCGGCCGTGGCGCCGTCGCCCAGGACGGCGTACTCCGCGATTGCCTCCACCTGGCTCAGCATCGCCTCGCTGCGCGCGCTCGGCACGCCGAGAGGGCAGCGGATCGTCGTACGGGTGTTTGAATGTCAGTGGCGGAACGTAGACTGCACCGCGTGAATGACCGTCTGGTGGTGCAGGGCGCCCGCGAGCACAACCTCCGCAATGTCGACCTCGATCTCCCGCGGGATCGGCTCATCGTGTTCACCGGGTTGTCGGGCTCGGGGAAGTCGTCTCTGGCGTTCGACACGATCTTCGCGGAGGGCCAGCGGCGCTACGTCGAGTCGCTCTCGGCGTATGCCCGCCAGTTCCTGGGCCAGATGGACAAGCCCGACGTCGACTTCATCGAGGGGCTGTCGCCCGCGGTGTCGATCGACCAGAAGTCCACCAACCGCAACCCGCGCTCGACGGTCGGCACGATCACGGAGGTCTACGACTACCTGCGCCTGCTGTTCGCGCGCGCCGGCACGCAGCACTGCCCGGTCTGCGGCGAACGCGTCACCGCGCAGACCCCGCAGCAGATCGTGGATCGGCTCCTGGAGCTGCCCGAGGGCACGCGCTACCAGGTGCTCGCGCCGGTCGTGCGCGGCCGCAAGGGCGAGTATGCGGACCTGTTCGCCGAGCTGCAGGGCAAGGGATTCGCACGCGCGCGCGTCGACGGGGAGGTCGTGCAGCTCACCGAGCCGCCCGCGCTGGAGAAGAAGCTCAAGCACGACATCGAGGTCGTCGTCGACCGCCTGGTCTCGCGTGACGGCGTGCGCCGGCGCCTGACCGACTCGGTCGAGACCGCGCTCGGCCTGGCCGGCGGCCTGCTCGTCGTCGAGCTCGTCGACGCGGACAAGGACGACCCCGCGCGCGAGCGGCGCTTCTCCGAGCAGCGCGCATGCCCCAACGACCATGTGCTGACGCTCGACGAGATCGAGCCGCGCACGTTCTCGTTCAATGCGCCGTACGGCGCATGCCCCGAGTGCACGGGCATCGGCTCGCGTCTCGAGGTCGACCCCGAGCTCGTGGTGCCCGACGACGAGCTGTCGCTCGAGGACGGCGCCGTCGCGCCCTGGTCGCAGACGTCGTCGGAGTACTTCGGCCGCGTCCTGGCGGCGCTCGCCGACGAGATGGGCTTCTCGATGACCGCGCCGTGGCGCGCGCTGCCGCAACGGGCAAAGGACGCGGTGCTCTTCGGGCGCAACCACGAGGTGCACGTCCGCTACCGCAACCGGTGGGGGCGCGAGCGCCAGTACTCGACGGGATTCGAGGGCGCGGTCACGTTCCTGGAGCGTCGGTACGCCGAGACCGACTCGGAGTGGAGCAAGGAGAAGTACGAGGCGTTCATGCGCGAGGTCCCGTGCCCCGCGTGCCAGGGCGCCCGGCTCAAGCCCGAGGTGCTCGCGGTGCACGTCGGCGGCAAGTCGATCGCCGACGTGTGCGGCCTGCCGATCCGTGAGGCGCGCGACTTCCTCGACGCACTCGAGCTGGGGGAGCGCGAGCGCGCGATCGCGGCGCAGGTGCTCAAGGAGATCCAGGCGCGCCTCGGCTTCCTGCTCGACGTCGGGCTCGACTACCTCTCGCTCATGCGTCCGGCCGCGACGCTCTCGGGTGGTGAGGCGCAGCGCATCCGGCTCGCGACGCAGATCGGCTCGGGCCTGGTCGGCGTGCTCTACGTGCTCGACGAGCCGTCGATCGGGCTGCACCAGCGCGACAACCGGCGGCTGATCGACACGCTCACCCGCCTGCGGGACCTCGGCAACACGCTGATCGTCGTCGAGCACGACGAGGACACGATCCGCACCGCCGACTGGATCGTCGACATCGGCCCGGGCGCGGGAGAGCACGGCGGCCGGGTGGTGCACTCGGGCGACCTCGACGGCCTGCTGTCGTCGCCGGAGTCCGTCACGGGCGCCTACCTCTCGGGGCGGCGCTCCATCCCGATGCCGCCGGTCCGCCGCACGTGGGATCCCAAGCGCAAGGTGACCGTGGTCGGCGCGCGCGAGCACAACCTGCAGGGGATCGACGTGTCGTTCCCGCTCGGCGTGCTCACGGCGGTGACCGGCGTCTCCGGCTCGGGGAAGTCCACGCTGGTCAACTCGATCCTCTACACGGTCATGGCGAACGAGCTCAACGGCGCACGCCAGGTCGCCGGACGCCACAAGCGCGTCACCGGCCTCGAGCACCTCGACAAGGTCGTGCACGTCGACCAGGGGCCGATCGGCCGCACGCCGCGCTCCAATCCCGCGACGTACACGGGCGTGTGGGACCACGTGCGCCGGCTGTTCGCGGAGACGACCGAGGCCAAGGTCCGCGGGTATACGCCAGGGCGCTTCTCCTTCAACGTCAAGGGCGGACGCTGCGAGGCGTGCTCGGGGGACGGCACGCTCAAGATCGAGATGAACTTCCTGCCCGACGTCTACGTGCCGTGCGAGGTGTGCCACGGCGCCCGCTACAACCGCGAGACGCTCGAGGTCCACTTCAAGGGGAAGACGGTCGCGGACGTGCTCTCGATGCCGATCGAGGAGGCGTCGGAGTTCTTCGCCGCCGTGCCCGCGATCAGCCGCCACCTCAAGACCCTCGTCGACGTCGGCCTCGGGTACGTGCGGCTCGGACAGCCTGCCCCGACGCTCTCGGGGGGCGAGGCGCAGCGCGTCAAGCTGGCGTCCGAGCTGCAGCGGCGGTCCACGGGCCGCACGGTCTACGTGCTCGACGAGCCGACCACCGGACTCCACTTCGAGGACATCCGCAAGCTGCTCGGCGTGCTGCAGTCGCTCGTCGACAAGGGCAACACCGTGATCGTGATCGAGCACAACCTCGACGTGATCAAGAACGCCGACTGGGTGGTCGACATGGGCCCGGAGGGCGGCTCGGGCGGGGGCACGGTGATCGCCGAGGGGACGCCGGAGCACATCGCGTCGGTGCCCGCGAGCCACACCGGCCGCTTCCTGGCCGAGGTACTCGAGGTGGACCTCGGTGTGGACCTCGGTGTGGACGCCGAGGCCGTGAGCGCCTGACGCGCTGTTCGCGTGAGCGCCTGACGCTGAGGCGTCAGGCGAAGGCCACGGGCACCGGCTCGTGGCGGACCGTGAAGTTGACCGACCGGGCGATGAAGCAGTGCTCGTGCGCGCGGTGGTGCAGTCCGGCCAGCGCCTGGTCGGTCAGTGGCGATCCGTCCGGCAGGTGGCGGCCCCGCACGGTGACTCGGGGCCGGAGCACGACGTCGGTGAACTGCCCGTGGCCCGCGGACTCGATGCGCATGGTCCCCGACGCCGCGTCGGCGTACCCGACGACGACCACACCCGCGCTCGCGGCGAGGTGCAGGAACCACAGCATGTGGCACTGCGAGAGAGCGCCGACGAGCAGGTCCTCGGGCGACCACCGGTCGGGGTCTCCCCGGAAGCCCGGGTCCGAGGTGCCGGGCAGCGGCTGCTTGCCGCCCGAGGTGAGCACGTGGTCACGCCCGTACGACGTGTACGTGCTGGTCCCGGCGTCGCCCGCGCCGGTCCATTCCAGGTCCACCGAGTACGAGTGCAGCAGTTGCGCCATGTCCCGACACTAGTGCGAACGGCTGCGGCGGGCGCCGGCAGCACGTTGGGTCTTGGTTGTCGGTGGCCCGAACTAGGCTTTCCCGCATGGCCGATCCCGCCACGTACCGCCCGGCGCCGGGGGAGATCCCCGACCTTCCGGGCGTCTACCGTTTCCGGGACGCCGACGGCCGTGTCATCTACGTCGGCAAGGCCAAGAGCCTGCGCTCGCGTCTGAACAGCTACTTCCAGGACGTCGCCGGGCTCCACCCGCGCACGCAGACGATGGTGACCACCGCGTCGTCGGTGCAGTGGACCGTGGTGGGCACCGAGGTCGAGGCGCTCGCCCTCGAGTACTCGTGGATCAAGGAGTTCGACCCGCGGTTCAACGTGAAGTACCGCGACGACAAGTCGTACCCGTACCTCGCGGTCACGCTCGCGGAGGAGTACCCGCGGGTCCAGGTGATGCGCGGCGCCAAACGCAAAGGCACCCGGTACTTCGGCCCGTACGCGCACGCGTGGGCGATCCGGGAGACGGTCGACCTGCTGCTGCGCGTGTTCCCGGTCCGCACGTGCTCGGCCGGCGTGTTCAAACGCGCGCGGCAACAGGGCCGGCCGTGCCTGCTCGGCTACATCGACAAGTGCTCGGCGCCGTGCGTCGGGCGCGTCTCGTCCGACGAGCACCACCAGCTCGCGCTCGACTTCTGTGACTTCATGGCGGGCGACACCGCCAAGTTCACCAAGCGGCTGACGCAGCGCATGAAGGATGCGGCGGCGGAGCTCGACTACGAGCAGGCGGCGCGGCTGCGCGACGACATCCAGACGCTCCAGCGTGCGACCGAGCGCAATGCCGTGGTCCTCGCGGACGGCACCGACGCCGATATCTTCGCGTTGGTCGGCGACGAGCTCGAGGCCGCGGTCCAGGTGTTCCACGTCCGGGACGGGCGGATCCGCGGCCAGCGCGGGTGGATCGTCGAGAAGGTCGAGGACGCCGACGACGCGGACCTCGTCGAGCACCTCCTGCAGCAGGTGTACGGCGCCGACGAGACGGACGGCGCCGCGGTCCCGCGCGAGGTCCTGGTGCCCGTGGCGCCGCACGACCTCCAGCAGGTGCAGGACTGGCTCTCCGGCATGCGGGGGTCGCGTGTGCAGGTGCGGGTGCCGCAGCGGGGCGACAAACGCGAGCTCGCCGAGACCGTCCGCAAGAACGCGGAGCACGCGCTCGTGCTGCACCGCACGCGGCGCGCAGGCGACCTGACGACCCGCAGCCAGGCGCTGCGCGAGATCCAGGAGGCGCTCGACCTGCCGACCGCGCCGCTGCGCATCGAGTGCTACGACGTCTCGCACAACCAGGGCACGTACCAGTCGGCGTCGATGGTGGTGTTCGAGGACGGTCTGGCCCGCAAGAGCGAGTACCGGCTGTTCACCGTGCGCGGCGCGAGCGGCGACGGCGCACGCGACGACACCGAGGCGATGCGCGAGGTCATCACGCGCCGGTTCAGGCGCTACCTCGCGGAGCGCAGCCAGTCCGGCGACCTCGAGATGGGGGAGGGCGACGAGGACGGCGAGCTGCGCTCGGGCCCGATCGACGAGAGCACGGGCAAGCCGCGCCGGTTCGCGTACCCGCCCAACCTGATCGTCGTGGACGGTGGGCCGCCCCAGGTCGCGGCCGCCGCGGCCGCGCTCGAGGAACTCGGCATCGACGACGTCGCGCTATGCGGGTTGGCCAAGCGGCTCGAGGAGGTGTGGGTGCCGGGCGACGCCTACCCGGTGATCCTGCAGCGCAGCTCCCAGGGCCTCTACCTGCTGCAACGCCTGCGCGACGAGGCCCATCGCTTCGCGATCACCGCGCACCGCAACCGGCGCAGCAAGGGCATGACGGCCTCGGTGCTCGACGACGTGCCGGGCCTCGGGCCCGCGCGGCAGAAGGCGCTGCTGCGCCACTTCGGCTCGGTCAAGCGCCTACGCGCCGCGAGCGTCGAGGAGATCGCGTCGGTCCGTGGCATGGGTGAGCGGACGGCCGCCGCGGTCGTCGCGGCGCTGGCGGGCCCCGACGAGCGGGGGGCGAACGTGGCGGAGCCGGCGGACGGGCCCGGCGTGCGAGCCGTCCCCGCCGGAGGCGGCCCCGCTGGCATGCTGGACGCATGAGCGACGAGCCGGACGCCATCACGGTCCCTGCGGGGATCCCCGCGATCGACGCCTCGGCCGAGCATCCGCGCCTGCACCAAGCGCAACTGCTCGTCATCACGGGCATGTCCGGCGCGGGCCGCACCCGGGCGGCGGCGGTGCTCGAGGACCTCGACTGGTACGTCGTCGACAACTTGCCGGCCCAGATGCTGACGCACCTGGTCGGCATGATCACCAATGGCCCGCCCGAGACGCGCGCGCAGCGCGTGGCCGCGGTCATCGACGTCCGGGGCCGTGGATTCTTCAGCGACCTCGCGCAGGTGCTCGGGGACCTGCGCGAAGCGGGCATCGACTATCGCGTGCTGTTCCTCGACGCGTCCGACGAGGTGCTCGTACGGCGCTTCGAGTCGGTGCGCCGCCCGCATCCACTGCAGGGCGCGGGCCGCATCCTCGACGGCATCGCGGAGGAGCGGGTGGTGCTCGGCGATATCCGTGAGCGCGCCGACACCGTGATCGACACGTCCGAGCTCAACGTGCACGACCTGGGGCGCGAGGTGCGTGCGCTCGTCAAGGGCGAGACCGAGGACTACCTGCGGGTGACGCTGCTGTCGTTCGGGTTCAAGTACGGGCTGCCGCTCGACGCGGACCACGTGGTGGACGTGCGTTTCCTGGCCAACCCGTACTGGGTGACCGAGCTGCGGCACCTGACGGGACGCGATGCGCCCGTGCGCGACTACGTGCTGGGGCTTCCGGGCGCGTCGCTCTTCGTCGAGCGGTACGTCGACGCGCTCGAGCCGGTGCTCGCGGGGTACCTGAACGAGGAGAAGCGCTACGTGACGATCGCGGTCGGCTGCACCGGCGGCAAGCACCGGTCGGTCGCCATCAGTGAGGCGATCGCGGGCCGGCTGCGCGGCAAGGGCCATCGGGTCAGCGTCGCGGCCAGGGATCTCGGCAAGGAATGAGCCACGCGGCGCACCGCCCGCCCGCGCCGTCCCGCGCACACCGTGGGCCGGCGTTCGTGGCGCTCGGCGGCGGGCACGGGCTGTCCGCGACGCTGGGAGCGCTACGGCATGTGACCGATCGGGTGACCGCGGTGGTGACGGTCGCCGACGACGGCGGCTCGTCGGGCCGCTTGCGTGACGAGCTCCACGTGCTGCCGCCGGGCGACCTCCGCATGGCGTTGTCGGCGCTGTGCGACGACTCCGACTGGGGCCACCTGTGGCGTGACGTGATGCAGCACAGGTTCTCGAGCGACGGGCCGCTGGACAAGCATGCCGTGGGGAACCTGCTGATCGTGGCGCTGTGGGAGTTGCTGGGGGACACGGTCGAGGGCCTGGACTGGGTCGGCCGGCTGCTGGGCGCGCGTGGGCGGGTGCTGCCGATGACGACGACCGCGCTGTGGATCGAGGCAGACGTCGCGCGCGCAGACGGCCGTGTGGAGACCGTGCACGGCCAGCGCAACCTCGCGGTGACGACCGACGACATCCGGCAGGTGCGGCTCACACCGGCGGAGCCGGCGGCGTGCCCGCAGGCGCTCGCCGCGGTGACTGCGGCCGACTGGATCGTGCTCGGCCCGGGCTCCTGGTACACCTCGGTGCTGCCGCACCTCCTGGTCCCGGAGCTTCGGGAGGCGCTGCTGCGCAGGCCGGAACGCCTGATCCTGACGCTGAACCTGTCGCCCGAGGAGCAGGGCGAGACTGCCGGGATGCGCGCCGAGGACTACCTCGCGGTGCTGCACGAGCACGCGCCCGAGCTGAGGTTCCACGCGGTGGTCGCGGACCCGCGCGCGGTCGAGGACGTGGGCCGGCTGGCGGACGCGTGCGCGGCGAGCGGCACTCGGCTGCTGCTGCGGCAGGTGAGCCGCGGCGACGGGACCGCACGCCACGACCCGCTGCGCCTCGCGTCGGCGTTCCGGGACGTGATCGACGGTGTGCTGGGCGATGTCGGCGCGCCCGTGCCCTGATATGCGCTGATTTCACTGCATCGGGCGGGCCACAGCACTCCTGGACGGGTGGCAGGATGACGCCATGGCGTTGACGGCACAGGTGAAGGACGAGCTCGCTCGTCTGCAGGTGGACAAGACCTCGTGCCGGAAGGCGGAGGTCTCCGCGACCCTCCGATTCGCGGGCGGCCTCCACATCATCTCCGGGCGCATCGTCATCGAGGCGGAGCTCGACACCGCGATCGCGGCGCGTCGCCTGCGGCAGGCCATCGCCGAGGTCTACGGGCACGAGTCCGAGATCATCGTCGTGTCCGGCGGCGGCCTGCGACGGGCCAGCCACTACGTCGTGCGGGTGGTCAAGGACGGCGAGTCGCTCGCGCGCCAGACCGGCTTGCTGGACGGCCGGGGGCGTCCCGTGCGTGGCCTGCCCCCCCAGGTGGTCGCCGGCGGGATCGGCGAGGCTGAGGCGGCGTGGCGTGGAGCGTTCCTGGCGCACGGCTCGCTGACCGAGCCGGGACGCTCGTCGTCGCTCGAGATCACGTGCCCGGGGCCGGAGGCCGCGCTCGCGCTCGTCGGCGCCGCGCGTCGCATGGGCATCCAGACGAAGGCGCGCGAGGTCCGCGGCGTCGACCGTGTGGTGATCCGCGACGGTGACGCGATCGGCGCGATGCTCACGCGCCTGGGAGCGCACGAGGCGACGCTCACGTGGGAGGAGCGCCGCGTGCGGCGTGAGGTGCGTGGCACCGCCAACCGCCTGGCCAACTTCGACGACGCGAACCTGCGCCGGTCGGCGCGTGCCGCGGTCGCCGCCGGCGCGCGCGTGGAGCGTGCGTTCGAGATCCTGGGTGACGACCTCCCGGACCACTTGCGTGAGGCAGGGCGCCTGCGCCTGGAGCACAAGGACGCGTCGCTCGAGGAGCTCGGCAAGCTCGCCGACCCGCAGTTGACGAAGGACGCTGTCGCCGGCCGGATCCGGCGCCTGCTCGCGACGGCCGACAAGCGCGCGGCCGATCTCGGCATCCCCGACACCGAGGCCGGGCTCTCGGCCGATCTGCTCGACCTGTAGCGGGCTGGGTCGCCGGCGGCTCACGCGTCGTGCGAGGTCGAGGGCGAATCCCACTACGTGAAAGCCGATACCGCCTAGGACCCTCGCGGCGGCGACACCCTAAAAGCGGGTATAGGCTCGGGACATCCGATCGTCACACGACCGTCACGTGCTGGGCACAAGGCGGTATAGGGACGGTAGGAACGCACAGCGGCGTGCGTGACCCCAACACCAATTGTGTGCGCCGGCTCGCCGTCGGCGCTGCCGAGGAGGGCAAGTGACCATCAAGGTCGGCATCAACGGCTTCGGCCGCATCGGTCGCAACTTCTACCGGGCTGTCATCGAGTCCGGTGCGGACATCGAGATCGTCGGCGTCAACGACCTGACGGACAACAAGACGCTCGCACACCTGCTCAAGTACGACACCGTCCTGGGCCGCTTCCCGCACAGCGTCGACTACGACGACGAGAACATCATCGTCGACGGCAAGAAGATCCGTGCCCTCGAGGAGCGCAACCCGGCCGACCTGCCTTGGGCGGAGCTCGGCGCGGACATCGTCATCGAGTCCACGGGCTTCTTCACGGACGCCACGAAGGCCAAGGCGCACCTCGACGCCGGCGCCAAGAAGGTCATCATCTCGGCCCCGGCCAAGAACGAGGACGGCACCTTCGTCGTGGGCGTCAACCACGAGAAGTACGACCCGGCGACGCAGCACATCATCAGCAACGCGTCGTGCACGACGAACTGCCTCGCGCCGCTCGCCAAGGCGCTGAACGACGCGATCGGCATCGAGCGCGGCCTCATGACGACGATCCACGCGTACACGGGCGACCAGAACCTGCAGGACGGCCCGCACCGCGACCTGCGTCGCGCGCGCGCCGCCGCGCAGAACATCGTCCCGACCTCGACGGGCGCCGCCAAGGCCGTGGCCCTGGTGCTCCCGGAGCTCAAGGGCAAGCTCGACGGCTTCGCGCTGCGCGTCCCGGTCATCACCGGCTCGGCCACCGACCTCACGTTCACCGCGTCCAAGGAGGTCACGGTCGACGAGGTCAACGCCGCCGTCAAGGCCGCCGCGGAGGGCCCGCTCAAGGGCATCCTCGAGTACGTCGACGACGAGATCGTCTCGACCGACATCGTGACCAACCCGCACCAGAGCATCTTCGACAGCAAGCTGACGAAGGTCATCGGGGACCAGGTCAAGGTCGTGTCGTGGTACGACAACGAGTGGGGCTACTCCAACTCGCTCGTGCACCTCACGTCGTACGTCGGCGAGCGTCTCTGACGATCCCCGCGTAGCACGACTCATGCGTCCGCGTGCGCCCCGGCCACCGGCCCTGGCGCACGCGGACGCAGTTGTGTCCGGCCCTTGTCACCCTTGCGTCCCCTCCCGGGAGAAGCCATGAAGACCATCGAGGACCTCGGCGACCTGCGCGGCAAGCGCGTGCTCGTCCGCTCCGACTTCAACGTGCCGCTCGACGGCACGACCATCACCGACGACGGCCGCGTGCGCGCGGCCCTGCCGACGTTGACCGCGCTGCTCGACGCGGGCGCGCGCGTCGTCGTCACCGCCCACCTGGGCCGCCCGAAGGGCGCACCCGAGGACAAGTACTCGCTCGCGCCGGTCGCCACGCGCCTGGGCGAGCTGTTGGGCAAGCCCGTCGCGCTCGCGAAGGACACGGTCGGCGAGTCCGCCCAGGCAACCGTGGCCGCGCTCGGCGACGGCGAGATCGCCTTGCTCGAGAACATCCGGTTCGACGCGCGCGAGACCAGCAAGGTCGACGAGGAGCGCGAGTCGCTCGCGGACGACCTCGCGGCGCTGGCGGACGTGTTCGTCTCCGACGGATTCGGCGTCGTGCACCGCAAGCAGGCGTCCGTCTACGACGTCGCGCTCAAGCTGCCGCACGCGGTGGGCAAGCTCGTGCTCACCGAGGTCGAGTCGCTCAAGAAGGCGACGCAGGACCCGGCGCGCCCGTATGTGGTCGTGCTCGGCGGCTCGAAGGTCTCCGACAAGCTGGGCGTGATCTCCAACCTGCTGACCAAGGCCGACCGCCTGGTCATCGGCGGCGGCATGCTGTTCACGTTCCTCGCGGCCCAGGGCCATTCGGTGGGCAACTCGCTGCTCGAGGAGGACCAGATCGAGACGGTCAAGGGCTACCTCGCGCAGGCGCAGTCCAGCGGCGTCGAGATCGTGCTGCCCGTCGACATCCGCGTGGGCGACTCGTTCGCAGCGGACACCCCGGTCGCCGTGGTGGCGGCCGACGCGATCCCCGACGGCAAGATCGGGCTCGACATCGGCCCCGAGTCCGAGGCGCTGTTCGCGTCGAAGATCGTGGACGCCAAGACGGTCGTGTGGAACGGCCCGGCCGGCGTGTTCGAGTTCGAGGCGTTCGCGGGCGGCACCAAGGCCGTCGCGCAGGCGCTCATCGACGCGGGCGCGAACGGCGGGTTCTCGATCGTCGGCGGCGGCGACTCGGCCGCGGCCGTGCGCACGCTCGGCTTCGACGAGAGCAAGTTCGGCCACATCTCCACGGGCGGCGGCGCCTCCCTGGAGTTCCTCGAGGGCAAGACCCTCCCCGGCATCGCGGTACTGGAGAACTGATGGCACAGCGCACCCCGTTCATGGCGGGCAACTGGAAGATGAACCTCGATCACCACCAGGCGATCGCGACGGTCCAGAAGCTCGCGTGGACCCTCAAGGACGGCAAGCACGACTACGCGGCCGTCGAGGTCGCGATCCTGCCGCCGTTCACCGACCTGCGGAGCGTCCAGACGCTCGTCGACGCGGACAAGCTCGAGATCGCGTACGGCGCGCAGGACGTCTCGCACCACACGTCGGGCGCGTACACGGGCGACATCTCCGCCGCGTTCCTCACCAAGCTGGGCGCGACGTACGTGGCGATCGGGCACTCCGAGCGCCGCGAGCACCACGGCGAGACCGACGCGCTGATCAACCAGAAGGTCGTCGCCGCGATCGCGGCCGGCCTCAAGCCGATCCTGTGCGTCGGCGAGGACCTCGACACGCGGCGCGCCGAGGCGCACGTGCAGCACACGCTGCTGCAGCTCGAGGAGGACCTGGCGGACGTCACGGCCGAGCAGGCCCGCGAGGTCGTCGTCGCGTACGAGCCCGTGTGGGCGATCGGCACCGGCGAGACCGCGACCCCTGAGGACGCGCAGGAGATGGCCGCGGCCATCCGCGGGCGCCTCACCGAGCTGTACGACGCCGAGACGGCCCAGGCCGTGCGCGTGCTGTACGGCGGTTCGGTGAAGTCGTCCAACGTCGCCTCGATCATGGCCAAGCCGGACGTCGACGGCGCCCTCGTCGGCGGCGCGAGCCTGGACCCCGAGGAGTTCGCCAAGATCGTGCGGTACCAGTCGCACGCGATCGGCTGACACGCCTCGACCTTCGCGGGCGGGCCTGCTCGACGCAGGACCCGCCCGCGAAGGTGTGGCCCACGCGGCGTTTCGTCGCCTACCCTTAAGCCCGGCCCGCAGTCGAAGGGGCCGGACCGCCGTCTCGAAGAGGAACGACACCCGTGACTGCCTTGAAGATCTCGATGCAGGTGCTGCTGGTTCTCACTAGCCTGCTCCTCGTCCCGCTGGTGCTCCTCCACAAGGGCAAGGGTGGTGGCCTCTCCGACATGTTCGGTGGCGGCATCACGTCGAGCGCCGGCAGCTCCGGCGTCGCGGAGCGGAACCTGAACCGCATCACGGTGGGCGTGGCCCTCGTGTGGACCGCGGTCATCGTCGTGCTCGGCCTCATCGAGTCCGCGGACGCCTGAGGTCATCGGCCATGGCGAGCGGGAGCGCGATTAGGGGGTCTCGCGTCGGCGCGGGGCCGATGGGCGAGGCGGAGCGCGGCGACGCCGCCCCCCGAGTGTGGATCTCCTACTGGTGCGCGAACGGCCACGAGACGCGGCCGAGCTTCGCCGAGGAGGCCGCTGACGAGGCGCCGACGACGTGGGACTGCCCGCGCTGCGGCTTCCCCGCCGGCCAGGACGAGCAGAACCCGCCGTCGCCGGTGCGCAACGAGCCGTACAAGACGCACCTCGCGTACGTGAAGGAGCGGCGCTCCGACGAGGACGGCGCCGCGATCCTCGACGAGGCCCTCGCCGCGCTGCGCGCCCGCCGCGGCGGCTAGGGGAGGACCCGCAGGAGCGCGAAGCCGTCGTGCCCCTTGACCCCGACGGTCTGGATCACCGTGGGGTCGAGCCGAGGGTGCTCCGCCAGCAGGTCGACCATGCGGCGGACGCCCTGCACGCGCTCGTCCGGGTGTGCCTCGTCGATCACTGCGCCTCGCCGCACGACGTTGTCGACGATGATCACCGTGCCAGGGTGCGAGAGCGCCAACGACTGCTCGAGGTACTGCGCGAGCGATTCCTTGTCGGCGTCGATGAAGACCAGGTCGAACGGCGTGACCTGATCGGCCGCCATCCGGTCCAGGCTGTCCGCCGCTGGGCCGACCACGATCTCGACGAGGTGGTCGACGCCGGCGTACGCCATCGACGTCCGCGCGATCATCGCGTGCTTCTGGTCGATCTCGAGCGAGACGAGCTTCCCGTCCGGGGGGAGCGCCCGCGCGAGCCACAGCGTGCTGTAGCCGCCGAGCGTCCCGATCTCGAGGATCCGGCGGGACCCTGCGAGCTCGGCGACGAGCCGCAGCAGCTTGCCCTGGTTCGCGGCGACCGCGATGTCCGGCAGCCCCGCGGCCGCGGCAGCCTCGCGTGTCGCCACCAGGTGCTCGTCCTCGGGAGCGAGCACGGCGAAGTAGTCGTCGACGGCCGCCCACAGCGACATCGCGTCAGGGTCCACGCTCACGGCAGCTCCTTCGGGTCAGGCGGTCTGCGGCTCCACGGTGATGGCTTGCGTCGCGGCGGCGTCGAGCAGCCACAGGGTCCGCTCCTGGCCGAGGGCGCCGGCAGCGGGTGTCGTGGCGACGGGGGCGTTCGCGAGCGCGGACGCGACTGCGCCGGCCTTCTCCGCGCCGGCGGCGATGACCCACACCTCACGCGCCGCGCGGATCGCGTCGAACGTGAGGGTGACGCGCACGGGCGGCGGCTTGGGGGAGCCGTGCACGCCTACCGCGGCCACACCGCCGACGTCGAGCGCCGGGTGCCCAGGGAAGAGCGAGGCCACATGGCCGTCCGGTCCCATGCCGAGCAGCAGCACGTCGAACACCGGCACGAGCGCGCCCGGCTCGGCGTGTGCTGCGAGGTCGGCGGCGTAGGCGGCGGCGGCCTCGTCGGGTGTCGGGACGTCGTCGTCGAGCGGCGCCATCGGGTGCACGTGCGCGGCGGGCAGCGCGTCGCCCAGGGCGTCGAGCAGCGCCGCGCGCGCCTGAGTCTCGTTGCGGTCGGCGTGCCCGTCGGGCAGGAACCGCTCGTCGCCCCACCAGATGTGCACACCGGACCAGTCGACGGCCTCCCGGGCGGGCGAGGCCGCGACGGCCTCGAGCGTCTTGATCCCGACCGTCCCGCCCGTGAGCACGACGTGCACGGGCGAGCGGTGGGACTGCAGGTCGACGAGCGAGGTCAACAGCCTGGCCGCGGCCGCTGCCGCGAGGACCTCGGGCGACGGGTGGACCAGGACGTCGCGCACCGTCACGACGACACCTTCGCCAGCCCCTTGCGGAGCACCTCGCCGTATACCTCGTCGGCGTCGAGCCGTCTCAGCTCCTCGGCGAGGCATTCGCGCAGATGCCGGATCGGCAGCGCGATGCGGTGCTCGGGCTGGTCGGGCTGCCGCAGCGCGGCCGTCTTGCCGTCCGGCCGGTCGAGCACGATGGCGCCGCTCGCGCGCTCGAGCTTGACCTGCACGATCGCGGGCGCGTCGGGAATGCGCTCGATCTCGACCGGGCAACGCAGCGCGTACGTGAGCCACGCGGCCATGATGTCGACGGAGGTGTGCGTGCTCTCGCCCGCGATGTACGCCTTGCGGACCGGCTCGTACGGCGGCTGGTCCAGTGTCGAGGCGATCAGCCCGCGCCACAGCGTCGCGCGCGTCCACGAGAGGTCGGTGTCGCCCTCGCTGTAGATGTCCGCGAGCCGGCGCAGCGCGACGCCCGGCGATGACGACCGTGACGTGTCGGTGATCCGGCGCTGCGCCATGCGGCCGATCGGGTCCTGCGACGGCACGTCCGGGGGCTCGTAGGGCCACCACGCGACGATCGGCGCGTCCGGCAGCAGGAGCGGCAGCACCAGGGTGTCCAGGTGCGCGTCGAGCTTGCCCCGGGGCCGCAGCAGGATGACCTCGCTCGCGCCGGCATCGCCGCCGAGCCGGATCTGCGCGTCGAGCGAGTCCGTGAAGTCGGTGGTGTCCCGCGCGATCACGATCACGCGGCACGGGTGCTCGCGGCTCGCGTCGTTCGCGGCCTCGATCGCGTGCTCGGGATCGTGCAGCCCGGTATCGACGATCAGCGTGAGCACGCGGCCCAGCGCGATCGCGCCGCCCTCGTCGCGCTCGGTGAGCAGCCGCTTGGCGATCTCGCGCGCGGTCGTCTCGGGCATGTCGATGATCACGGCAGCCTCCAGTTGCGTCCGTCGCGGGCCATCATGTCGTCGGCCGAGCGTGGCCCCCACGTGCCGGCGCGGTACTCGTCGGGGTTCCCGTGCGTCGCCCAGTACTCGATGATCGGGTCGAGGATCTTCCACGAGAGCTCGACCTCGTCGTTCTGCGGGAACAGCGGCGGGTCGCCGAGCAGGACGTCCAGGATCAGCCTCTCGTACGCCTCCGGGGACGCCTCGGTGAACGCGTGGCCGTAGCCGAAGTCCATGGTGACGTCGCGGACCTCCATCGCGGTTCCCGGCACCTTGGCGCCGAACCGCAGCGTGACGCCCTCGTCGGGCTGCACGCGGATGACCAGCGCGTTCTTGCCGAGCTCCTCGGTCGCTGTCGACTCGAACGGCAGGTGCGGCGCCTTCTTGAACACGATCGCGATCTCGGTGACGCGCTTGGCCAGCCGCTTGCCGGTGCGCAGGTAGAACGGGACGCCCGCCCAACGGCGGGTGTCGATGTCCACCCTGACGGCGGCGAACGTCTCCGTCGTCGAGTTCGGGTTGAAGCCCTCCTCCTGGGCGTACCCGATGACCTTCTCGCCGCCCTGCCAGCCCGCGGTGTACTGCGCACGCGCGGTGTGGCGGCCGATGTCGCGCGGCACGCGCACCGCCGAGAGCACCTTGACCTTCTCGGCGCGCAGGTCGCGCGCGGAGAACGAGACCGGCTCCTCCATCGCGGTCAGCGCCAGGAGCTGCAGCAGGTGGTTCTGGATGACGTCGCGGGCAGCGCCGATGCCGTCGTAGTACCCCGCGCGCCCGCCGATGCCGATGTCCTCGGCCATCGTGATCTGCACGTGGTCCACGTAGTTGGCGTTCCAGATCGGCTCGAAGAGCTGGTTCGCGAAGCGCAGCGCCAGCAGGTTCTGCACCGTCTCCTTGCCCAGGTAGTGGTCGATCCGGAAGATGTCGTCGGGCCGGAACACGCTCGAGACGATGTCCTGGAGCTCGCGTGCGCTCGTGAGGTTGTGCCCGAACGGCTTCTCGATGACGACGCGGCGCCACTTGCCGTCCTCGGGCTGCGAGAGCCCGCTGCGCGCGAGCTGCTTGCAGACCACCGGGAACGCGCTGGGCGGCACGGAGAGGTAGAACGCGTGGTTGCCGCCCGTGCCGCGATTGACGTCGAGCTCCTGGACCGTGTCGCGGAGGCGGTCGAACGCGTCGTCGTCGTCGAACGTTCCTTGCACGAAGCGGATGCCCTCGGACATCTGCTTCCACGTGGCCTCGCGGAACGGTGTGCGGGCGTGCTCCTTCACGGAGTCGTGCACGATCTGCGCGAAGTCCTGGGTGGCCCAGTCGCGCCGCGCGAAGCCCGTCAGCGCGAAGCCGGGCGGCAGCAGGCCGCGATTGGTCAGGTCGTACACGGCGGGCATGAGCTTCTTGCGCGCGAGGTCGCCCGTCACGCCGAAGATCACCAGGCCGCAAGGCCCGGCGATCCGCGGCAGGCGGCGATCACGCGGATCGCGCAGCGGGTTGACGCCCTCGGCGACCTTCGCCGGGCTCACCGAGCGTCCGCGAGACGGTCGCGCGCGGCCTGGAGGCCGTCCGTGACCTTGCCGAGCAGCTGCTCCCACGAGGCCGAGAACTTCTCGACGCCCTCGACCTCGAGCTGCAGCGTCACGTCGTCGATGGAGATGCCGAGCGCGCCGAGGCGCTCGATCACCGACGCCGCCGCGTCCTGCGTCCCGGTCACCGTGTCCGAGCCGTTGCCGCCGTGGTCCGACACGGCGTCGAACGTCGTCTCCGGCATGGTGTTGACGACGCCGTGCACGACGAGCTCGTCGACGTACAGCGTGTCCGGGTACGCCTTGTCCTTGACGCCCGTCGACGCCCACAATGGCCGCTGCGGGTGCGCGCCGGCGGACGCGAGGGCCGTCCACCGGTCCGCGGCCACGGTCTCGAGGAACAGCCCGTAGGCCAGGCGGGCGTTCGCGATCGCCGCGGTGCCCCGCAGCTCGGCGGCCTCGGGCGTGCCGATCGCGTCGAGCCGGGGGTCGATCGCGGTGTCGACGCGGCTGACGAAGAACGACGCGACCGAGGCGATCGGCGCCAGGTCGTGCCCGTTCGACATGGCCAGCTCGAGCCCGGCCTGGAACGCGTCGAGCACCGCGCGGTAGCGGTCGAGCGAGAAGATCAGCGTGACATTGACGCTGATGCCCTCACCGAGCACCGCCGTGATCGCCGGCAGCCCTTCCAGGGTCGCGGGGATCTTGATGAACACGTTGGGCCGGTCCACGGTGGCCCACAGCGCCTTGGCGGACACGATGGTGGCGTCGGTGTCGCGCGCGAGGCGCGGGTCGACCTCGATCGAGACCCGGCCGTCCTGGCCGTCGGTCCGGTCGTACACCGGCCGCAGCACGTCCGCGGCCGCGCGCACGTCGTCGGTCGTGATGGTGAACACCGCGGCGTCGACGTCATCCCCGACGGCCGCGAGCTCGCGCAGCTGGTCGTCGTACGCGTCGCCGTGCGTGATCGCGTTGGCGAAGATCGTCGGATTGGTGGTCACGCCGACCACCCCGCGCTCGACGAGGTCCGCGAGATTGCCGGTGCGCAGGCGCTCACGCGAGAGGTCGTCCAGCCAGACGGCCACCCCCGCCTCGCTCAGCCGCGCCAGAGGTTCGGTCGGTGCCATGGTGCTCCCCTTCGCTTCTGCTGCCGGGGCGGCCCTGACCGGCCGCCCCGGCGAGTGGATCAGTCCTGCTGGTCGCCGGTGCCCGGCGCCGTGGGCGTCGCGCCCGTGCTGCTCGGGCCCGCCGCGGCGCGCGCGGCCGTGATCGACTCGTGCGCGGCCGCGACCACGGCGTCCGCCGTGATGCCGAACTCGCGGTAGAGCGTCTCGTAGTCCGC
>JAEWOA010000067.1 GCA_023461115.1 Actinomycetes bacterium
CAAAGGTCACTTTGGAACCTGGTGGATTATAGGCAATACCGTTGGTTGGCGCTGCCAGTGGCATGCCTTTACCCAAATCGACAAATTTTTTCAGAATCGGGACATACAGCGTTGGATATTCTACATCTGCCTGTACTGTCCCCTTAAAGTCGGTACAGAAATCTGCCATGATCTCTGGCCCATCATTACACACGACAGGGTCATCAGAGTATCCAAAAACATCATAACCAGCAGGTACAGAAAGCTCGCGCTGCACATCAAAATGTGCCAATACCCCTTGCACATCAGTTTGTAGACCTTCAATTTTAGTCAGTGCTGCAGGGTTAAAGTGAATCGCGCTAATACCAGGTGGATCGGCAGTAACTGCATTCCCCATGGTTAAAGAGCGAATATCTACAGATAAGTTTTGCCCAAGCTGCGCAAATGCAGCGCCCGAACAGCCCGATAGTAAAATAGCAGTCACTAACGGGCGAAGTCGTATCATTTTCATGCGACTAGCCTCTTAGCGAATTTTTTTACCAAAACCGAGAATATCTAATGGGAAAGACAAACCTAGTGACACGTCTGGTGCATCTTCAGTCAAACCAATACCCACTGTACCATTGACGATGGTCTCTGGTGATACACGAACCCCAAGTGAAATTGCTAAAGTTGAGCTAGTTTGATCGGCTGGCGAATAGCTCTCACCTGTATGATAAGTAAATTCAGAGCCAGTATTAAAGCTTTGCTGATATGACATGGTCATTGACACATCGTAGTTAAACGAATAGGCAAAACCAAATGCAAAACCACCACTAATACCTGGCTCAAATTCTTCAATAATACGGCTACCGCGAATTTGATTGAGACCGCTTTCTTTAAAACCATAGTTGGCTGAAGCAGAAGCAAACAATACAACTGGGTCAATATACTTACGCGTACTTGCACCGATGCCTGCAGAGTAGTAACCCTTACCTGTTGATAAATCTTTAACAGGATTAATCTCGTAAGGACTATCCCCCGTTTTGGTCGATAAATTTGCGAATAAAATTAAAGGTAAACGCCCCGCTTTTAATGGGAATGGCTCCCAACGTGCACCTAAAGAAATATCCCCCAAGCCTGCTGCCGTGGCATCTTTTAACAAGTCTGACTTTGCAACCAATGGTACAGAAGCAGATAAAGTTAAATTGTCACGCAAACCATATTGTGCGGTGAAGGTGTTAGTTAATGCGTGGGACGCATTTTCTTGCACACGAAGCTGATACAACTGACCTTGAGCCATTTCAAGGTCGAGCTGCGTATCACGATGATAGGTATAATCAATATCATAATAAGATGAAATATCACCTTGTCTCATAAGGGAATATTGACGCTCATTCGAGGTAAACACTTCCTCTAAATTCGCCTCTTTGGTTGCGTCGCCCTCTTGCTGTTGCAAAGCAGATGATGCTGCTTGTGCACCATTTGCAGCGACAACCGCACTATTTGTTTCAGCACTTGTATCTGCAGTGGATGCTGCTGTATCTGATACTTCTGCCTGTTCAGTTGTGGTTTCATATTCCCCTAATTGCGGCTCCTCTGCGGCATAAGCCACCCCAAATACCATTTGAATACTGAGTGCCAATAAGGTTTTATTCATCCATTTACGATCCATGATTTACCCCTTCCATTTTTTATTTTTGTATTTCGTGAACAACCGATTATTTGTTTTTGTAGTAGAGTCTTAAATAGCGATGCTCATACTGTCCATAATTTTCAGAATCTTTATTTAAATTACGCTCTAAACGTATAGTCGATGCTTTATCTGCAATTTTTTCCATGGCAAATTGTGGATATTGAATATCGACAAAGGCATAGCGATTCACAGTTGCGTCTTCCACATGACGCAAGTCTTTTTCTTGTAATGCCAACATAGTTTGACGATTTTGCGGTGCGACATTAATTAGAAATAAGGTGTTATTCTCCCAAACTTCTTTAAAGCGTTCTTCATCGAAACTGATATTGCCTAATGCAGGGTCTGCCACATAGACACGTCCATTTTTATATGCCTTATACACCACAAAATGTTTAAAACCTGCATAGGAAATCGGCACAATTGCAGGCTGTCCTTGTTTAACTAAATCCGAAAACTCCCCGCGATATCCACCACTTTCCATGCCCAAAGCTGCGACAAAGCGCTTCATATCCAATAGCGAAAAACTACGACGTTCAATAATTCGGTCGTATTCTCCATAACGCAGCAAGCCACTCATGGTTTGTTGCTCGTTTAATTGTGTTCCTACATAACCATTCAGCAAGGTTGTTAAAGCTGCAGAACCACAACTGTAGTCATAGGCTTGGCGCACAATTCCGCGAAATTGATCTTCTAAAGCAGGTTTAATTTGCACAGGCTCTCTGTGCATACGGGTAAAGGAATTATTTCTAGAATCCAAAGTTTCTGTGTAACGCACAGTTTCAGGATGCTGTTCTTTTAAATCAAAGGCTTGTGTGGCAGCGTAATAGATCAATGCCGAGCCTAAAGCGATCTCTAACATATATTTTTACTTTTTAGTTCTCGGCAATACCTGCCTAATATTTTTATTTTTAGAGCTTTCACTCTACTTCCTTGTATTTAGAAAGATACTCGTTTTAAAGAAAAAAAAAAGGTCTTTCTATATTTTTTTGCGAACTCATGAGTTTATTTGTAAAAAAAAGCGCGTGAATTCACGCGCTTTTTCAGTTTTTAAATTAGTGACCTGAAATGGTGATAACAGCACCCTTAGTGTAGCTACCCTGAGAAGTACTGTAGTAAGTTTGAAGTCCTTGAACTTCCATATCACCAATAGAAGCAGCAGTACGACTACCTAAATGAATACCTTTAATATATTGGTCTTTGGCACCAGTGTCATTGCTTACAATGCGAATATGCGCCGCCTTACCAAGAGTAGTACCACCGCCAACATAAGCATCATTAAATACTTGGATATCTTGATTTAGGGTCAAATCTTTACTATCTGCATCTGCAATTTTAATGCTTTCAATAAAGATTTCACCCGCTTTCTTCGTTGTCACAGCTGTTTCTGTGCCACCAACATTTACAGAACCAACTGCTTTGCCTTTAGTTGAGTTATCCAAAATACCTAAGTTTTTAATTTCTAAACCACCAATCATTTTGGTATTCAATTTAACCATTGCACCTTGTGGCGCTGCGCCTAATTGGATATTGGCATCCATTTTACCTGTTTTTAAAGTTAAACCAGATAAAATTGCATTATAGTTAGTATCATCATTACCACGGCGGATAGAGGTTGTACTTGTATTTTCAGCATTTGATGCAGATACACCAATTTCACCAATCTTGATATCTAAGCCAGATACTTGAGCTGCAACATTGATAAATGCACCACCAGTACCACTAGTACCAGCATCCGAATCAATGACCAAGTCTGCTAAGTTACGAGAAGTTAATAAGTAAGCACCATTATTATCATAGTTCGCACCAATCACAATACCATGCTTTTCATTTGCATCCCCTGAAATACCATTGCCTTTAATAACAATTGCAGCAGCTTTGTTTGTGCCACCTAGAGAACCGATAACAGCTG
>JAEWOA010000068.1 GCA_023461115.1 Actinomycetes bacterium
CCCCGCCGCTGCTCCCGGTCACTGACGCGGCACTCCTGGCCAAGCTGGCCGGCGGCGCGCTCGTCGTCGCCAACTCCACGAAGAAGCTGCAGCGCGCGCAACTCGGTGAGGCGCTCGCCGCGCTCGAGGCGGTCGGCGCGCGGGTCCTGGGTATCGTGCTGAACGCGCAGCCGCGCAAGAAGGGCCAGGGGTACTACGCCTACAGCGCGGAGCCCGCCCCGCCGCGGCACCTCACGGCCGAGCACGGCACGCGCTGAGGGGACGCGGGGGCGCCTACGACGACGCGGCGCCGCTGCGGCGGCGACGGACCGCGACGAGCGTGATCGCGCCGCCCACCACCACGAGGGCCACGGCGCCGAGCACGATCGGGAGCGCGTCGGTCCCTGTGGAGCCCAGCGCGCCGCCCTGCCCTGCGGATCCGTCGCCGACGACAATGCGCTGACTGAAGATCACCTGGCCGGACGCCGTCTCGGTGGCGACGAGCGTGTAGACGCCGTCAGCGGGGAAGGTCACGGAGAACTCGGCGACCCCGCCGGCGCTCGTCGTCTTGGTCGCCGACGCCGTGCCGGCGATCACGGCTGTCCCTGGGCCGATCACCGTGAGGGTCACGAGCGTGTCTGCGGGTCCCTCGACGATGACCGTCGTCGCCTGCCCCGGCTGGGGGGAGGTGTCCGACACGCTCCCCGAGAACGCGCCGCCGCCGTACGTCTCCGCGTGCGCTGCGAGCGGCAGGGCGACCGTTAGGGCGAGTGCGGCGATGAGTCCTGCGAACAAGGTGCGGATCTTCACGTGAGTTCCCCCGGTTGGCGCGAACAACCTTCTCGCAGATCACGGTAGCCCTGTTCAAGAGCAGGAGGAACCGGACGGATGAGGCTGGGTGGAGCGGACCAGGGGCGTGGTGCGCACCAGCACCGGCCCGCGCTGCGACGGTCCGGTGTGAACGCGCAGGTCAAGGCGGCCGGACTGCCCCGGTGAGAGGTCGAAGGTGCGGCCGCCGACCGCCAGGCCGTTGTGCACCTGGGCGAAGATCCCCATGCCGTCCGGTGTGACGGCGGCAGAGTCGATGCGTCCCCCCGTGGGCGCGTAGACCAGCACGTTCGTGCGGAGGTCACCCGGGGGGACGACGCCGTGGAGCCCGACGACGTACGGCGGGAGCGCGGCGGCGGCGGCAGGTGCGTCGTATGCGAGCGTGACGACGACGTGGGCGTCCTGGCTGCCGTCCGGGTAGCAGCGCGTGGCCTCGGCGGTGACGGTGACGTCCAGGTAGTAGCCCAGCTTGGCCATGGTGCCGTCGTTGACGTAGACGCCGACGACGGCGGAGTCGTCCCGCTTCCCGACGAGCGCGCCGGACAGGACGGTGGGGCGCAGGAGCGCCTGCTCGTCGTCGTGCGCCGACCACACCAGCAGCCGGCCCTGCCGCGCGGCCTCGGCGAGCGCGTCCACCAGGTCGGCGGGGGCGCCCTGGCCCGCGACGACCGCGGAGAGCACGGTCCGTGCCGCCGACGAGAACAGCGCGTCCTGCGCCGCGGGGTCCCGCACCTGGAGGTACACCTGGTTGAGCAGCAGCGCCGCGACCGTGTCCGCCTGGAGCTCGGCGCCCTCGGGCGTCGCGATCGGCCCGGTGGCCTTCAGCAGCAGGCCGAGCGCGACGGGGTCGGTCGCGACGACGCCGTCGACGTCGACGCCCTTCGACTCCGACCACAGGCCGCGCGCCAGCGCCGCGGCACGCGGGAAGTCCGGGGTGAACGTCACGTCCCGCATGTCGGAGCCGAGGGCCGGGCCGAAGATCGCCTGCTCGGCCTCGGTGAGCGGGAGCACGGGCGCGTCCACGGTGAGGTCGCCGCCACGCGCGTCCTCGACGACGGCCACGGCGCCCTGCTCGGCCCGCAACAGCAGCACCGTGCCCGGGATCCCGCCGGTCGCGCGCGGCTCGGCGTTGTTCTGCGCGAGCAGCAGGTAGGTGCGCGGGCCGTCCGCGCCGAGCATCGGCGGGAGCAGAGTCGCGGCCCGTGCGGCGGTCGCGGTGGTGCTCGCGACGTCACGGAGCTGGCCACGCAACTCCTCGACAGGGCTGGCGACGGCGTCGACGAGCCGGGCGGTGTCGATGCCGTCGAGGTCGTCGACGACCCCCCGCACCGCCGCGTCGGCGGACCGCAACGCGGGGGCCGCCTCCTGGAGCGGCGCCAACTGGACCCGCCCGTCCACGGGCGCGAGCGTGGCCGGGTCGACGAGGCGCACGGCCGCCATGAGCTGCGGCAGCGCGTCGCGGGCCAACGTGTCGACGCCGCGCGCGACGTCCTGCACGGCCCGCGTGTTGCGTCCGAGCCCCGGCACGACGCCTGCGACCGCCCAGGCTGGGCCCGTCGTCGCCGACCGCGCGGCGGCGGAGTTCGCCTGCAGCGCGGCGAGCGCGGCGTCGGCGCGCGCGTCGTCGTCGGCGCGCACCGCGTCCTGCAACTCGGCCACGTCGTCGTGCGCCGCGAGCAGCGCATCGGCCGCCTTGAGCGCGTCGGCCGTGAGCCAGACCCCGACGACGACCACGACGAGCAGCACCATGCCGGCCACCGCGAGCACCCACCGGCCCCACCGCGGCCGGCGCCGGCGCGTGCCGACGGCTTCGGGGGGCGTCACTTCGTCGGTGGCCACGCTCCTGGATGCTATCCGGGCTGGTCGCACGGCCGCCTCACGAGCCCCGGCGCCGCAGCGGGTGGCCGGTCCGGGGCGCCAGGCAGGCATGATGTGCGCTGTGACCGCCCAGATCCTCGCCGTGTGCACGGGGAACATCTGCCGCTCCCCCGCAGTCGAGCGGCTCCTCGCGGCGCGGCTCGCGGGGACGGACATCGTCGTCGGGTCGGCCGGGACGGACGCTGTCGTCGGGCACCCGGTGTCCGCGCCGATGGTCCCGCTCCTGGCCGACGCGGGCGGGAGCGCGTCCGGCTTCGTCGCGCGCCAGCTCACCGCGGACCTGGTGGCGTCCGCGAGCCTGGTGCTCGCGCTCACGCTGCGGCACCGGTCCCAGATCGTCGCGCTGCATCCCGCCGCGGTGCGCCGCACGTTCACGCTGCTCGAGCTCGCGCGCCTCGCGCCGACGATCGACGCGTCCGCGTTGCCCGCCGGCCCGGCGTCCGCGCGCCTGCGCGCGTTGGTCCCGCTCGCGGCCTCCGCGCGGCGCGCGCCACAACGCCCGTCCGACGACGAGGTCCCGGACCCCTACCTCGCGGGCGACGCGGCCTACCGCGCGTCGTTCGCGCTCATCGCGCCCGCGGTCGACGCGATCGCCGGGCTCGTGCGCCCGAGCGCGTAGCCTTTCGTCGTGCCGCAGTACACCCATGAGCCCCCGCCCCCCGTCGACGTCGACCTCGCGCGGGTGATGGCGGTCGGCACCGCGGTGTGGGTGGTCGCGCTCGTGGTCGCGATCGTGCTGGCGCTGGCCGGCACGATCTCGTGGGTCCCCACGGCCGTCTGCGCGACCGGCGCCGTGCTGGGGGTCGCGGGCATCGGCTGGTCGGTCCGCCACCGCCCGCGCTGACACGCCCGAGCGGTCAGCCGTCCAGCACGTCGGCCAGGGCCAGCTCCGCCGCACGGGACGGGTCCGTCAGCACGAGCTCCAGGCGGTGCCGGTGCCGCCAACGGCGCGTGGCCTGGGCCAGCCCCGCGGCGAGGCCCGCGACCGTGCCCGCGTGGATGCGCGCCTCGGGTCCCTCACCCTCCACCCACCAGTCGACCGGGACGCCGTCGACCCGCAGGTCGTCGTGCTCGCACCAGGTCGCCGGCGCGTCCGGCAGCAATCCCCGCACCTGCTCGGGGGTCGGGGTCTCGGCGGAGCCGCCCGGGTCCACCTCGCCCCGGCCGAGCTCGGCGGCCGACGGCAACGCCAACGCGCTCGCCAGGCGCCGCGCGTCCTCCTCGTCCACGGCGGGCACGAT
>JAEWOA010000069.1 GCA_023461115.1 Actinomycetes bacterium
CTGGGGTGAGGGCGGACGACGACGGGGGGGGGCGGGGGTGACCCGCGCCCTGCCGCTTCGTCGTGGTGAGCTGCTGGTCCGCTACGCCGTCGGGGCGGCCGTGGGCTCCGCGGGCTTGACGATCTCGCTGTAGGGGGTGCAGTCCTTCGGGGACTCGAGCGGCTGCTCCAGGTCCAGCTTGACCTGGTCGGCCGGGACCAGGTCCAGGAACTCCTCGCCGACCGTGAGGTCGATCGTGGCGTCCTGCCGCGCGTCGATCGTCATCACCGCGTCCGTGACGTGCGCGCGCAGCGTGTAGGCGGCCGCGACCCCGGCGGGGCCGAACGTGATGCGCGCGCTCCCGTCGAACTTCTGGTTCCCGGTGCTGGCGATCGTGAAGCCGCGGGTCGTGAGGTCGTCGGCCGTCGTGCCCGCCAGGCCGACCGTCGTGGTGCCGTTGTAGACGTTGATCGCGATCTTGGCGTACGCGACGGGCAGCGCGCCCTCGGGCGGGCACGGGTACGGGACGACCTTGACGGTCGGAGTCGGCTTGGAGCGGATCTCCTCGTCCATGAAGGCGAGGTCCAGGCTCCCCGTGTACACCGCCGCGGCGCCGAGGCCGATCACGGCGAGCGCCGCGATGAGCACGCCGAAGACCACCGCCTGGCGCTCGTGCATGTGGCGCCGGCGCAACTGCCGGGCGCGGTCCGGATCGGTCATTCGATCACCAGCACGCGCGCGTGCAGCACCGGGCGCTGCTGGAGCGCCGCGCGGACCGCGCGGTGCAAGCCGTCTTCCAAGTACAAAACCCCCTGGTACTGCACCACGTGGGCGAACAAGTCGCCGTAGAACGTCGAGTCCTCGGCCAGCAGTGCCGTGAGATCCAGCGTCCGCTTGGTGGTCACGAGCTCGTCGAGACGCACCTGGCGCGGCGCCACCTCCGCCCACTGCTTGGCTGTCTCGAGCCCGTGGTCGGGGTAGGGCCTGCCCTCGCCCACCGCCTTGAAGATCACGGGGGCCACTCTAGGCTGCGCGCCACCGCCCGGGGGTGAGCCCTGGGGTGGAGTCGCGGATCCACCCGAGGGCGGACGCGCCGAGAACAGAGACGAGCGTGTGACCGCGCCGGAGGGCTTGGTCACACGCTCGCCGCTATCTGAATCGCGAGATCGCGAGGATCAGAGAGGCTGGATGTTCGACGCCTGCGGGCCCTTGGGGCCCTGCGTGACCTCGAACTCGACCTTCTGGTTCTCCTCGAGCGAGCGGTAGCCGCTCGAGTTGATCGCGGAGTAGTGGGCGAAGACGTCGGCGCCGCCGTCGTCGGGGGCGATGAAGCCGTAGCCCTTCTCAGCGTTGAACCACTTCACGGTGCCCGTTGCCATGGGAGACCTGCTTTCCTGGGGAGACGCTCCCCACGGTGGGACGACCCCGGCGGACATGCCGGGCTCGGTGATCACGGTGGTCGTCGTCCTTCATGACAAGCGATGCACTGCGACTACCCGGCCTACGGTAGTGCATAGCGCTGACACGGGGCCCGTCGTAGCGTGCGCAGTTCACGCGGTCGGAGCACCGCGGAGGGTGAATGAGTGGGCGTCGAACCGCGCGACGTCCTGAGGATCGTGCGTGATCAGTAGCGCCGCGCGCCCGGCGCAGTGCGCGCGGACCCACTCGCGGGCCGTGGCCAAGCCCTCGTTGTCGAGCCCCGTGAACGGCTCGTCCAGCACCACGAGCTCGGCCGGCGCGAGCAGCCCACGCGCGAGTGCGACCCGCCGCCGCTGCCCGCCCGAGAGCGCGCGGACCGGTGAGTCCAGGGCGTCGTCGGGAAGCCCGAGCGCGCGCAGCTCGACGACGACGTCCGCGCGCTGCGCGCCGCGCGGCAGCACGAGCAGCACATTCGCGACCGCGGACAGGTGCTCGACGAGTCGGTCCTCCTGGAACACGGCCGCGCGGCGCACGTCGTCGAGCCCCTCCACGCGACCCGAGGAGGCGCGCTCCAGGCCGAGCACGAGGCGGCCCAACGTGGTCTTGCCCGAGCCGTTCGGCCCCAGCACGGCGACCACGCCCTCGTAGGGCACGTCCAGGTCGACCCCGTCGAGCACCTCGCGCGCGCCGTAGCGCACGCGCGCCCCGCGCACGCGGATCACGGCGCCACCGCCGCGGGCGTTGCGCCGGGTGCCCGGCGCAACGCCAGGACCACGCCACGTTCCATGAGCGACGACAGCGCGACGATCACCAGCGTCCACGCGAACACGTCCGCGCTCTCCAGCAGCAGCTTCGCGTCGTACAGCCGTTCCCCGACGCTCCCGGCCGGGAGGCCGATCACCTCGGCCGCGACCCCGCTCTTCCACGCGAGCCCGATCCCCACCCTGCAGGCCGCCGCGAGGAACGGCAGCAGCGCGGGCAGGTCGATCGCGGTGACGCGGCGGGTCCAGGGCAGCCGGAACACGTGGGCCACCTCGAGCAGCGCGCCCTCGCGCGCGCGGAAGCCCGCGAGCACGTCCGCGTACGCGACCGGCAGCACCATCAGCGCGCTCACGACGAGCGCCAGCCATGCCGCGTCCACCCAGATCAGCACCAGGATGATGAAGCTCACCACCGGCGCCGCGCGGACCGCGCCGACCAGCGGGGTGACGAGCGCGTCGACCAGCCGCCAGCGTGCGGCGCCAGCCGCGGCCAGTGCTCCGGTGAGCATGCCCGCGAGGAAGCCGCCGGCGATGCGCGCGAGCGTGTGCGCGACGGTCGCCCAGAACCCCGCCTGCACGACGAGCTCCGAGAGCCGCTGGGCCACCTCGAGGGGAGACGGCAGGAGCAGCCGCTCCCCGACGACGAGCGCGAGCACCTGCCACACCAGGAGCCAGAACCCGGCCACCAGGACGGGCCGGCCGAACCGGCGCGCGGCCGAGCGCCCCGTCTGCCGCCCTGCCCGTCGTCCTGCCTGTCGTTCTGCCCGTCGTTCTGCCCGACGCTCTGCCCGCACCTGTGCCCGCGCCTCTGCCGGCGCCGCGCGTGCGCGAGCGCCCAGCCCTCGCCGCGCGTCAGTCGCCGTAGTAGAAGTCGTCACCGGGCAGCGCTCCCCCCACCGCGGCGGGATCGGCGGCGTGCAGCACACGCAGGTAGGCGGACAGGGCGGCGCGCAGGTCGTCGCCCGCGAGGAACACCAGGTGCGAGCCGCCGATCGCGGCCCTCGCGATCGGCGCCTTGGGCACCAGGCCCGCGGCGGCGATGAGCTCGGCGGCCTCGTCGGGCCGGGTGTTGGTGAACTCCGACGACGCCCGGACATCCGCGAGGAGCTCGTCGACCGCGGCCGGATGCGCCGCCGCGAAGTCCCTGCGGACCACGAGCACGGCGGTGACCAGCGGCGACGCCTCGGTCTTGGCCCACTCGTCGGTCAGGTCGAGCGCGATCCGCGCGCCCGGGGTCTGCTGCAACGCGACGGTCGCGTACGGCTGGGGCAGCACCGCGATCGCTCCAGGCTCCTTGGCCAGGAGCGCCGCGACCTGCGTCGCCTCACTCTGGTACTCGATCCGGACGTCCTTCGTCGGGTCCAGGCCCGCCGTGGCGAGCAGGTGCTCGACGACGAACTGCGGCGTCGCGCCCTTCCCCGTGCTGTAGACCGTGCGTCCCCGCAGGTCGGCCAGGCTGTGGACCGTCTCACCGGCCTCGATCACCTGGAGCACGCCGAGCGCGGTCACCGCGGCGGCCTGCACCTGGCCGTCGGTCTTGGCGGCCAGGATGCTCGCGAGGTTCGCCGGGACGAGCGCCACGTCGACGTCGCCGCGGATCAGCTTCGGGGCGACCTCGTCGGGCGTGCCGTACACCGTGACCTGGTAGTCGTGGCGGGCGGCGCCGTCGCCGGCGTCGGCCATGAGCTTGACCAGGCCCATGGTCGTCGGGCCCTTGAGCGACGCGATCCGGAACGTCGTGCGGTCGGCCGCGGCCGGCGTGGCGACGACCGTGGGGTCGGGCTCGGCGGCGACGCTCGCGTGTGTGGATGTGGGCGCAACGGTCGACGCGCACCCGGCCAAGGCC
>JAEWOA010000070.1 GCA_023461115.1 Actinomycetes bacterium
CGCCGGGGGAGCGGAGCGCGTCGACGTCGAACCGGAACTTCGAGGGTCGGCAGGGCAAGGGCGGGCGCACCCACCTGGTGTCGCCGCTCGTCGCCGCGGCGACCGCCATCCGGGGCACCCTCTCGTCGATCGCGGACCTCGGTCCCGACGTCGAGGCCCCCGACGGAAGCCCGCTGACCGACCAGTCCGCCGACGCCGCCAGCGGCGACCTGCAGCACGTCTGAGCCGAGGAGCAGGCCATGGAGAAGTTCACCCAGCACACCGGCGTCGGCGTGCCGCTGCGCCGCAGCAACGTCGACACCGACCAGATCATCCCGGCCGTGTACCTCAAGCGGGTCACGCGCACCGGGTTCGAGGACGCGCTGTTCGCGGCCTGGCGCGGCGACCCGTCGTTCATCCTCAATCAGGAGGCGTACAGCTCCGGCTCCGTCCTCGTGGCAGGCCCCGACTTCGGCACCGGCTCGTCGCGCGAGCACGCCGTGTGGGCGCTCAAGGACTACGGCTTCAAGGTCGTCATCTCGGCGCGCTTCGCGGACATCTTCCGCGGCAACTCCGGCAAGCAGGGCCTGCTCGCCGCGCAGGTGGCGCAGGAGGACATCGAGCTGCTGTGGAAGATCCTGGAGACCAGGCCGGGCACCGAGGTGACGGTGGACCTCGCCGCGCGGACGGTCACGTGCGACGACGTCGTGGTGCCGTTCCACGTGGACGACTACACGCGCTGGCGCCTCATGGAGGGCCTCGACGACATCGGCCTGACCATGCAGCACACCGACGAGATCGCGGCGTTCGAGGCGGCCCGTGAGCCGTGGCGGCCCGCGACGCTGCCGGCCAAGCACCTGCCGCCGGTCGAGGTCAAGGCGGCCCGCCCGGTGGTCGAGGTGGAGTTGGGCCGACGCCCCGCCTGACCCGTTCGGCGCAAGGGACGGGCCCACCGGCGCACACTGGCGGGTGGGCTCGTTCCGGTAGCGGGCCGCGGGTTCGGTCTGTGAAGGTTTGGAGCGGACGACGAAGCGCGGGGCGGTTCCGCGTGGAGCAGTCATTCCAGTAGGCGAGGATGGGCGCGTGAGCGATCTGCTGTACGTCAACGGTGGCAACCCCCTGCGCGGTGAGATCACCGTCCGCGGCGCCAAGAACTTCGTCTCGAAGGCCATGGTGGCCGCGCTGCTGGGTGAGACTCCCAGCGTCTTGCGCAACGTTCCCCAGATCCGTGACGTCGCGGTGGTGACCGGCCTGCTCGAGCTGCACGGCGTGCGGGTCGACGCGGACGCCGCCGGCGGCACGCTGCGGCTCGACCCCACCGACGTCGAGATCGCGCACGTCGCGGACATCGACGCGCACGCGGGCAGCAGCCGCATCCCGATCCTGTTCTGCGGCCCGCTGCTGCACCGGCTCGGCGAGGCTTTCATCCCTGACCTGGGCGGCTGCCGGATCGGCGACCGGCCGATCAACTACCACCTCGACATCCTGCGCCAGTTCGGCGCCGTGGTGGACAAGCAGCCCACGGGCATCTACCTGAGCGCGCCGCGGCGCCTGCAGGGCACGAAGATCGCGCTGCCGTACCCGAGCGTCGGGGCCACCGAGCAGCTCCTGCTCACGGCGGTGCGCGCCGAGGGCATCACGGAGCTGGCGGGCGCGGCGATCGAGCCCGAGATCATGGACCTCATCAACGTCCTGCAGAAGATGGGCGCGATTATCTCGGTCGACACCGACCGCGTGATCCGCATCGAGGGCGTCGACCGCCTCGAGGGCTTCTCGCACACCGCCCTGTCCGACCGCATCGAGGGGGCCTCGTGGGCCAGCGCAGCGCTGGCCACGGGCGGGGACATCTACGTGCGCGGCGCCACCCAGCCCGAGATGACGACGTTCCTCAACACCTTCCGCAAGGTGGGCGGCGAGTTCACGGTCGACGACGAGGGCATCCGGTTCTTCCACCCGGGCGGCGACCTGCGCTCGATCCAGCTCGAGACCGACGTGCACCCGGGCTTCATGACGGACTGGCAGCAGCCGCTCGTCGTCGCTCTGACGCAGGCCAAGGGCCTGTCGATCGTGCACGAGACGGTGTACGAGAACCGGCTCGGGTTCGTCGACGCGCTCGTCGGCATGGGCGCGACCATCCAGGTCTACAAGGAGTGCCTGGGCGGGCGGCCGTGCCGGTTCGGGCAGCGCAACTTCTACCACTCCGCGGTGATCAGCGGGCCGACTCCGCTCGCGGCCGCGGACATCGAGGTGCCGGACCTGCGCGGCGGCTTCAGCCACCTGATCGCGGCGCTCGCGGCCAAGGGCACGTCGTCGGTGCGTGGCATCAGCCTGATCGACCGCGGGTACGAGCACTTCATGGACAAGCTCGGCGCGCTCGGCGCGGAGTTCAGCCGGGACTGACTCGCGCACGGGCCGCGCGGCGGTACCGGGTAGCCTGCTCTCCGTGCGTTCACCCGTCCGTTCCAACCGCGCCTACCGCAATGTCGCCCGCATCGTGCGGCCGATCCTGCTGGCGATCACCAAGCGCGACTGGCGCGGCGCCGAGCACCTGCCGGCCGACCGCGGCTTCATCGCGACGTCCAACCACATGACGAACATCGACCCGCTGACGTTCGCGCACTACCTGTGGGACAACGGCGTCGCGCCGCGGATCCTGGCCAAGGCGCCGTTGTTCAAGGTGCCCGTCCTCGGGATGGTGCTGCGCAAGTCCGGGCAGATCCCCGTCTACCGCAACACGTCGTCGGCGGGCGACTCACTCGCGGCGGGCGTCCAGGCGATCGTCGACGGCGAGTGCGTCGCCGTGTTCCCGGAGGGCACGCTCACGCGTGACCCCGACCTGTGGCCGATGGTGGGCAAGACCGGGGTGGCGCGCCTGGCGCTCACGACGAGGGCGCCGGTGATCCCGATCGCGCAGTGGGGCGCGCAGGACCTCCTCGGCCGGTACAAGAAGCTGTTCAAGCCGATCCCGCCCAAGCGCGTGACGGTCGTCGCCGGCCCGCCCGTGGTGCTCGACGACCTGTACGACCGGCCGCAGGACGCCGCGACGCTCCGCGAGGCCACCGAGCGCGTGATGGACGCGATCACCGCGCTGCTCGTCGAGGTCCGTGGCGAGCCCGCGCCCGCGGTCCGGTACGACATGCGCAAGCCGTTGGCGCAGGGCGAGCACCGCGTCGGCGGCGACCACGCCACGCGCCCGGAGTTCCCGTGACCGCAGACCAGGCCCCGCCGGAGACGTCCGCGCCGCTGCGCGCCGCCGTGCTGGGCTCGGGGGCGTGGGGCACCACCTTCGCGGCCGTGATGGCGGACGCGGGATGCGACGTCGTCGTGTGGGGGCGCAGCAACGACGTGGTGCGCGAGCTGCGCGACGAGCACCGCAACGAGCGCTACCTGCCGGGCATCGACCTTCCGACGACGATCTCCGCGACCACGGACCTGCGCGCCGCGGTGGCGGGCGCACGCGTCGTCGTCGTGGCGGTGCCGTCGCAGGTCGCCCGTGAGACCCTGACTCCACTGCGTGGGACGCTCGCGCCCGACGCGGTCGCGGTCTCGCTCATGAAGGGCGTCGAGCTGTCCACGGACCGGCGCATGAGCGAGGTCGTCGGCGAGTCGCTCGGGCTGCCGCCGGAGCGGCTGGCCGTGGTCTCGGGGCCCAACCTGGCCAAGGAGATCGCGCGGCGCCAGCCGACCGCGACGGTCGTCGCGTCGGTCTCGCAGGAGACGTCGCGGCTGGTCGCGCGCGCGTGCGCGTCGTCGTACTTCCGCCCGTACACGAACCCCGACGTCGTGGGCGTCGAGCTGTGCGGCGCGGTCAAGAACGTGATCGCGCTCGCGGTCGGGATCTCGCAGGGCCGCGGGCTGGGCTACAACACGATGGCCACCGTGATCACGCGCGGGCTCGCGGAGATCGCGCGCCTGGGCATGGCGCTGGGCGCGGACGCCGAGACGTTCCCCGGCCTGGCGGGAATGGGCGACCTGATGGCGACGTGCGCGTCGCCCGACTCGCGCAACCACACGCTCGGCGGGCACGTCGGGCGCGGCATGGGCCTGCAGGACGCGATCGAGGCGACGGGCGGAACCGCCGAGGCGGTGAAGTCGTGCCGGCCGATCCTGGACCTCGCGAACGGGCTCGGCGTCGAGATGCCGATCACCGAGGCGGTCGTGCGGGTGCTCTACGAGGGGCTGCCGGTGGACCAGCTCGCGCCGCTGCTGCTGGCGCGGCCGCACCGGTCCGAGGTCGGCAGCCGCCGGTAGCGGTCAGGCGCGCGCGGAGTCGAGCGCGCGGGCCAGGTCGGCCCACAGGTCCTCGACGTCCTCGATCCCGACCGAGAGGCGCAGGAGGTCGACGGGCACCGTCGGCGACTCGGTGGGGAACCTGCGGCGGCGCTCGAGGCTGGACTCGACGCCACCCAGGCTCGTCGCGGGCAGCCACAGGCGCACCGCCGCGACGAGGGCGTCGGCGCCCGCGGCCCCGCCCGCCGGGCGCAGCCCGATGATCGACCCGAACCCGTCCATCTGCTGCGCGGCGCGCTCGTGGCCCGGGTCGTCGGGCAGGCTCGGGTGCCGCACCTCGACCACGCCCGGGTGCGACGAGAGGCGGCGCGCGAGCTCGGCAGCGTTGGCCTGCGCGCGTTCGACGCGCAGCGCGAGGGTCCGCAGCCCGCGCAGCGCGAGCCACACCTCGAACGGTCCGGCGATCGCGCCGTGGGTCGTGCGGTGCGCGACGAGACGTGCGTGCAGCGCGGGGTCGTCGGCGACGGTCGCCCCGAGCACCACGTCGGAGTGCCCCGCCAGGTA
>JAEWOA010000071.1 GCA_023461115.1 Actinomycetes bacterium
GCGCCTGGCCCCGCGTCCGGCCGGCCGAGCGCCGCGGCCGCCGCGAGCGCGCCGAGCACCCCGACGACGACGGCGCCGGCGATCCATCGTCGTGCGGCGAGCACCCCGGCGAGGGCGGCCAGCCCGAGCAACACGACGATCTCCGCGATCGCGAGCACCGCCTTGTCGGAGGTGCCGAACGTGGAGGTCGCGAACTCCTTGAGCCACGCGGGCGTCAGGTCGACGAACGCGGCGCCGACCGCGAGCAGGGGATCGCTCTGCGGTCCGGTGATCAGCGCGACGAGGGCGCCGATCCCCACGGTGACGACGCCGGCCACGACGCCCGCCACTGCCGCCCACCACTTCCCGCTCGTCACGCCCTCATGGTGAGCCCGCGCACGTGCTCTTGGCGAGGGCTCACGCGTCGCGGACGTGTGCGCCGTGGCCCGCGGAGCGCAGCGCCGCGCGGAGGCGTTCCGCGGCCGCGTCCAGGGACTGCGCGGGGACGTCGTGGCGGGCGTGGGAGAAGCTCAGCTCCGCCTCACCCCAGGCGGGCAGGACGTGCAGGTGCAGGTGCGGCACCTCGAACCCCGCGACGAGCAGCGCGGCGCGCGGCGCGGACCACGACGCCATCTGTGCGGCGCCGATCACCTTGGCCACGCGCATCAGGTGCGCGAGCACGTCGTCGGGCGCCTGGGTGAACTCGACGATCTCGGCGCGTGGCACCACCAGCACGTGCCCGTCGGTGATCGGCGCGATGGTGCCGAACGCGACGCACACGTCGTCCGACCAGACGAACCGCCCGGGGATCTCGCCGGCGATGATCTTGGTGAAGAGCGTGGTCATGCGCCCAACGTAAGCGCCCGCACCCCGTTCAGACAGCCCGCGGGTCAGATCCCCCGCAGCGCGTCCTTGAGCTTGATCCGCCCGCCCGAGTGCAGCACCGCGCCCGAGTAGACCCGCGCGCTGATCCACACCAGCACCGGGATCAGCGCCAGGGAGAGCGCGAGCGCCAGCAGCACCTGCCAGGTGGTCGCGACGCCGAGCGCGATGCGCATCGGCATCAGCATGGGGGAGAAGAACGGCACGTACGACAACGTGGTGGCCAGCGAGTTGGTCGGGTCCCACGGCAGGATCGAGATGCCGATGACGTAGGGCACCACGAGGAGCGTCATCACCGGCCCGGTCACCGAGCCGACGTCCTCCTGGCGTGAGACGAGCGACGCGAGCGCCGCGAGCACCAGCGCGTACATCGCGAACCCGACGACGAACCAGGTCAACGCCCACAGGGCCGCGGAGCCGAGGTCGAGCGACGACGAGTCGAGCAGCCCGAGTGCGAGCGCCGTCCCCACACCTGACCCGACGACCGCGACCACCTGGATCAGCCCCACCACGCCGATGCCCAGCACCTTGCCCGCCATGAGCTGGCTGGGCCGGACCGCCGAGAGCAGCAGCTCGACCACCCGGCTGGACTTCTCCTCGACGACGCCCTGGGCCACGAGCTGCCCCGCGGTCATGAGGGACAGGAACAGCAGGATGCCCGCGAGGTACCCGGCGGCGATCTGCCCGCCGTCGCGCGCGGGTTGCGGTTCCAACTCGGTGACCTGCGGCTCTGCCTCGCCGAGCTGCGTGGCGACGTCGCCCGGGTCGCCGCCCAGCTCGGTGACCGCGGCGGACAGCGCGAGCTGTTGCGCGAATGCGGCCAGCACCGGCTGCAGCTGCTGGGGGACCGACTCGTGGACCTGGACGGCGAGAGTCGGGGCCACCGAGGTGATCACCACGTCGAGCTCGTCGGCGCGCAGCGCGTCCTCGCCCTGGTCGACGGAGACGTCGCTCGTGTCGACCTCGACGCCGAGTCCCTCGGCGGTGGCGGCGAACGCGGGAGCCGCGGCGGCGGCCTCGGGCGTGAAGCCGACCGTGCTGGCGGCGGGCCCGTCGCCGTTGATGACGTTGAGGAGCACGCCGCCGCCGACGACCGCGACGACGAACAGCACGGTGGTCCACAGGAACGACTTGGAGCGCACGCGGGTCGAGATCTCGCGGCCCGCGACCAGGCGGATCGCGGCGCCCGTGCCGAGCGGGCTGTGGCTGGGCGCGCTCATCGGGCCGCCTCCGGGGTCGTCGGGGTCGTCGGGGTCGGCGCGCGCGTGGCGTCGGGCGCCGCGTCGGCGGTGGGTTTCTCGTCGGTGGACACCACGTGGCGGTAGAGCTCGACGAGCGACGGGCGCGTGAGCGTGAAGCCGCGGACCGGCCCGGCGGCCAGCGCGGCGCGCAGCAGGTCCTGGTCCACGTCCGTCAGCGCGGGGTTCGCCACCTCGACGAGCGTGCGGCCGTCGTGGCGCTCGACGACGCGCGCGTGCGGCACAGCGCCCAGCCACGCCTCGGGCGGCGGCCCTTCGACGAGCCAGCGGCGCTCGGGTGTGGTGCGCAGCTCGTCGATCCCGCCGTTGGCGACCAGGGCGCCGGACCGCACGATCCCGACGCGGTCGCACAGCCGCTCCACGAGCTCGAGCTGGTGGGAGGAGAACATCACGGGCACTCCGCGCGCGGCCTGGTCGCGCAGCACCTGGCTCATGACGTCGACGGCGACGGGGTCGAGGCCGGAGAACGGCTCGTCGAGCACCAGGATGTCGGGGTCGTGCACGAGTGCCGCCGCGAGCTGCACGCGCTGCTGGTTCCCGAGCGAGAGCCGCAGCACCTCGTCGCCGCGCCGCTCGTGGATCCCGAGCGTCTGCGTCCAGTGCTCCATCGCGGAGCGCGCGGCGGCCGGGCCGAGGCCGTGGAGCCGCGCGAGGTAGGTCAGGTGCTCGCCCACCTTCATCTTGGGGTAGAGCCCGCGTTCCTCGGGCATGTAGCCGATGCGGCGGCGCACGTGGAGGTCCAGCGGCGTGCCGTCCCAGCGGACCTCACCGGAGTCCGCCGCCAGCACGCCGAGGATGATGCGCATCGCGGTGGACTTCCCGGCGCCGTTGGACCCGACGAAGCCGAAGATCTCCCCGCCGCGCACCTCGAACGACATGTCGCGCAGCGCGCGCACGTCGCCGTACGACTTGTTCAGGGCCTCGATGCTCAGCACAGACACGCGCTCGATCCCACCAGCCCGTCGCTCGGATGACAAGGCTGCCGGTCACCGACGCTCGTCGGCCAGGCGTGCGAGCGCCAGGACCGTGTTCCAGTTGCGCGCGGTGCCGGTGCGCCCCGCGGCCTTCTCCAGGATCGCGAGCGTGAGCTTGGACCGGCCGATGCCGTCCGGGTAGTAGGCGTACAGCACGTCGCCGTCCCAGACGAGGCGCTCGCCGCCGCGCTTCGAGGCGACGAAGTCTGCGGCGCCGTCCTGGGCCGGGCCGTCCCAGCACACCGCGACGAGGTGCGAGGGGTCGTCGCGCGCCTCGTCGGGGAACGGCAGCCGCTCGACGAGCCGCGCCCACCGCTCCGCGGACCGTGCGACGACCCGCACAGCGAAACCCGCCTCGTCGGAGAGCGCGCGCGACAACTCGGCCGCCACGTCGTCGGGCGACGAGTCCGCCACCGCGACCAGGTTCCCCGAGTTCACGTACGTCACGGCCTCGCGGTAGCCCGACGCGGCCGCCACGGCCTTCAGCTGCGCCGACGTGAGCGTGCGCCCGCCGACGTTGACGGCCCGAAGCAACGCGATCACCACTCCCATGCCGCGGAACCCTGCCACGCCCCACCGACACGCGGCCGCCTCACGGCGCGCGCCACCGCGGTGTGAGCGAAGTGTTGCTGCCGGGAAACGCGGCGCCGCCTGGCGTGAAACACGGGCTTCCTACCGTCGGGGTATGCCCTCGCCCCTCGTCGGACGGAGCCCCCGGTATGAGCAGGCATCTCGTCGTCGTCGGTGGCGGCATGGTGGCGCAACGCCTCGTGGAGGCGCTGCGCGACCGTGACACCGCCGGCCGCTGGCGCGTCACCGTCCTCGCGGAGGAGCCGCGCCGCCCCTACGACCGTGTCGCGCTGACCAGCTACTTCTCCGGCCGTGACGCCGACGACCTGGCGCTGGGCGACGCCGCGCTCTGGGCCGACGAGCTCGTCGCGCTCCACCGGGACGACAAGGTCACGGCGATCGACCGGGCGGCGCGCACGGTCACCACGCGGCGCGGCCGCGTCGAGCACTACGACCACCTGGTGCTCGCGACGGGCTCGTCGGCGTGGGTGCCGCCCATCGAGGGCGCGGACGCCGAGGGCGTGTTCGTCTACCGGACGGTCGACGACGTGGCCGCGCTGCGCGGCTACGTCGAGCACCTCAAGACGACGAAGACCGTGGTCCGGGGCGCCGTGATCGGCGGCGGTCTGCTCGGCCTCGAGGCGGCCGGCGCGCTGCAGGCGCTCGGAGCGCAGGCGACCGTCCTCCAGGTGGGGACGCACCTGATGTCGGCGCAGGTGGACCTGGGCGGCGGCGAGGCCCTGCGGCGCCTGATCAACCACCTGGGTGTGGCGGTGCGGCTCAACGCCGCGACCACGCGCATCCGCCCGCACCGCCGCGGCGGGGTCGGGCGGCTCGACTTCGCGGACGGCGGGCGGCTGGACACCGACGTGGTGGTCGTCGCGGCCGGCGTGAAGCCGCGCGACGAGCTGGCCCGCGACGCGGACCTGCCGATCGGCCCGCGCGGCGGCGTCGTCGTCGACGACACGTGCCTGACGCGCGACCCCCACATCTCCGCGGTCGGCGAGGTCGCGTGCATTCAAGGGGCATGCATCGGCCTCGTCGCCCCCGGGTACGCGATGGCCGAGGTCGCGGTCGACCGCCTCCTCGGCGGGAACGCGCAGTTCCCGGGCGCGGACACGGCCACCAAGCTCAAGCTCGCGGGTGTCGACGTCGCGAGCTTCGGCGACGCGTTCGGCGCGACGCCGGGCGCGCTCGAGGTCGTCTGGGCGGACCCCGTGGCGGGCGTCTACAAGAAGCTCGTGATGTCCGACGACGCGCGCACCCTGCTGGGCGGCGTGCTCGTCGGCGACGCGTCCGCGTACGCGAGCCTGCGCCCGATGCTCGGCCGCGAGCTCCCGGGCGACCCGGCCGCCTACCTGCTCCCGGAGGGCGGCGGTGGCGCCCCCGAGCTCGAGCTCCCCGACGACGCGGGCGTGTGCTCGTGCAACAACGTCTCCGCGGGCACGATCCGCGCGGCGGTCACCGAGCACCAATGCACCGACGTGGGCGCGGTCAAGGCCTGCACCCGGGCGGGGACGTCGTGCGGCTCGTGCCTGCCGCTCGTCAAGAAGCTCGTCACCACCGAGCTCGCCAAGCAGGGCATCACGGTCTCGAGCGCGCTGTGCGAGCACTTCGCGCTCTCACGCGCGCAGCTGTACGACGCGATCCGGGTGGCGGACGTCCAGACGTTCACGGCGGTCGTCGAGCGCTTCGGCACGACGAAGGACGCGCGCGGTTGCGACATCTGCAAGCCCGCGGTCGCGTCGATCCTCGCGACGACCGCCCCCGCGCACGTCCTCGAGGGCGAGCGCGCCGCGCTGCAGGACACCAACGACCACGTGATGGCCAACCTGCAGAAGGACGGCTCGTACTCGGTGGTGCCGCGCATCCCGGGCGGCGAGGTCACCCCGGAGGGGCTGATCGCGATCGGCGCCGTGGCCCAGGAGTTCGGGCTGTACACCAAGATCACGGGCGGCCAGCGGATCGACATGTTCGGCGCCCGCATCGACCAGCTCCCGCTGATCTGGCGCAAGCTCGTGGACGCGGGCTTCGAGTCCGGGCACGCCTACGGCAAGAGCCTGCGGACCGTGAAGTCGTGCGTCGGGTCCACGTGGTGCCGGTTCGGGGTGCAGGACTCGGTCGCGCTCGCGGTGCTGCTGGAGCTCCGGTACCGGGGCCTGCGCAGCCCGCACAAGCTCAAGCTCGGGGTCAGCGGGTGCGCCCGCGAGTGCGCCGAGGCCCGCGGGAAGGACGTGGGCGTGATCGCGACCGACAAGGGTTGGAACGTCTACGTCGGCGGGAACGGCGGCTTCACGCCCCGGCACGCGCGGCTGCTCGCGGAGGACCTCGACACCGAGTCGCTGATCCGCACGATCGACCGCTTCCTCCTCTACTACATCCGCACGGCGGACCGGCTGCAGCGCACGGCGCCGTGGGTCGACGAGGTCGAGGGCGGGCTCGACGGCGTGCGCGCCGTGGTCATGGACGACTCGCTCGGCATCTGCGCGGACCTGGACGCGCAGATGGCCCGGCACGTCGTCGAGTACGAGGACGAGTGGAAGGCGACGCTCGACGACCCCGTGAAGCTGCGGCGGTTCGCGTCGTTCGTCAACGCGCCCGACGTCGCGGACCCGTCGCTCGCGTACGTCCCGGAGCGTGGGCAGGCGCGGCCCGCGACGTCCGACGAGCGGGCGGCCGCGGCGCGCGGCGAGGCCGTGCTGGTGGCGGGGACGACGCTGGAGGTGCGCGCATGAGTGTGGCGGTGGAGACGACGACGAGCGACGAGGTCGCCCGCTGGGTCGCGGTGTGCCGGCTCGACGACCTGGCCCCCGAGCGGGGAGCCGCGGCCCTCGTCGACGGTGTGCAGGTCGCGGTGTTCCGGCTGGTCGACGACACGGCGTACGCGGTGCAGCAGCACGACCCGTTCAGCGACGCCTACGTGATCTCGCGCGGCATCGTCGGCAGCCGCCTGGTGGACGGCGACCGCGTGCCCACGGTCGCGTCGCCGATGTACAAGCAGGTGTTCGACCTGCGCACGGGGGCGTGCCTCGACGTCGCGGGCAAGGCGCCGGCCGCGGGATTGTCGGCCGACCTGCGGGTCTGGCCCGTGCGCGTCGTCGCCGGCGTGCTGGAGGTGGGCGCGTGACGACGATGCTCGGGGTGGACCTGTCCGGCCGGCGCGTGGTCGTCGCGGGTGGTGGGCCGGTCGCGGCTCGCCGTGTCACGGGGCTCGTGGCGGACGGCGCCCGCGTGCTCGTCGTCGCGCCCGCGCTGTGCGAGCCGCTGCGTGACCTGCACCGTTGGGGGCAGGTGGAGTGGCGCGCGCGTGAGGTCGAGGCGGCGGACCTCGACGACGCGTGGCTGGTGCACACCGCGACGGGGGACCGCGCGGCCGACGACGAGGTCGCGGCCTGGGCGTCCGCGCGCCGCGTGTTCTGCGTCGACGCGGGCCGCGCCACGCAAGGCACGGCCCGCACACCTGCGACCACCACGAGCGGCGACGTGCTCGTCGGCGT
>JAEWOA010000072.1 GCA_023461115.1 Actinomycetes bacterium
GCTGTGGCCTTGAGCGCGCGCCCCGGGCGCAGGTCCAGCAGGTTCACCAGGTTGGCGGTCGTCGCGATCAGGGCCCCCGAGACTGCGACGTCGGCGGCCCAGCCGATGGCGGACCGCCGCGCGCCCGACGCACCGCGCAGCGGAGTCGCGATCGCGGCCGCGGCCAGCGACGACGCCCCGATGCCGAGCACCTTGAGCCCGCCCGTGGTCAGTTCGCCGCGCGCGAGCGCACCCAGGTGGCCGCGCAGCCCCTTGCGGCGGTCGCCCATGTCCTCGGCGAGGTCGTCGATGATCCCGAAGGCGGCGCCGCCTGCGGTCGCGACCGCGGTCGCCGCAGCGGAACGGCCGCTCGTCGCGCCTGCCACCGCGCCCAACAGGACGCCCGCCGCCACGGCCGGGCCCTCGAGCATGCTGACGGTCTCGCCGCGGTGGTTCGTGCGCTCCCAGCGCACATGCCCTCCCGGGGGCGCCTCGTCGAGCGCCGCGCGGACGGTCGAGACGGCCGTGCGTGCCGCGGCGGCCGCGCCGAACCGGCGTGCCGCGCTCATCCGCCCGCCTGGGCGGTCGGAGTCGACGTCGGTTCCTGACCGGGAGGCGTCTGCTCGGTCTCCGGGATCCGCGGCGTCCGGTCGACGGGCGCGAGCTCCACAGGCTCCGGCAGCACGGTCTCGTCAGGCCCGAACCCGTAGTGCCCGACGGCCTGCGCGATGCTCGAGGCGAGCGCGAGCGGGACCGTGACCTGCCCGGTCACCTCGTCGGCGCCGGACACGGTCGTGATGCGCGACGCGAGCGCGTCGTCGCCCAGGACGACGTCGACCAGGCTCTGCGGGCCCCGCGGCCCGTCCGCCAGCACGGCGCCCGTCGAGAACTCCTGCGCGGCGGCGAGCACCGCGAGCTCGGCGTCGACGGTCGCGGGCGCGGGCGTGGCGGTCGGCGTCGTTCCGTCGTCGCCCGAGGCGGCGGCCGGCGCCGCGAGCACGACGATCGCGTCGGCGCCCCGCTCCACCTTGTCGGTGAGCGAGACGAGAGGGTTGTCGCCGCCCGAGAGGATGTCGAGCACGTCGGAGGCCGCGGAGGTGAGCTTGTCCGGCGACGCCGGGTCCGCGCCCGTGAGCCCTTGGATCAGCGCCTGCGCCAACTGCGCGTCGAGCGTCGCACCGTCCGCCGGGACCGGCTCGAGGAAAGTCACGAGGCTGCCCGCGAGCGCCTGCCGGAAGCTCCGCAGGTCGGGGTCGAACCAGGCGTCCGTGAGGGTCGCGTGCGCCGTGACCTCGGCGCCGGCCTGGACCAGTCGCTCGTCGATCGCGGTGAGCTCGTCCTGGCCGACCTCGCCGAGCGAGACGACCGCGACACGGCGGTCGGCCAGCGCACCGTCGAGCAGCTGCGGCGCGCTGGCGTCGACGAAGGCGCGTGTGTCGCTGAGCGATCGCTGCGAGTCGTCGAGCTGGGACCGCAGCTCGTCCTTCTCGGAGCGCAGCTGGTCGACTTGGCCGGTCAGCGTGTCGCCGATCGTCTCCTTGAGGGGGCCGGCGCCCAGTGCGATGCCCACGGCGAGCGCGAGGAACACCGAGATGAGCGAGACGACGTGGTAGCGGAAGTCGATCACAGGGAGCAGTCTCCGAGGGTCGTGCGGGCAAGGGTGCGGTCGGCGCCGCGTGTGGTCGGCGCGGGGCGGCTCATGCGCCACCGCCGAAGATCGAGCCGATCCAGGAGGTGAAGTCGTCGAAGCGCGCCCCGACGAGCCCGAAGAACGTCTGGCCGGCCGCGGTCGAGGCCAGCGCGACGCCGAGCGCGAGCAGGCCGGCGAGCACGAGGAGCCCGAGCTGGACGTTCGAGATCCGCTGCCGGTAGAGCCGAGAGACACCCTTGGCGTCGACGAGCTTGCCGCCCACGCGCAGGCGCGTCAGGAACGTGCTGGCCATGCCGGAGCGCCCCTTGTCCAGGAACTCGACGAGGGTCGCGTGCGTGCCGACCGCGACGATGAGCTCCGCGCCCTTGTCGTCCGCGAGCAGCATCGCGACGTCCTCGGACGTGCCGGTCGCGGGGAACACCACATGCCGCACGCCGAGTTGCTCGACGCGCGACAGGCCGGGCGCGCGGCCGTCGCGGTAGGCGTGCACGACGACCTCGGCGCCGCACTTGAGCGCGCGGTCGGACACCGAGTCCATGTCGCCCACGATCATGTCCGGGCGCCAGCCTGCGTCGAGGATCGCGTCCGCGCCGCCGTCCACGCCGATGAGCACCGGGCGGTACTCACGGATGTACGGCCGCAGCGTGACCAGGTCCTCCTTGTAGTGGTAGCCGCGCACGACGATCAGCACCTGGCGGCCGTCGATCACGGTCTCGATGTCGGGCACGCCGACGCCGTCGAGCAACAGGTCACGCTCGCGTCGCAGGTAGTCCATGGTGTTCGCGGCGAACGACTCGAGCTGCACCGAGAGCCCGGAGCGGGCCTCCTCCATCGCGAACGCGACCGTGACCGGGGTCTGCTCGACGCCTTCGGCGACGAGGTTCTCGCCCTCGTAGACGCTCGCCTCGACGACCTTGAGCGCGTGCCCCTCGACGAGGGACATGACGTCCGGCCCGAGCCCGTCGACGAGCGGGATGCCCGCCTCGATCAGGATCTCGGGGCCGAGGTTCGGGTAGCGCCCCGAGGTCGACTTGGCGGCGTTGAGCACGGCGGCCGGCTGGCACGCGACCAGGGCCTCGGCCGACACGCGGTCGAGGTCCTCATGGTCGATGACGGCGATGTCGCCCGGCCGCAGGCGCTTGGTCAGCGCCTTGGTGCGACGGTCGACGCGGGCCGGCCCGGCGATGACGCCGGGTTCGGGCAGGGTGGAGCGACGGCGCAGCGAGGATCTCATCGTGGGTCATCGTCCCACGTCGGACAGTGCGAGGAGCTCTGCGGCGTGTGTGCGTGCCGCGGAGGATTCGTCCTGGCCCGAGAGCATGCGAGCAAGCTCACGCACGCGGTCCTCACCGTCGACTGCCCTCACATCCGAGGCTGTGACCACGTCGACACCCCCGGCCTGCGACTTCGTCACGACCAGGTGACGGCTGGCGAAGGCAGCGACCTGGGCGAGGTGGGTGACCACAATCACCTGGGATTCGCGCGCCAGCTCGGCGAGTCGGCGGCCGACCTCGATCGCCGCGCGCCCTCCCACCCCCGCGTCGACCTCGTCGAAGACGAACGTCCCCGGCCGTGCGTCGCGGGCGCCCGGCGCCGTGGCGAGCGCGACCTCGATCGCGAGCATCACGCGCGAGAGCTCGCCTCCCGAGGCGCCCTTGCCGAGGGCGCGCGCGGGCGCCCCGGCATGCGGGATCAAGCGCATCTCGACCTCGTCGGCGCCGTGCGGGCCCTCGTCCGCCTGCTCGACCGCGACGACGAGCGCGGCCCCGGCCATCGCAAGGCCACCGAGCTCGGCGGTCACCGCGTCCGCGAGCCGCGCGGCTGCTTCGGCTCGAGTGGCCGAGAGCGTGGCGGCCAGTACGGCAATCCGCGCGGCCAGCGTGTCGCGCTCCGCGCGGAGCTCGTCGATGCGCGCGTCGCCGCCCTCGAGCTCGAGCAGCCGTCGGCTCGCGTCCTGCGCCCAGGCCAGCACCTCGCCGACATCGGCGCCGTAAGCGCGCGTCAGCGTGCCCAGCTCCGCGCGCCGCTGCTGCACTGCCTCGAGCCGCCGCGGGTCGGCCTGCAGGTCGTCGACGTAAGCCGAGAGCTCGGTCGCCGCGTCGGCGAGCAGGTAACCGGCCTCGGCGACCCGCTGTGACAGCGCGGCGAGCACCTCGTCGTGCGCCGCCGCATGGTCGAGCGAGCGGCGGGCCTGCTCGACGAGGTCCGCGGCGCTCGGCTGTTCACCGGTGGCGTCCGCGTCACCCGCCAGCGCCAGGTGCGCGCCCGCCGCCGCCGCGCGGAGGTCCTCGGAATGCGCGAGCCGCTCGTGCTCGGCGCCGAGGTCACGGTCCTCGCCGGGCTGCGGGTCGACCCGCTCCACCTCTGACAGCCCGAGCCGTAGCAGCTCGGCCTCGCGCGCGCGGTCCTGGGCGCGCGCCACGAGGTCGTCGAGCTCGGCGACGAGGCGTGCCCGGCGGGCCCACGCCTCGCGGTACTCCTGGAGCGCCGCGCGGTGCTCGGGCCCGGCGAACTCGTCGAGCGCGACACGTTGCCGCGCGGGCGAGCGCAGCCGAGCCTGGTCGGCCTGGCCGTGGACCGTGACGAGCGCCTCCGCGAGCTCGCCGAGCACGGCCTGCGGCACGGAGCGGCCGCCGACGAACGCGCGTGACCGGCCCGCCGCGGCGTCGGTCGAGGCGCCCACGGTCCGAACCAGCACCAGGCTTCCGTCGTCGTCGACCACGCCGCCCGCGTCAGCCGCCCGCTCGAGCGCGGGGTGGCCCACCGGCAGGACCACGCGGCCCTCGACGCTCGCGCCCGAGGCCCCCGACCGCACGGTCGCCGGGTCGGCCCGGCCGCCGAGCAGCAGCGACAGCGCGGTGAGCACCATGGTCTTGCCCGCCCCGGTCTCCCCGGTGACGACGGTGAGCCCTGGTCCGAGCGCGACCTCCGCGGCCCCGATGACGCCCAGGTCCGCGATTCGGATCTCCTCGATCACTTGGCCCCGCCCTTCGCGTGCCCATTCCCGTTCGCCTGACGCGCGCGGCGTGCGCTCTCTCCCCGCCACCCGTCGACCGGCAGGCCGAACTTGTTGACGAGGCGCGTCGTGAACGGCGCCGGCGTCAGCCTCGCGAGGCGCACCGGCTCCTCGCCGCGGCGGACCTCGACGCGGGAACCTGGCGGCACCGGGATCGTGCGGCGCCCGTCGCAGGTCAGCACGCCCGACGACGGCGAACGGTCGAGCACCTCGAACGCCGCGACGCTGCGCGGTCCGATCACGAGCGGGCGGGCGAACAGCGCGTGCGCCGAGATCGGCACCAGGATGGTCCCGTCGACGTCGGGCCACACCACGGGCCCGCCGGCGGAGAACGCGTGCGCGGTCGATCCGGTCGCGGTCGCCGCGACCACGCCGTCGCAACCGAAGCTCGACACCGGATGCCCGTCGATCTCCACCGCGACCTCGAGGATGCGCGAGGGCAAGGCCTTCTCCAACGATGCCTCGTTGAGCGCCCAGCCCGACTCGACGGCGCCTCCGAGCGGCCGCACCGTCACCTCGAGGGTCACGCGCTCCTCGATCGTGAACTCGCCAGCGGTGAGGCGACGGACAGCGTCGCCGATGTCGTCGCGCTCGCTCTCGGCGAGGAAGCCGACGTGGCCCAGGTTGACGCCCAGGAGCGGCACCGCGCTCCCGCGCGTGAGCTCCGCGGCCCGCAGGATCGTGCCGTCGCCGCCGAGGACGATCGCGACCTCGAAGGACGGCAGCTCCGCCACCGTGGTGTGCTCGCCCGCGAGCACGGGCTCGAACCCGGCGGCTCGCAGCTCCTGCGACGCCTCGAGTGCCGCGTCGACGGCCTCGGGACGCCCCGAGTGCGTGACGACGAGCGCACGGCGCGTCACGACGCGCTCCGCACCACGTGGCCGACGCGCTCGACGAGCCCGTCGGGCCCCGCCTCGCGGAGGCCCAGGAGCTCGACTGGCGGCTTGGCCAACCGCAGGAAGAACTCGACGTTGCCGCTCGGCCCGGGCAGCGGGCTCGCCACGACGTCGACGACCGTCAGCCCGTTCGCCGCGGCACTCCGCGCGACTGCGACGACCGCCTCGACGCGCTGGTCGAGGCTCCGCACCACGCCGTCGGCGCCCAACCGCTCGCGACCTACCTCGAACTGGGGCTTGACCATCACCACCAGGTCGGCGCCCGCCGCGGCGACCGCGGCGAGCGCGGGGAGCACGAGCGTCAGCGAGATGAAGGACAGATCCGCGACGACGAGCCCCGGCGCCGGGTCCAAGTCGCCCGCGCGGAGGTCGCGCACGTTCACACCTTCACGCACCTCGACACGGGGATCGGCCCGGAGCCGCTCGACGATCTGGCCGTGCCCGACGTCCACCGCGCACACCGCTGCCGCGCCCCGCTGCAGGAGCACGTCGGTGAACCCACCGGTGCTCGCGCCCGCGTCGAGGCAACGCCGGCCTGCGACGACGACGTCGGCCCACGCGTCGAGCGCGCCCGCGAGCTTGTGCCCCGCCCGGGAGGCGTACTCGGGGCCGTCATCCTCGGCGACGAGCACCGCGGCGTCGTCGGCGACGACGAGGGCCGAGCGCGTGGCGGTCCGCCCCGCGACGCTCACCCGCCCCGCGGAGATCAACTCGGTCGCATGGCCGCGCGAACGCGCGAGCCCGCGCCGCACCAACTCGGAGTCCAGCCGGGCGCCCACGGTCAGCCCTGCGCCTCGGCCAGCCGGTCCTGCAACGCCCCGTACACAGCGTCGAAGGCGGCCACATGAGCGGACAGCGGCTGGTCCGCGAGCCCGTCGAGCAGTGCGAGCGCCTCGACCACGGCCGCATCCGCCGGCGCCGCTGCGTCGTCGACGACTCCGTTGTCGACCGCTGAGTTGTCGACCACTGCGTCATCGACCACTGCGTCATCGACCGATGCGTCGTCCACTGCCGCGTCGTCCACCGCTGCGTCGTCCACCGCTGGGCCTCTCCCGTCGTCGTCTGTGCGCGCGCCCACGCTACCCGCCACGACCCACAGCCACCCGCTCCTCCACAGGCTGGCGCGCCTCGGGGGTGCGCAGGCGCCCGAGGCCTAGGAGGCGGCGCCCACGGTGAGCTCGGGCACGCTCGAGGCGTCGAGCTCGGCACCGTCGTCGACCGCGGCCCACGCCGCCGCGCACGCGGCGCGCACGAGGTCGAGCTGGAACGCGGCGGAGCCGTCGCCCCGGCCGAGCTCGAGCGCGCCCTCGACGACACGCGCGGCCGCATCACCGCAGCTCCACCACCCGTCCCCGGCCCGCGAGGGCTCCGGGTGCGCGACGAGCAGCGCGCCGAGGTCGGCGCCGATCAGGTGCGGCCGTTCGCCGGGGATGGCCAGGATGTCGTCCCGCGCGGAGCTCACACCGGTGAGCACGTGCAGTCCGACGTAGCCACCGGCCCGGGCGCCGGCGAGGTCGGTGTCGAGCCGGTCGCCGACGACGAGCGCCTCTCGCGCACCGGCCCGCTCGACCGCCATCGCGTACATCGTCGGCGACGGCTTGCCCGCGGAGTCCGGCGCCACGCCGGTGGCGGCCCGCACGGCGCCGACGAGCGAGCCGTTGCCGGGCGCGAAACCACGCGCGGTCGGAAGGCTCAGGTCCAGGTTCGAGGCGACGTGCCACGCGCCCCGCTCGATCGCGTAGGCGGCTTCCGCGAGCTGTGCCCAACCGACTTCGGGCGCGAAGCCCTGCGCGACCGCGACGGGCTCGTCGTCGGCAGACTCGACGACGACGTACCCCGCCTCCCGCACCGCGGTGACCAGGCCGGCTCCCCCGACGACGAGCACCCGCTCGCCCTGCGGCACGCGCGTGCGCAGCAGCTGCGCCGCCGCCTGGGCCGCGGTCATCACCTCGGCCGGCTCGGTGGGGATGCCCAGGCCCGTGAGCTGATCCGCCACCGACTCCGGCTCGCGCGACGCGTTGTTGGTGACGAACACCAGCCGCATCCCGCGGTCCCGAGCCGCGGTCAGCCCTGCCGAGGCCCCCGGAATGGCCTCATGGCCCTTGTAGGCAACGCCGTCCAGATCGACGAGCGCGAGGTCGAAGCGCTCCGCCGGCGCCACCGAGCATCCGATGAGTCCCCCGCTCACTGAACCTCCTCGGGGTCGACGCGCTCGGGAGCCTCGGCGCCAGCCGCTTCCACGACGGCATCGGTCTCCCCCGCATCCCGCGCGGGCTGGTCACGGATGTCGTCGTCCGCGACCTCGGAGACGTCAGCGTCAGCGTCTTCGGTGTCAGCGTCTTCGGTGTCAGCGTCTTCGGCGTCAGCGTCTTCGGCGGCGTCGCCAAGCGCGTCAGCGTCAACGTCGTCAGCAGCGTCGGCGGCACCGGTGTCGTCGCCGTCGCCGTCGTCGCCCGCGTCACCGTCGGCGCCGTCCGTGTCGTCACTCTCGGCTTCGTCCTCGAGGTCGAACACGACGACGTCCTCGTCCGGCTCGATGTCGCCTGCGGCGGCGTCGAGCTCGTCCGACGTGAAGCGGGCCAGCTCGGCGGCCGCCTCGTCGGCCCGACCGGCGGCCTCGAGCGCCGTGGCCCGCGCCTGCGCGACACGTGCCGCGAGCACGCCCTTGGCGCCAGCCACCGCCGGCGTGCTGAGCACGGCGACGGCTGCCTCCGCCTCGCCGAGGTCGAGACGGGCGCCGGACACCACCATCGCCAACTCGACGCGCGCGTCCTGATCGAGCGACTCCGCGTCCGGCTCCTGCGCGAGTGCGATCGCACGTTCCGGGCGGCCCAGACCGCGCTCGCAGTCCGCCATCACCGGCAGGTGCTCGGACGACCCGTTCAGCCGGCGCACGGTGCGCAGCTCACGGAGCGCCTCCGCGAATCGACCGGTCCGGTACGCCGCGAGGCCGGCGGCCTCACGGACGACGTCCACGCGCCCACCACGTCGCACCGCGGCCTGAGCATGCTCGTAGGCAAGCTCGGGATCCACGTCGAGGAGCCGACCGACCATCACCAGGTGGCGGCCGACCTCGAACGCGTTCTCCTTGCTCAGAGTCCGCAGCGGAGCGCGCGCAGCCCGGTCGAGGTCGCCGAACACGACATCCTCGGGGATCTCGGGCCCCACGACGCGCTGGTCCTGGGGCGGCCGCGTCGCACGACGGTCGTCGCCGCGCGACTCCCAAGGCCGGCCGCTGTCGCGACCGGGGCCGAAGCCAGCGTCGCGGCCCGGACCACGCTCAGAACGAGCGCCCGACGAGGCGCCGCGCTGGCCGCCCCGGTCACCCGAGCGGGGCCGGTCGCCGAAGGGCCGGTCGGCGCCCGCGCGCCGGTCCGGTCCGCGTTCGGAGTCGCGCCGCGGCCCGTACCCACGGTCGTCCCGCCCACGGTCATCACGCCCACGGTCGTCCCGCTGTCTGTGGTCACGCTGCTGGTCCTGGCGTTCGCGCCAGTCGCGCTGGCCGTCACGCGGCGGCTGACCGCCGCCGAATCGCTCACGCGACCGGCCGGAGTCGCCGTACGACCGGTCTCCGCGCGAGCCCGCGCTCCGGTCGCCCTGAGTCCGCGCGCCATACCCGCCGTCGCGCTCGTCCCGAGTGCGGTCGCCGAAGGAGCGCCCCCCCGGCGACCGGTCGCCGTATCCGCGATCCCGCTCCCCACGAGGCTGGCGGCTGTCAGCGCGGTCGGCGCCACCACGGTCTCCATGGGGACGGTCGCCGTACGGACGCGCACCGTACGGACGCTCGCCGCCGGAACGGCCACCCGACGAACGCTCGCCATACGAACGCTCACCACCACCGCGGGCCTCGGCGTTCCTGTCGCCGAAAGACCGCTCACCCTGCGACCGAGAACCATAGGTGCGTTCGGCGCCGTCACCGCGTCCGTTCGACCGATCCCCGCGAGGGCGCTCGCCGTAGGCGCGCTCACCGAAGTCCCGGCCCTCACGTGCCGGCGCGCCGTACGACCGGCCGCCGCCGTCAGAGCGCTCACCGTACGAACGCTCACCAGCGGCGCGGTCACCCCGCGGCCGATCGCCCGGGCGCCCTTGCTCTCGCCCACCGCCGGAACGCTCACCGTACGAACGCCCACCGCCAGGACGCTCACCGTACGAACGCCCACCGCCAGCACGCTCACTGCCAGAACGCTCACCCTCGCCGCGACGGTCGCCGGAACGGCTCCCGTACGGACGGTCAGCGCCGGGCCTGTCGCCGCGTGCGCCGTCCGAGTACGGCCGAGCTCCGCGAGGCCCATCGCCCTGCGGACGCGGGTCACGAGCTGCACCGTACGAACGGTCGCCACGCGCGTCGTCCCGTCGAGGGCGCGCCGAGTAGGGCCGCTCGCCCGACGACCGCGACGAGTTCGGACGATCCGAGTACGGACGATCCGAGCGAGCGCGGTCGGAGAACGACCGGTCACCGCGCCGATCGTCGCGCGCAGGGCGGTCGGATTGCGAGGCACGGCTGCCGTACGAGGCGCCGGCGCCACGCGGCTGCCAGGTGCCCTCGCGGGCGGGACCGGTACGACGATCGCCGTCCGCTGCCGGGCGTCGGTCCGCGCCGCCGCGTCGGTCATCGCGGCGATCACCACCGCCGGCAGACGACCCGCCCTGGTAGGGCCGGCGATCACCGTCGCGCGGCCCGGCGCCTCCACCTCGAGTGGGCCGATCCCTGCCACTATCCCGAGACGGCCGACGGTCGTCGTTGGGGCGGCCCTGCCGCGCGTCGCTGTTCATGTGTGATCTCCTCGCCACGTCAACGGCCATGGTCTCATCAGGTCACCCACCGGGCCCAACCGTTCCGGGGCAAACAGGCACGCAAAGCACGGCGTGTGACCACACTCACCGCGCGCAAGCCCGCCATGAACATGGAAACGACGACGACGTGTGCGCTCGCGCACCTCAACCCGCGCCCGCCACACCGACGCCACCAAGGGCCAGCACGATCGGACAGCACGGTGGGAAAGCACCATCCACGCCCTCATCCGGACGCCGGAACGATCTCGACGAGCAACCGGAGACCAGAGCGCCGCCACGCCCCAGGCGCGACTCCAAGCGCCCTCAAATAGGCCCGGGAAACAGAAGAAGCCACCCCCGTGTGGGGGTGGCTTCTTCTGAATGGTGTCCGGCGGCGTCCTACTCTCCCACACCCTGGCGAGTGCAGTACCATCGGCGCTGAAGGGCTTAGCTTCCGGGTT
>JAEWOA010000073.1 GCA_023461115.1 Actinomycetes bacterium
GCTCCCGCGCCGCCCGCGCCGCCCGCGCGGCTGAGCAGCAGCGCGGCGGCGTGCTTGCACGACGAGCCGACGGGGCACGTGCACCACGTGTCGGCGACGCGCCACCCGGAGCCGTCCGGACGGGCCGCCAGGTGCACGGTCGTGACGTAGGGCTGCGCCCGTGCGCCGCGGACGCGGCCGCGCAGCACGGCGCCCTCGGCGTCCCACACACTCTCGACGACATGGCCCGACCGCGTGTACTCCTGCCCGCGAGCGAACGCTCCCCCGCCGACGACGCGGCGCACCTCGGACTCGGCGACGTCGGGCGTCATGCGCTGCTGGGCTCCCTGGACGAGCGGCCGGACGAACGGCTGGACGCGCCGAGCCTAGGCGTGACCGCCGACGCGCAGCGGTCCGGCCCGCGAACGGCGTCCTCTACGTGCGCCACCAGGTCCGCGGCGCGCGCCGACCGCTGGGCAGCTCGGCCCTCACACCCGCTCGACGCGGTCCGCCTGCGGCCCCCGGTCGCTCTGCCGGACGTCGTAGCGGACCCGGTCGCCCTCCTCCAGCGCCTCGGAGCCGCGCACCACCGACACGTGCACGAAGAGGTCCTCGCCGCCGGCGTCCGGGGTGATGAAGCCGAAGCCGCGCTCGGGGTCGTAGCGCGCGACGACACCCTGGCCGCCGCGGGCGGGGGCGGCGGCCGACCGTGGCCGCTCGAAGCGCCCGCGCGCCGGCGCCGCGGGCCGACGCGGGGGGCCGCCCACCAACTCGACGTCGTGGGCCTGCGGGCCGCGCTCGCCCGCGGCCGCGGAGAACGCCACGCGATCCCCTTCGGAGAGCTCGCGGAGCCCTCCGAGCAACGCCCGGACGTGCACGAAGACGTCCTCGCCGCCGGAGTCGGGGGCGATGAACCCGAAGCCCTTGTCCGCGTCGAAGAACGTCACGGTGCCGTCCGCGCCGTCGGCCGCCGCCTGCTGGCCGAGCGGCAGCAGGTGGTCCGCCTGCGGGCCCTTCTCACCGTCGACCACCAGGAACGCGACCCGCTGCCCCTCGCGGACCACACCGCCCCCGACGATGGCCGAGCTGTGCAGGAAGATCTCCGCGCCGCCGCCGTCCGGGGTGAGGAAGCCGTAGCCCTTCGCCGGCTCGTACCAGCTCACGGTGCCGAGCACCCCCAGGGGCGCGTCGGCGGGGAGATCGCGCGTGACCCGGACGCGGCGGGCCTGCGGGCCGCGGTCGCCTTCGCCGACCTCGAACTCGACCTCCTGCCCCTCGCGCAGGGCACGGGCGCCGTCGTCGCCGACGATCTCCGAGGCGTGCACGAACAGGTCCTCGGCGCCCTCCCCGAGGTCGAGGAAGCCGAACCCCCGCTCGGCGTCGAACCAGCGGACAACTCCCTGGGGCACGGTGAACTCCTCGTCAGGCGATAACTGCTGTCGTCCAGTGTCCCCCCACCGGATCGGTCCCGCCGCACTCCCCGATGTGGCGCTCTGCTCAGGCGGCTCCGAACGCCGGGTCGCTCACCAGGTTGCCGCCGTTCTCCAACCGGCCCGCGAGCCGCCGGGTGTGGCCGCCCGTGGTGACCGAGACGTCGTACCAGTTGCCCGACGACGACGCGTCCCAGGAGAGCTCGGCGTCGCCGTGCGCGTCGAGCCGCAGCCGCGCGGGCTCCCGTTCCTCGTAGGCGTGGAACGTGACCACGGCGTCCACGGGCTCGCTCGTGGCGTTGCGCAGCGTGAGCCGCAGCGCGTGCGCCCCCTCGAGCTCGAGGCGCGCGGTCGTCGGCGCGGCGCCGTCGCCTTGGACCGACCGGTAGAAGCCGTTGGGGCCGTGCACCTCCAAGTCGTACCGCCCGCCGTCCCACGCGGCGTCGGTCAGGCTCTTGCCGGCCTCCACGCTGTAGCGGCGCGGAATGCGGTCCAGGTGCAGGCGGTCGTAGACGTGGAAGACGGCGCCGCGGGCGCCCGAGCTCGCGAACGTCAGGGTCAGCCGGCCGTCGTCGGCGCCGTCGGCCACCTCGAGCGCGTACGGCGTCGGGCGCGACGGACGGGTCCCGGAAGGCTGACCGAACGCGAACGTCTCGGGCGGCGTCGGCGCGGGCATCGCCTGCTGCTGAACCTCCACGGCCTCGAAGCCGCTCGTGTCCGGCAGCTGCGGGACCGACGGGTCGTGCGCGGTGAAGTCGAGGCAGCTCGTCAGGTCGCCCGCCATGGCCCGGTTCCACGGCGCGATCGCCGGGACGGTGACGCCGAACCTCTTCTCGAGGAACTGCGCGACCGACGTGTGGTCGAACACCTCCGAGGCGACCCACCCTCCGCGCGACCACGGCGAGACGACGACGAGCGGGACCCGGAAGCCCATCCCGAGGGGGCGGATCGGACCGCTCGTGGTGTCGCGCTCGTCGATGTAGCTGGCGAACAGGCCCTCCTCGGGGACCGGCAGGCCCGCGGCCGAGAAGTACGCGTTGAAGACCGGGTCGAGGTACGGCTTGAGCCCGGTGACGTCGAAGTACATGCCGTCGACGTCGAGCGTGGAGTCCCCGGCGCGCGTGCCGTCGAGGTTGAACGACGGGACCACGGGCGGCGGCACGTGGTCGAAGTAGCCGTCGTTCTCGTCGTAGGTGAGCACGACGAGGGTGCGCGCCCACACCTCGGGGTTGGCCCAGATCGCCTGCAGGATCTGGTGCACGTAGTCCGCGCCGCGCGCGGTGCTCGAGCCCATGCCGTGCTCCGACCACGCCTGCGACGGGAGCATCCAGCTCACCTGGGGCAGCGTGCCGTCCTGCACCTGGGCCGCGAAGTCGTCGAGCGACCACAGGCTCATGCCGTTGTCGTAGTTGGGCGAGCCGGGCTGCGCCTCCCGGAACGAGCGGAACGCCAGGCAGCCGTTCATGCCGCCGAGGAAGTTGTCGTTCGGGTCCTGGAAGATGCGCCAGGACACCCCCGCGGCCTCCAGCACGTCGGGGATCGTCGGCCAGTCGAACGGCTCGCCGCTGAACTTGTAGTCGGGCCAGCTGCCGAAGACCCACGGCCGCAGCCCGCCGCCGGCGAACTCCGCGGTCTCGGGCGTCTGGTGGCGGTTCTCCGCGCGCACCTGCGGGTCGTGGTTGGAGCCGGAGAAGAACTGGATCCGGTTCGGCGTGGTCGCGGACAGCACCGAGCAGAAGTGGTTGTCGCAGAGCGTGAACGCGTCGGCGAGCGCCCACTGGAACGGGAGCTCCGGCCGGGCGTAGTAGCCCATCGACTGGCCGTTGACCTCCTTGGTGAGCTCGTCGACCTTGAACATCGGCCACAGCCCGTACTTGCCCTGATTCCACGCTCCCTGCATGGAGTCGCCCTCGTGGGACGTGCTGGGGGCCTTCACCGCGTTCATCCGCGTGGAGTCCAGGTGGAACGGCGCGATCTCGCGCGTGCCGTCGCTCTCGAACCACACGGGCTTGCCGCTCTCCAGCGGGATCGGGAACCGATCACCGAACCCTCGTACCCCGGGCATCGCACCGAAGTAGTGATCGAACGACCGGTTCTCCTGCATGATGACGACGACGTGCTGCACGTCCTCGATCGTCCCGGTCAGTCCTGACGCCTCGCTCGTGGACACAATCGCCTCCCGATCACGTGCACAACGGCGTGTGGCTCGAGCCGACGCCGAATCGGTTATACCGCGCATTTCTGGCGCGCCGCCACCGGCCGAGTTGGGCATGCGGCTGGGTTGACGAGCCGCTAACCTGCACGCAGATCGCGCGGATCAGCGTGGCAAGCGCGCTGGTACGCGGTCGCCCCTGGGGGTGTGGGAATGGCCCAGACGACCTCGACGCCGCGCGCCACGCGCCCGTGGCCGGTTCTCAGCTCACTGCAGGGGTACCGACGAGCGTGGCTGCGCCCGGACCTGCTGGCCGGCCTCACGCTCGCGGCGATCGCGATTCCCGAGCAGATGGCCACCTCGACGCTCGCCGGGTTCCCCGTGCAGTTCGGCCTGTACGTGTTCATCGCCGCGGGGTTGGCCGTCGCGCTGTTCGCCTCCAGCCGGCAGCTCTCGGCCGGCGCCGACGCCGTCATCACCGGGACCTTCGCGGCCCAGCTCTCCGTCTACGCCGCGTTCGGCTCGCCCGAGTACCTCGAGCTCGTCGTGCTCCTGGCGCTCGTGGTCGGCGTGCTGCTGATCATCGTCGGCCTGCTGCGCTTCGGCTGGCTGGCGGACTTCCTCTCGACGCCGGTGACCACGGGCTTCCTGGCCGGGGTCGGGGTCACGATCATCGTGGGGCAGCTCCCCCGGATCTTCGGTGTGGAGAAGGGGGACGGCGGCCCGGTCGAGCAGGTCGGCCACATCATCTCGGAGCTGGGTGAGGCCAATTGGTGGTCGGTCGCCATCGCGGCGGGCGCGCTCGTGCTGGTGATGGGCCTCGAGCGGGTCAGCCCCAAGATCCCCGGCGCCCTCCTGGCCCTGATCGGCTCGATCGTCGTCGTCGCGGCGTTCGACCTCGACGACCGCGGCGTCGACGTGTTGGGCGAGGTGCCGGCCGGGCTCCCCGGGCTTTCGGTGCCGGAGATCTCACTCGAGCGGCTCAGCGACGTGTTCCTGCCCGCGGTGACGATCGCGTTCATCTGCCTCATCCAGGTGGCCGCGGTGTCGCGGTCGTTCGGCGACTCGGACAGCCGGAAGCCGGTCGACGTCAACCGGGACTTCGTCGCCGTCGGGGCTGGGTCCTTCGGGTCGGCCTTCGTCGGGGGATTCCCCATCAACGCGAGCCCGCCGCGGACGGCCATCGTCGCCCGGTCCGGCGGCCGCAGCCAGCTGGCGACCCTCACCTCGGTGGTGATCGTCGTGGTCGTCGCGCTCTTCGCGACGTCGCTGCTCGAGGAGCTGCCGGAGGCCACGCTCGGCGCGATCCTGGCGTACGTCGGCACCAGGATCATGCGCTTCTCGGAGCTGCGCGCGATCGGCCGCTACGACAAGCGCGAGGCGACGCTCGCGATCATCACGCTCGTCGGCGTGGCCGTGATCGGGGTCGGCCCGGGCGTGGTGATCGCGGTGCTGCTCGCGATCGTCGAGCACACCTGGCGCGCGAGCCGCGCGCACACGATCGCGAAGGGGCGCGTGGACACTGGCCCCATCTGGCTGCCGGAGCGGTCCGAGCTGCCGGCCGGGGTGACGCTCACCGAGGTGCCCGGGGTCGCAGTCGTCGCACTCGAGGGACCACTGTTCTTCGCCAACGCCGAACCGTTCCGGTCGGTCGTGCGCGAATTGACCGACCACTCGTCACCACCGCTGAAGGTCGTGATCCTGGATGCGGAGGCCGTGTACGACGTCGACTACACCGGCGCCGTCGCGCTGCGAGCGGTCGAGTCCGACCTGACTCGTCGTGGCATCAAGTTCGGGATCTCCCGTGCCGCGCACCGCTTCACCGCCGAGCACCTGGGCCTGTCCACCACGCGGCTGTTCGAGACGAACGACGACGCCATCCAGGCGCTGGCCGACTGACGTGCGCGATCCGGCGCTGTGAAGGGACCCGACGATCCCGCGTCGCCACTGCGCCTGACCAGCGCGAGCCTCGACGACCAGAGGCGCACGGTCGAGACCGCGCGCGACGGCCTTCACAGCCCGGTCGTGCTCACGCCGTAGGTCGCCTGCGACTTGGTGAATCCCTCGTACACGAGCTGTTCGACGAGGCCCGCGCGCGAGAACGACGTGAACGCGAGGTACTTGGCCGCGCTCGCGGCCGCCTGCGCGTTCCAGTCGACCCCGCCCTCGGCCTCGAGCCGCGCGACCGCGAACTCCGCGTCGGCGGCGCTGTAGTCCTCGTACCGGAGCTGCTCCACCAGGCCCTTGCGGGAGAAGGCGGTGAAGTCGAGATACCGGACTGCGCTGCGGTACGCGTTCTGCTGTGCGACCGTGCCAAGACGCTTCGCCTCGGCCGCCTGGGCGGCCTCCTCCTGGCGACGCTCCTCCTCCGCTTGGCGCTCAGCCTCGGCCGCGGCCTCGGCGGATGCTGTGGCCTCCGCGGCGGCCTCGGCCTCCTCCTGGCGACGCTCTTCCTCAGCAGCCTCGCGCTCGGCCGCAGTCTGCTCGGCGACGGCCGTGCCGGTCGCCGTGATCGAGGGCTCGGCGCTCGGCCCGGCCGCCTCGTCGCCGCCGTCACCCAAGGCGCCGACGATGGCCCCGAGGACCACGAAGGCTCCGATGCCCGTCAGCACCTTGTGCCGGGCCACCCAGGGCTTGGCACGGGTGTCCTCGGGCACCGCGGTTGGCTCTCCTGCCGGAGTGTGGTGCCTCATGGATCCGCTCCTCTGATTCGTCGGTCTCGCAGCACGGCACTCGCCGGCTGCCTCGCTGACGCTCGCGGCTCCTTGACCATTCCGCTACTTCCGCTTCGATAACCCCCCTTATCAGAGTCTTGTATCGGTGCACCTGGCCTCGCCGCTACCCTCGCACCATGCCCCGCCGGATGCCGCTGCCGACTCAGGCGACCGCGCTGGTGACCTTGCGCGACGTCGCCGAGCTCGCCCACGTGCAGCGCCCGGTCGTGTCCATGTGGCGCAGCCGCTTCGCGACGTCCGCGCGTCCGTTCCCCTCCGCTGCCGGCCGGCGTGAGGGGCGCGAGGTGTTCTCTTTGGCCGACGTCGTCGCCTGGCTCGGCAACACGGGCCACGGGAACAACCCGGCCGTGCGGGACGACGCGGCGGCCGCGGCCGCGCTCGAGGTGATTCCCGTGGAGTCCCGCGCCGTGGTGTTCGAGGGGCTGGCCGCGCTGCTCGCCCTGAAGGCGGTGCTCGGAACCCCGCTCGGAGGCCTGGCCCGGCACGACCTCACGGATCTCGCGGACGAGGTCGATCCGCACGACCTGTGCCTGTTCCGCGAGATCGACGAGCTCGGCGCGGACGCGCCGAGCTGGGCGGAGCACGCCGACGCGCTCGCGTCTGCCGCGTTCACCCCAGCCGCGGCGGCAGAGAACCTGGCGGCGCGCCGGCGTCGACTCGGGCTCGATGGCGGCGCGCAGCACTCGTTCGCCTCGCCGCTACTCGGCCTCGTGGGGCGCCTGACCGCCCAATTGGGCCCCTCGACGCTCATCGCGCCGCACGGCGACGCCGACCTGCTGCTGGCAGTGGGCGCCGACACCGGCGAGCCGGGGACCGCCGAGCTCCCCCGTCCCACCACCCCCGCCGGTCGTCAAGCACGGCGCATGCTCCTGACGTACGGGTGGGAGTTGCGCGACCTGGTGGCGGACGGACGGCCGGCCGCGGGTTCCATCGTGCTCGTCGCGCTGCCTGCGCCGACCCTGCCTCACCTCACCGACGACGGCGTGATCGATGCTGTGGGCGAGGTCGAGGCGACGCTGCCGGCCGATGTGCGCGCGATCGTCGTCGGCCCGGCGTCGGTGCTCTGCGATCGCCTGCCCGCGCACCGGCAGGCCGCCCGCGCGTCGCTTCTGCGCTCCGGCCGAGTCCACGCGGTGGTGCGTCTACCCGCCGGCCTGCGCCCGGCGCGGACGCGTGAGCGGCTCGGGCTCTGGCTGCTGGGCGCTCCCACGGGCGACGTCCGTTCGCCGGCGCACCGCACCGCCACCGCCGACGTCAGCGGGACCGCGCTGGACGCGGCCGCGATCGACGATCTCGTGACAGACCTGCTGGCCGCGGCTCCGGACGGCGACGGAGGCCGTGCGCACGCGTTCCGCTTCACCCGCCTGACGACGACGTCGGCCCTCATCGCCACCTCCGGCCCGCTCGTCAACATCAACCCGCCGAGCCGCAGGCCACGCAGCGCGCCCGCGGCCCTCGCCGCGACGATCGCTGCCGGGTACGCCGCGGCCACAGCCATCACGGCGGAGCTCGCGCCCTGGCAGGCCTCCCCCGGTGAGGCTGCCGGACCCGTGCTCGTCCCGTTGGGCCGGCTGGTGCAAGACGGGCACCTCACGCTGATGCGCGGCACGCGGTTCGACGAGGCCGACCTCTCCCAGGGCGGCGTCACCGTCCACACCGCCACGACCCTCAGCTCCCCCGGGTCGAGCCGCGGCATCGACCGCGTGCGCCTGGCGGTGTCCTACCCGCGGAGCCGCGACACCCGGCCCGGGGACGTGGTGTTCTGCGGCGGGCCGCAGCCCGCGGCGATCGTCGACCACGAGGGCCTGGGTGCGGTGGCCGCGCCGGCTCGTGTCCTGCGCCTGAGCGCGTCCGCGCCTGCCGGGCTGGTGCCCGAGGTCGTCGCGCACGCCATCCGGTCCGCCGGCCACGGCGACTGGCGCCGCTGGCTGGTCCCGATCGTGCCGACCTCACAGGCGCACCACGTAGGCGCGGCGTTGCGCGGCATCGACGACGCTCGGGCGGCCGCCGCAGCCCGGCTCGCCGCGCTCGACGAGCTCAGCGCGGCACTCGTCGAGGCGACGTCGACGGGCGCCGTGACCCTGCTTCCCCCCGCTCGCACCACCCCGATGGAAGGCTGACCGCATGCCACCCCGCGCCAAGCGCACCGACCCCACCGCGCCGATGACCATGAAGGAGCTCAAGGACACGCTCTGGAAGGCCGCCGACAAGCTGCGCGGATCCATGGACGCCTCCCAGTACAAGGACGTGATCCTGGGCCTGGTGTTCCTCAAGTACGTGTCGGACGCGTTCGACGAGCGCCGCGCGGCCATCCGCGCCGACCTCGCCGCCGACGGCTACCGCGACGACCAGATCGAGCCGCTGCTCGACGAGATCGACGAGTACACGGGCCACGGCGTCTTCTGGGTGCCGACGACCGCGCGGTGGCGCTACCTGGCCGAGCACGCGAAGGGGCTGCCTGCCGCGATGGGCGAGGCGGCCCGGACCATCGGCGAGCTGGTGGACGGCGCGATGGAGCTCGTCATGGGCTCGAACCCGACCCTGGCCGGCACCCTGCCGCGCATCTACAACCGCGACAACGTGGACCAGCGGCGCCTGGGTGAGCTGATCGACTTGTTCAACGACGCCCGCTTCTCCGGCGACGGCGCCACGCGTGCCCGCGACCTGCTGGGCGAGGTGTACGAGTACTTCCTCGGCAAGTTCGCCGCCGCCGAGGGCAAGCGCGGCGGCGAGTTCTACACGCCCCCCGGCGTGGTCCGGGTGCTCGTCGAGATGCTCGAGCCCTACCGCGGCCGGGTGTACGACCCGTGCTGCGGCTCCGGCGGCATGTTCGTCCAGACCGAGAAGTTCCTGGAGCGCCACCACGCCGACACCCAGGCCATCAGCGTGTACGGCCAAGAGGCCAACGAGCGCACGTGGCGCATGGCCAGGATGAACCTCGCGGTGCACGGCCTCAACGCGAACCTGGCGTCCCGCTGGGGGGACACCTTCGCCCGCGACCAGCACGCCGACGTCCCCATGGACTACGTGCTGGCGAACCCGCCGTTCAACATCAAGGACTGGGCGCGCTCGGAGTCCGACCCCCGGTGGGTCTACGGCGTCCCGCCCGCGGGCAACGCGAACTACGCGTGGATCCAGCACATCCTGTCCAAGCTGGCCCCCGGCGGGTCTGCGGGCGTCGTGATGGCCAACGGCTCGATGTCGACGAACTCCGGCGGCGAGGGCGAGATCCGCGCGCGCATCGTCGAGGCCGACCTGGTCTCGTGCCTCGTCGCGCTGCCGACCCAGCTGTTCCGCTCCACCGGAATCCCGGTGTGCGTCTGGTTCTTCGCCAAGGACAAGTCCGCCGGCGCCGGCGGCGCGACCGACCGCCGCGGCCAGGTGCTCTTCATCGACGCACGCAACCTCGGGCACATGGTGGACCGCGCCGAGCGCGCGCTGTCCGACGACGACATCGCCCGCATCGCCGGCACGTTCCACGCCTGGCGCGGGACGACGTCCGCCGCCGAGGCCGGGCTCACGTACGACGACGTGCCCGGGTTCTGCCGGTCCGCGACCCTCGCCGAGATCAAGGAGGCCGGCTACGCCCTGACCCCCGGCCGTTACGTCGGCGCGGCCGAAGCCGAGGCCGACGGCGAGCCGCTCGACGAGAAGATCGCGCGCCTGCGCACCGAACTCCTCGCCGCCTTCGACGAGTCCGCCCGCCTCGAGCAGATCGTCCGCACCCAGCTGGAGCGCGTCCATGGCTAGGGAGACTCGCACCGGTGGCCGGGAGGCAACCGACGCCGTGATCCCCGGCAGGTTCGCGCTGAGCGTGGGGCGTCCCCCACGCGTGCCCGCACCCGGCTTCACTTGGCGGCTGCTGACGGATCTCGCGCGTCTGGAGAGCGGCCACACCCCGAGCAGGAGTCGGGCCGACTACTGGGACGGACTGATCCCGTGGATCGGCATCAGAGACGCGACCGGCAATCACGGCAGAACGATCCTGGACACGGAACAGCATGTGACGCAGGAGGGCATCGACAATTCATCCGCCCGGGTGCTGCCGGTCGGGACGGTTTGTCTCTCGCGGACCGCATCGGTTGGGTACGTCGTCACTATGGGAGTTCCGATGGCGACCAGCCAGGACTTCGTCAACTGGGTGTGCGGCCCACAGTTGGTCAGCCGCTATCTCCACTACCTCCTGATCGCCGAGCAAGAAACCATTCGACGGGTCGCCTACGGCTCCGTCCATCCGACGCTGTACTACCCGGACGCGAAGGCACTCCACGTCTGCGTCCCTGAAGTTGGTGTTCAGCGGGCGATTGCGGAGGTGTTGGGTGCGCTCGACGACAAGATCGCCGCCAACACCCACCTCGCCACCACCGCCGATGCTCTGGCGGCATGCACCCTCCGATCGAGCCTGACCGGCAGAAGCGCACCCCTCGGAGAGATTGCCACCGTCACCATGGGCAGCTCGCCTGCTGGAAGCAGCTACAACGAGGTTGGCGTCGGCGTGCCCTTCTTCCAGGGCGTACGCGACTTTGGACTTCGTTCGCCTGACGAGCGGGTCTACACCACTGAGCCCGTTCGGATGGCTGCACATGGTGACACGCTAGTCAGCGTCCGCGCACCGGTCGGCCGGGTGAATATCGCGTCGACCGAGCTATGCATCGGGCGAGGCCTGGCTGCGGTGCGATCTCGCGTTGCAACTCCGTGGACGCTGTTTCATCTGCTTCGCGATCAACCGGAGATCTGGGAGCCCTACGAGGCCGAAGGAACCGTCTTCGGATCGATCAACCGCGACCATCTCACGCGCATCACGCTCCCATTGGTGGACGAAAGCGCCAGCACGCGGCTCGAGGTGGAGCTTTCACGGATTGAAGCTCGTTTGGAAGCGGCCATCAACGAGAGTCAGACGCTTGCGGCGACCCGCGACGCGTTGCTGCCCGCGCTCATGTCCGGGGCGTTGCGCGTGCGTGATGCGGAGCGGATGGCGGGCGAGGTCGTGTGATGGAGGCGGCAGTGGCCGTACCTGCCCACGGGGGCTGTTCGGTCAGGACGCGCCGGGAAACTACACAGCCGGAGAGTCATCAACGGAACCTGTTAGATTTCTCCCGGCGAAACCTAACACTTGAGCCCCCGCAAAGGTGGAGCGCGTGATTGGCGGCAACGATCCGGTCGGCGCCGAGGTCGCGCGCGTGCTCGGCGCCCTCGCGCTGGGCGAGGATGGTCGGCTGGAGACGGTGCACGTCGACCTCAAGGAGGAGGCGGGACGGCGAGACCGGGCCGGCATGATCCTGCCCGGGAAGGAGCGCAGCGAGGCAGCCGCCGAGCAGCTCGCCGCCGAGGCCGCGTGCATGGCGAACTCCGACGGCGGCGGCGCGGTGATCGTCGGGGTCGCCGACGATCGCACGCTGATCGGCACGGCACTCGATGCGCAATGGCTGCGCGGACGCGTCTACGACCTCACCGACCGCCGCCTCACCGTCGACGTCCGAGTCGAGCACATCAACAGCGTCCGACTCCTCGTGGTGCGGGCACTCCAGGCGATCGAACCGATCCGCTACCGCAACCGCATCACCTGGCGCGTCGACGACCGCTGCGTCGAGGTCGACGCCTCCACCTGGCACGAACGGCGCATGACGCGCGACAGGTACGACTGGTCCGAGCAGTCGTCGTACACCGACCCCCGCGCCGCCCGGCCCGTCGCGCTGGCGATCGCGCGGCACCATCTCCGCGAGTCGCAAGAGGGGCCCGCGCTCGAGCTCGCCGCGGCAAGCGACCCCGAGCTCCTGCGGCGGCTCAACGTCGTCACCCACGACGGTTACCTGACCAACGCCGGCCACTTGGCGTTCGTCGGGCGCGGGCTCCCAGCGCTGGACTACATGCGCCGCTCGGCGCGCGGCGCCGACACCCGCCGCCGGGTCCTCGAGCCGGACCGCTCATTGCTCGAGGAGATCGATGCCGTCGAGAAGGCGATCGACGCGTTCAACGAGGTACGCCACATCCGCCGTGGCTTCGTCATCGGCCAACTCCTCGAGCTCCCCCCGAGCGCGGTACGCGAGACCATCGTCAACGGCGTGGTCCACCGGGACTGGGGAAGCGGGGCTCCGACCGTCGTCGAGCACATCGGCCGCACCCTGGTGGTCAACTCACCCGGCGGGTTCATCGGAGGCGTGACCGCGGAGAACATCATCACGCACCCGTCGCAGGCACGGAACCGGGCGCTGGCGGACCTGTTCGCCACACTGCGCGTCGCCGAGCGGCAGGGCGTCGGGGTCGACCGGATGGTGCGGGACATGATCGCGGTCGGCTATCCGCCACCCGCGATCCAGGAGACGACTGGCCCCTACGTGCGCGTCGCGCTCGTCGGCGACTCCCTGGACGAGGCATGGATCCGCGTGTTGAGCCGGCTCTCGCCCGACGACGCCCGCAACAGCCTGACCGTCCTCATCCTGCTGCGGCGACTCGTCGACGCCGGGTGGTTCGACGTGCGCGCGGCGGCACCGCTCCTCCAGCTCGACGAGGACGAGACCATCGCCACCATCCGCGCGTTCGTCGGCGTCACGATCGACGGGGCACCGATCGCAGAGCCGGTCGCGGGCATCCCCGCCCAGAGCCCGCCCGCCTGGACCCTGACCGCACGTGCCCGCGCCGCGCTCGCGCAGGAAGACGAAGCCGTGGGCTGGCAACGGCCCGGCCCCGTGCGGGAGGCGGTCGCCCTTGCCTGGGCCCGGCACCGCGGCCGGGTCAGCACCACCGAGCTCGGCAGCATCGTCGACGCCCACCCGAGCGGCGTCGGACGCGTCCTCCAGCGCCTCGAGGACGCGGGAGACCTGACGCCCAACCGCGCGACCCGGGTGGGCCGCGGCTTCTTCTACCGGCCAACCCCCGAGGAGAACCGATGACCCGACACCTCTCCGAGGACGACTGGGAGCACCTGGCGCTCGAGCAGCTCGGCGAGCTGATGTGGCGCCCGGTGCCTGGACCGTCGATCGCCCCGGGCTCCGGCGAGCGCGAGTCGTGGGACGAGCTCGTCATCCCGTCCCGGCTGCGGTCGGCGCTGCGCAACCTCAACCCGTCGGTGCCGCGCGAGTACCTGGAGCAGGCGCTCGCCGCCATCCTGTCCCCGACGTCGCAAGACGCGATCACCGAGAACCACCGGCTGCACGCGTTCCTCGTCGAGGGCTTCCGCGGCATCACGTACATCGACGGCGAGGGCCAGGAGCAGACGCCGACCATTCGTCTGGTCAGCACCGAGCCGAGCGAGAACGACTGGCTCGCCGCCAACCAGGTGACGATCGTGCGCGGCGACCGCGAGCGCCGGTTCGACCTCGTGCTGTACCTCAACGGCCTGCCGGTCGCGATCGTCGAGCTCAAGCGCGCCGGCAGTGAGCGCGCCGACGTGTCCGCCGCGCACGCCCAGCTCGCCACGTACGTGCGCGAGTTCCCGCTCGCGTTCCGGTTCGCGGCGCTCGTCGTCGCCTCCGACGGCGTCCAGGCCCGCTACGGCACACCGTTCACCGCGCTGCACCACTTCGCGCCGTGGAACGTCGACGACGACGGCAACCCGGTGAGCACACACGGGGGCGACGACGGCGCCACGGCGCTCGACGTCCTGCTGTGGGGCGTCTTCAACCAGCTGCGGTTCCTCCAGCTGCTCGTGGGCTTCACCGCATTCGACGAGGGCGACGACGGCCTGACCAAGCGGATCGCCAAGCCGCACCAGTACTTCGCCGTGACCAAAGCCGTCGGCACCACCGTGCAGGCCGTCGCGACGCACGGGCGCGCCGGCGTCGTGTGGCACACGCAGGGCTCCGGCAAGTCGATGGAGATGGAGCTCTACGCCAACCAGGTGCTGCGCCACCCCGCCCTGGCCAACCCGACGATCGTCGTCGTCACGGACCGCAACGAGCTCGACGGGCAGCTCTACGAGTCGTTCGCCCACAGCCTGCTGCTCCCGGAGCGGCCCACGCAGGTGCGCCGACGCGAGGAGCTGCGTGCGGAGCTCACCGGCCGCGCGTCGGGCGGCATCCTGTTCACCACGCTGCAGAAGTTCGGCCGCACCCTCGCCGAGCGGGAGTCGGGCGCCGGGCACCCGCTGCTCTCGGACCGGCACAACATCGTCGTCGTCGTCGACGAGGCGCACCGCAGCCACTACGACGACCTCGACGGCTACGCGCGGCACCTGCGTGACGCCCTCCCGCACGCCACGCTCATCGCGTTCACCGGCACGCCGATCTCCTTCGCCGACCGCAACACCCGCGAGGTGTTCGGCGACTACATCGACATCTACGACCTCACGCGGGCGGTCGACGACGGCGCGACCGTGCCCGTCTACTTCGAGTCCCGCCTGGTCAAGGTGCGGCTCGCCGAGGAGCTCAGCGAGGAGCTCGTCGACACCGCGGCCGACGAGGCGACCATGGGGCTCGACGACGCCGAGCGCGAGCGCATTGAGCGCTCCGTCGCGGTCGTCAACGCCGTCTACGGGGCGCCGGAACGGCTGCGGCTGCTCGCGCACGACTTGGTCACCCACTGGGAGCGGCGCCGGGAGTCGATGGCGTCGGTGCTCAGCACCGCCGAGCGTCCGCGGGTGCCGGGCAAGGCCATGGTGGTCGCGGCCACGCGGGAGATCTGCGCCCGGCTGTACGCCGAGATCGTCGCGCTTCGCCCCGAGTGGCACTCCGACGACCTCGAGTCCGGCCTGATCAAGGTGGTGTACTCCGGCACCGCGTCGGACGTTCCGCCGGTGGCCGACCACGTGCGCCGCGACTCCGCCAACGCGGTCGTCAAGAAGCGCCTGAGCGACCCGGACGACCCGCTGGAGATCGTCATCGTCAAAGACATGATGCTCACCGGGTTCGACTCGCCGCCCCTGCACACCCTGTACCTCGACCGGCCGCTGCAGGGCGCGCTGCTCATGCAGACCCTCGCCCGCGTCAACCGCACGTTCCGCGGCAAGCAGGACGGCCTCCTGGTGGCCTACGCGCCGATCGCGGACAACCTCGCGCGGGCCCTGGCCGAGTACACCGCGACGGACCAGGAAGCCAAGCCCGTCGGCAGGCCCGTCGGCGCCGCGGTCGAGCTGGTCCACGACCTGCTCGGCCGCCTGGGCGCCGTGCTCGCCGGGCACGACTGGCGTGGCGCGATGGCCGCGAGCGGCCCGCGTGCCTACATCAAGGCGGTCTTCGGGGCCGTGGACTTCCTGCGGCGCCCCCGCCCGGAGGGCTCGGACGGCGAGGCGCCGGCCGCGGTGTTCCGTCGCCTCGTCGGCCAGCTCGCCCGGGCGTGGGCGCTCGCGGGCGGCGCCGACGAGCTCCAGCCCGTGCGCGACGACGTGCGGTTCCTCGAGGAAGTCCGCGTCTGGATGGCCAAGTTCGACGCGGAGGACCGCCGCGCGCGCGGCGAGCCGCTCCCCGACGACGTGCAGCGCATCCTCAACCAGCTCGTCGCGGGCGCGCTGGTCTCCACCGAGGTGCTGGACATCTACGACGCGGCCGGCATGCCGCGCCCGGACCTGTCGGCGCTCGACGCCGAGTTCCTCGCCAACGCGAAGGCCGCGGAGAACCCGCACCTGACGGTGGAGGCGCTCCGCGCCCTCGTGCTGGCCGAGGGCAGGGCCGCGACCCGGCACAACCTGGCGCGGCAGCGGGCCTTCTCCGAGCGACTGCTGGAGATCATGGCCCGCTACACCAACTCGCAGCTCACCTCGGCCGAGGTGATCGCCGCCATGATCGCCCTCGCCCGCGAGGTGGCGCACGAGGCGAACCGCGGAAAGGACTTCGACCCACCGCTCGACGAGGACGAGCTCGCGTTCTACGACGCTGTCGCCAGCAACGAGTCCGCCGTGCTGACCCAGGGCCAGGACGTGCTCGCGCAGATCGCCCGCGAGCTCGTCGCGATCGTGCGCCGGGATGTGCGCACCGACTGGACCGTGCGCGACGACGTCAAGGCGAAGCTCCGCTCGTCGATCCGCCGGCTACTCGTGCGGTACGACTACCCGCCCGACAAGCAGCCGGGCGCCATCCGGCTCGTCATGGAGCAGATGGTGTCGATGGCACCGCGGCTCCTGGAGTAGGCGCCGGGAGCTCACACCCGCTCGACGCGGTCGGCCTGCGGTCCCCGATCGCTGAGCCGCACCTTGAACCGGACTCGGTCGCCCTCGTGCAGGACCTCGGAGTCCCGCACCACCGAGACGTGCACGAACAAGTCCGCGCCGCCCGCATCCGGCGTGATGAAGCCGAACCCTCGGTCAGCGTCGTAACGCGCGACCACGCCCTCGCCGCCGCTCACGGGACCGCCGCCCGCCCCCGGCCGCCCGGAGCGGCCGCGAGCCGGCTCCGCGTACCCGCGTCCCGACGGCGAGCCGCCCACGAGCCGCACGTCGCGGGCCTGCGGGCCTCGGTCTCCCGCGGTGACCTGGTAGGCCACGCGCTCGCCCTCGGACAGCTCGGTCAGTCCCCTGGCCAGCTCGCTCGCGTGGACGAAGACGTCCTCACCGCCGGAGTCGGGAGCGACGAACCCGAACCCCTTGTCCCGGTCGTACCAGGTCACGGTGCCGTCCGCCCCGTCCGACGCCTGCCTCGCGGCCGCGGCCGCGAGGGGCAGCAGGTGGTCCGCCTGCGGCCCCTTCTCCCCGTCGACGACGAGGAACGCCACGCGCTGCCCCTCCGAGATGACGCCGCCGCCCACGATCGCCGAGCTGTGCACGAAGATCTCGCCGCGGCCGTCGTCGGGCGTGACGAAGCCGTAGCCCTTGCCCGGCTCGTACCAGGCGACGGTGCCGAGCACGCCCAGGGCCGCGTCCGGAGCCACGTCGCCCGTCACCCGGACACGGCGCGCCTGCGGCCCGCGGTCCCCCTCGCCCACCTCGAACTCGACGACCTGCCGGCCAGTTAACTCCACGCGCGAGGAACTCCACAACCGGGGAACTATGCTGGCCGTGTGAGCACGCAGGAGCGCACCCGGCCGACCGGCCGCCGCACCGGCGACAGCGGCACCCGCGACGCGATCCTCGACGCCGCCCTCGCGCTGTTCTCCGAGCGCGGGTACGACGGCGCGCCCATCCGTGCCATCGCGGCCGACGCCGGCGTCGACCCCGCGTTGATCAGGCACTTCTTCGGCGACAAGCACACCCTGTTCGCCACCGTCGTCGCCGACCGCACGGCGATCCCCGAACGCCTGGCCGCGGCCACGGGCGGTGACCTGACCACCGCCGGCCGGAGCCTGACCGACGCCTACCTGCGGCTGTGGGACGAGCCGGACACCCGGCCGATCCTGCTCGCGCTCGTCCGCTCGGCGATCACCTCGGAACACGCGGGGCAGATGCTCCGCGACGCGCTGGGCGCGCGATCCCCCGCGCTCTCCGATCCCGCCCTCGCGCGCCGGGTCGGCCTCGCCGGAGCACACCTCTTCGGGATCGCCGTGACCCGGCACGTCATCCGCCTGCCCCACATCGCCGAGCTCAGCCACGAGGAGCTCGTCGACGAGGCCGCCCCCACCATCCAGCGCTACCTCGAGGGCACCCACCGCTAAGACCCACCGCTAAGACCCCCGCACGCGGTGGGGTTGCTCGGGGAAGGCGGGGTTGGGAGTCTGGGCCGGTCGGTTGGCGTGCCGGTTGGGGAGTCATGGGGAAGCTGATCTATGCGGCCAATGTGTCGCTCGACGGGTACGTCGAGGACGCGGCTGGCGCCTTCGACTGGTCGGTGCCCGACCACGATGTGCACGCGTTCTGGAACGAGCATGAGCGGGGCATCGGCACGTCGCTGTATGGCCGCCGCATGTACGAGACCATGCGCGTCTGGGAGGACGACAACTGGCTGACGGACGAGCCGGCCGTCGTCCGGGAGTACGCCGAGATCTGGCGGCACACCGACAAGGTCGTGTACTCGACGACGCTCGACGAGGTCACGACGGCGCGGACGACGATCGAGCGGCGGTTCGACCCGGACGCGGTGCGACGGCTCAAGGAGGCGTCCACCGCGGACCTGAGCGTCGGCGGGGCCGCGCTCGGGGCCGAGGCGTTCCGGCACGGGCTCGTCGACGAGTGCGTGCTGCTCCTGTGCCCGGTACTCGTGGGCGGCGGCAAGTCGGCGCTGCCGCGCGGCGTGCGGCTCGACCTGGAGCTCCTGGACGAGCAGCGGTTCGGCAACGGCGTGGTCTACGTGCGCCATGCCGTCCGGAACGCCGCCTGACCTCAAGGCGTCGACCCCAGGCCTCGACCACACGCACCGCCCCTTCGGGCACCCCCGGCTGCCCCACCGCACGCCCCCGGTGCCCTTGTGGCCACCGGTGGCCTGAACGAGCCTGGCGCGGTGCGCGTGCCGCCTCAGTACGCCGACCACCCGACAACGCCGCAGGCGTCCAAGCCGACCACACGGCAGGCGTCCAAGCCGACCACGTCGCAGGCGGCGGGGCTGAGCGGCAAGGCCGCCTCGCCCGCGATCGCGGAACCCGCGGAGCCCGTGATCACACCCGCGGCGCCGGGCGTGCACGCGGTGCAGCGGCTGCAGTCCGCGGCCGGGAACGCCGCGGTCGCGGGCATGCTCGCGACCGCCCATGGGCCCGCGGCACGTCCCACCACGGTGCAGCCCACGGTGCAGCCCATGGTGCAGCGCCGGACTGCGGCCGAGACCATCGAGGCGCACGACGGCGTCCTGGGCCTCGACGAGGACGAGCTCGGCGAGGAGCTCGCCGCGGGCCTGCCCGGCAACGGCTCGCTGGTGCTGCAGGTGCTCGACCAACTCTCGTCCGGCGACCGCGACGACGTGGCGCTCGCGTTGATCGGCGCCCTGCCCGACGACCGGCTCGCGACCGTCTCCACCGAGGTCCGGATCCGGTGCGTGCGCGAGCTCGTCGGCGGCTTCGTCGGCGACGACGAGGAGGGCCAGATCTCCCGGATCTGGCTGAGCTTCGGCGACCAGCTGCCGGCGGTGGCAGCCGCCGAGTCGCGGCTGTGGTCGCGGTCGATCGACGAGAGCGACCAGCTCAACGACTCGGCGCGCATCCAGGCCATCAGGCTCGCGTTCGGCGGCGACGTCGTCGCGCTCGCCCGCCACTTCCTGCAGGGGAACGCCGACACGGTCGTCGACGAGGGCGCGCGCCTGGGCCTCGATCTGCTGGGCGGCCGGACCATGGCCCCGCCCGAGCCCGGCTACCTCGAGGCGATGCAGCGCGCGGGCGCCACCGTGCTGCGGCTGCAGGGTTACGAGGAGCGGCTGCGCCGGCTCCAGGTCGGGTACACGCTGTTCCGCGACCCTGAGATCCGCCGGACCTACGAGCTGCCGGCGACCTTCCACCCCGAGGGTCCGCCCGAGCGCGGCCCACACGGCGACGAGTCGCCGCAGCTGCCGGCGTGGCAGGACGTCAAGACGCAGCATGACCGCGTGACGGCCGCGGTGCAGGCCTTCACCGACGAGTTCCCGTCGCTCTACGTGCTCCTGCAGCGCGGTGGGCTCGCTGGCTTCACGCAGGCCTCCGACGCCGCCCATGCCTCGAACCTGGTGGCGCAGGCGCTCACCCGGCAGCTGGCCACCATCCGGGAGGCGGACACCAAGGTCGCCACCGGGGACATCGCCTGGTACGACCTGATCCCGGTCCACTCCCGGCTCCTCGCCACGGCGGACCTCGCCGCGGGCTTCCGCCCGCAGCACCCGTGGAGCGAGCCGTTCTACGGGTCCCTCGCGCGCGACGTGCTCGACGACCAGGAGTCGCGGGACTTCTGGACGAGCCTGGGGCTGACGCTCGTCGGGGCCGCCGCGATCATCGCCGCGCCGTTCACAGGTGGGGCCAGCGCCGCCGCGCTCGTCGGGCTCGGCATCGGCATCGGCGCCGGGCAGGCCGCCGCGAGCTGGGAACGCTACCTGGACCTCGCGGTGGCCGCGGAGGCGACCGTGCGCGACGAGTTCGCGATCATCTCCGAGAGCCAGGTGAGCGCCGCCCTGCTCACGGCCGTGATGGACACCGTGGGCGTGTTCCTCGACGCCTACGGCGCCGGCGCCGCGTCCGCCGCCCAGCGCGCCACCCGGCGGGCTGCGCTCGAGGTGGCCGAGCGCGGCATGCGCGAGCAGCTGGAGGCGGCCGCGCGCAGCAGGCTGGTGCGCGACGCGGCCTTCGACGCCGCCGTCACGACGGCCGGCGCGGGAGTGGCGGTCGCGCAGCACGAGCTCGCGGACGACGACGCGCAGCTCGAGGTCCAGGGCGAGACCGTCGACCTCGAGCCCGAGGCGGAGGACGCCACCACGAGCGTGTCCCTGCTGTCGGTGCAGCGCATGACGGGCGAGGAGTTCGAGCAGCACGTCCACGGCCTGCTCAAGCGCGGCGCGGTCCCGGGGATCCCGGAGCTCGACATCCTGGTCCCCGGGCAGTACACGGGCTCGGGCTGGGGGATCGACCGGATCGGCATCCGCATCCACGACAGTGGCCGGGTGAGCATCTTCCACTTCGAGATGAAGTTCCGCTCACCGCCCACGCCCACCGCCCCGGGGGTGCCGCCCATGCCCGCGTCGCCCACGCTGGGCCAGCCGAGTGTGGGCACCCAGACCGGCCGCGCGTGGACGGAGCGCGCCGTCACCGGCTTCCTGGAGAGCTCGTCGCCCGAGGCGCGCGCCGCCCGTCGTCGGCTGAAGCGAGCGCTGCGCACCCGCTTCCCCGGGCAGCTCATCGACGACGCGTGGCTCTCGCGGTTCCTGCGCCGCCGCCTGGTGAACGCGCGCGTGCGCATCGTCGTCCCCGTGTACGTGCACCTGGGCGAGCTGGGCCGCCAGCTCGGCGGGCTGATCCGGCAGGGCCGCCGCGCGGCCGCGCTGCGGGTGCCGGTGCCGTGAGCGGGGAGGCGTCGATGGACCCCGACCTGCGGCGCGTGCTCGTCGCCGAGCTCGACGAGGCGCGGCGCGCGCAGCAGGAGGACGAGCCCGAGGCCGCGGCCGCGCGACGCGCCGGCGACCTGCCCGGGGCGTTCGACCTGGAGCAGCACCGCGGGATCGCCGACGCCGCGTGGTCCCTCGGCGACTGGGAGCTGGCGCGGCGGTGGTACCGCCGCAGCGCCGACCTGGTCGTCGAGAAGCGCGCGTGGCTCGCCGAGCACGCGCCGCCCGGGTACCCGCACGACGAGCTCGTGCACCGCGACGCCGCGACGTTGGTGCGCGCGGGGCGGCTCGACGAGGGGCGCGCGTTGCTGCGCCGGGCGGCCGACCACTGGCGCGACGAACCCGGCAACGACCTGGTCCTCTCGGAGGTCGGCCTTCATGCCGCGCAGGCGGGCCTGGCGGACCTCGCGCCGCTCGCGTCGCTGGCGGGGCGGGCGCGGGCGGAGCTGCCG
>JAEWOA010000074.1 GCA_023461115.1 Actinomycetes bacterium
GCCTCCACGTCCGCGGCGTTCGCCAGCACGTGGCCCGCCTCGGGCGTCGCGCCCACGCGCGCGACGAGGGACGCGGCCCACTCCCGGCTCGCCGGGACCGCCGGGTCGGTGTCCGGGGCGTTGTCGAACGCGACCTGCGCCGGGCCGTCGTCGGCGGCTCGCGGCGGACGCTCCGCGCGCACGCGCCGGCGAGGCTCCGCGCTCACACCGTGGCGTGCCGCGAGCGCCTGCCGGAACCCCGCCTCCTGCGCGTCCATCGCGCTCGGCGCGGGTGGCGCCGACTGCGTGTCGTCGGGCGCGAGCAGCGCGTGCAGGAAGTTCTCGCCCGCGGCGTTCTCCTCGAGCCGCCGGACGAGGTAGGCGACTGCGACGTCCAGGTCGTCGCGCGCGACGACGGGCGTGTAGAGGAGCACGTGGGCGTCCGCCCGCACCGCGCGCGCCTGCGCCGGCGCCATGCCTTGCAGCATCTCGACGTCGAGCGCGTCCGTGACCCCGCGCGTCCGGGCGAGCAGCACGGCGGCGGCCACGTGGAACACGTGGTGGCTCGCGACGCCGACGCGCAGCGCGGCGCAGTGCGCGGGGTCGAGGGCGCGCTCGACGAGCCGCAGGTACGCGGCGTCGACGTCGGCCTTGGTCGGGTAGGGCGCCTGCTGCCAGCCGTGCAGCTCGGCGTCGACACGCTCCATCGCGAGGTTCGCGCCCTTGACGAGCCTCACCTTGAGCGCGGCGCCGCCGGCGGCCTGCCGCCGCCGCGCGAGGGCGACGAGCGAGTCGTAGGCCGCGAGCGCGTCGGGCAGGTAGGCCTGCAGCACGATGCCCGCGGGGTGGGCCAGGAGCTCGGGGTCGAGCGCGAGCTCGCCGAACACCGCGAGCGTGAGCTCGAGGTCCTTGTACTCCTCCATGTCGAGGTTGAGGAACGTGCCGGACTCGGCGGCCGCGAGGTACAAGGGCCGCAGGCGCTCGACGACGCGCGCGGCGCTCCCCGCGGTGTCCCAGGGCGAGAGCTGGCTGGCGACGGCGGAGACCTTGACGGACACGTAGTCGACGTCCGGCCGCTCGACGAGCGCGCGGACGCGCTCGAGCCGCGCGGCCGCCTCGTGCTCGCCCAGCACGGCCTCGCCCAACAGGTTCAGGTTGAGCCGGAAGCCGTCGGCGCGCGCCTTGGCCAGATGCGCGCCGAGCCCCGGTCCGGCGTCGGCGATCAGGTGTCCGACGAGCGCGCGCAGGCGGCGCCGCGCGAGTGGCACGACGACGCCCGGGGCCAGCGGCGCGACGAGGGAGCCGACCTTGAGCATGGCCAGGTCGAGGCGGCCCAGGAACGCCCCCGCGGCGCCGGCGTCGTCGGCCATCAGGCGCAGCTCACGGGCGGCCACGCGGTCGTCGCGCGGGCGCGCGACCCGGTCGACGAAGCGCACCGCGAGCTCCAGTCCAGCGGGGTCGGCGACGAGCGCGGCGAGCCGCCGGGTCGCGGCGGCCTCCCCCGCGTCCTGCGCCGCGGTGAGCCACCGACGGGCCAGCCGGGTGGCGTCGTCGGCGACGTCGTCGAGAGTGGCGCCGGGGTGCGATCTCATCATCCGGACATCGTCATGCACGGCCCGCCAGTTCGCCCGCCACGCCACGCCGCGCCCGCCCGTCCTGGCCGGGACGTCGCCGCGGTGGCACAGTGGCCGCGTGACTGACTCACCCCTGTCCGGCACATCCCGGTCCGACGCACCCCTGTCCGACACAACGACTACCGCTCCGACAACCGTCCCCGACTCCCCTCTGGCCACCGCCCAAGCCCAGCTCGCCGGCGCCGTCGAGATCCTGGGCTACGACGAGGGCATGCACCGCGTGCTGGCCACGCCACGCCGCGAGATGAACGTGGCCGTGCCGCTCCGGCGCGACTCCGGCGAGATCGACCTGTTCATGGGCTACCGCGTGCAGCACAACATCTCGCGCGGCCCCGGCAAGGGCGGCCTGCGCTACGCGTCGTCCGTCGACATCGACGAGGTGCGCGCGCTCGCGATGTGGATGACGTGGAAGTGCGCCGTCGTCGACGTCCCGTACGGCGGCGCCAAGGGCGGCGTCGCGATCAACCCCCACGCCTACAGCACGTCCGAGCTCGAGCGCGTGACCAGGCGGTACACCTCCGAGATCATGCCGATCATCGGCCCGGAGCGGGACATCATGGCCCCGGACATCGGCACCGACGAGCAGACCATGGCGTGGGTCATGGACACGTACTCGGTGAACTCCGGCTACACGATCCCCGGCGTCACCACCGGCAAGCCGGTGCGCGTGGGCGGCTCGCTGGGCCGCGCGACGGCCACCGGGCGCGGCGTGGTGCACGCGGCCGTCGGCGCGCTCGCCGACGCGGGCGTCGACCTGTCCGAGGTCCGCGCGGCCGTGCAGGGCTTCGGCAAGGTGGGCGCGCACGCGGCACGGTTCCTGCACGAGGGCGGCGCGCGTGTGGTCGCGGTGTCCGACGAGCACGGCGGCATCCGGTCCGACGACGGCCTGGACGTCACGGCGCTGCTCTGCCACGTCGGCGACGGCAAGCCGCTCGCGTCGTTCCCGGAGGCCGAGCGGATCACCAACGACGAGCTCCTGACGCTCGACGTGGACCTGTTGGTGCCCGCGGCCGTCGAGGGCGTGCTCGACGAGCGCACCGCCGGGATGGTCAAGGCGCGGTGGGTCGTCGAGGGTGCCAACGGCCCGACGACTCCGGGCGGCGACCGCGTGCTCGCCGAGCGCGGCGTGATCGTCGTGCCGGACGTGTTGGCGAACGCAGGCGGCGTGATCGTGTCCTACTTCGAGTGGGTGCAGGCCAACCAGGCGTACTGGTGGACCGAGCAGGAGATCGCCGAGCGCCTCGCGCAGCGCATGCAGGCCTCGTACGCGGCGGTCGCGGCCGCGGCGCGCGCGCAGTCGATCACGCTGCGCGACGCGGCCCTGACCATCGGCGTGAGCCGCGTGGCCGAGGCCCACCGCATCCGAGGCCTCTACCCCTAACCCCACCCTCCTGTGGTGAGCGTGCACTTCAGCCGGTGCTGGAG
>JAEWOA010000075.1 GCA_023461115.1 Actinomycetes bacterium
AACACGCACATCGCCGGCGGCGCGGCCCGCTGGCGCGTGGCCGTGGGCCACCGCGACGGCCTCCAGCCGGGGGCCCTGGTTGGCGCGCTCACCAGTGAGGGCGGCCTGACCGGCCAGGACGTCGGCAAGATCGACATCTTCGGCAGCTTCGCGCTCGTCGACATCCCCGGCGGGCTCACGCCGGACGTCGTCGACCGCCTCAGCCGCACGCGCGTCGCCGGACGCGCGCTGCGGATCCGCCTCGACACCGGCCCCCGCCCGGGCTTCGGCGCGAGCCGTGGCGGGCACGGCCCCGAGGGCCGCGAGCGCGGCGGTGACCGGTACGACCGCGGCTACGGCGAGCGTGGGCGTCCGGAGCATGGCCACCGCGGCCGCCGCCCGCGCGACTGACCAGCGCGACTGACCAGCGCGACTGACCAGCACGACCTCGTCGAACGAAGCCGGACGACCAGGACGGCCGATCCCGACGCACGAGGGGCCGTGGCCACGCCGAACCGCGTGGGCCACGGCCCCTTCGCGCGTGCTAGCTCAGGATCGTGCGCGCGCTCGCCCGGGACCCCGCGCGTGCCAGCGCGATGTCGACTTCGCGCATGACGTCGGCGACGTCGGGATGCGTGCGCACGCTTGCGAGCACGCCGATGCGGACGCGGTCGCCGAACTCCTCGTGCAGGCGCTCGAGCAGGCGGCGGACGCGCTGGGGCACGCCGTCGCCCCCGGTGTCCTCGAGCAGCAGCGCGATCTCGTCGTCCGCCGTGCGCGCCGCGGTGTCGCCCGCGCGGACGGCGGAGTGCAGCCGGCGCGCGACCTCGGTGTGGACGGTGGAGGTGTGCGGGCCGGGGCCCTGCGTCGGCACGCCGACGACTTCCGGGCGCAACCGCACCACGACCAGTGAGCAGTCGTACTCGGCCAGCCGATGCGCGCGGACGAGCGATGCGCCCAGCCGGTCCAGGAAGAGCAGGCGCGTGGCCAGGCCCGTCTCGGCGTCCTGGAGCGCGTCCCGTTGCTGCGACAGCTCGGCCTGCTTGCGCTGGGTGACGTCGACGATCGTCCCGACGAGCCGCGCGGGGCAGCCGGCGTCGTCGAGCACCGTCATCGCCCGGCACAGCAGCCAGCGGTAGCTCCCGCTCGCGGTGCGCACCCGGTGCTCGAGCTCGAGCGTCGCGTCGACGCCCGCGAGAGCGGCCGCGATCGCGGTCGAGACCTCGTCGCGGTCCTCGAGGTGCACGCGCTCGAGCCAGTCGGAGGGTGAGTCCCCGACCTCGTCCTCCTCGTACCCGAGCGTCTGCTTCCACCGGGGCGAGTAGTACACCGAGCCCGCGGACACGTCCCAGTCCCAGGTGCCGTCGTCGGCGGCCATGGACGCGAGCGCGTAGTGCTCCTCGCTGACCCGCACGGCGTCGGCGAGCGCCCGTTCACGGGCCGCGGACTGCTCGAGCGCCTCGCGCTGCTCCTGGAGCGAGGCGAGCAGGCTCTGCTGGTCGAGCGCGACCGCGAGCAGGGCGGCCCAGTGGTTGAACCGGTCGCGTGCGGCGGTCGCGCGCCACTCCACGACGCCCTCGACCGCGAGCAGGCCCCAGTCGCTGCGGCCGCAGGTGACGGGGACGACGAAGGTCGCCTCGCTCGTCGGGCTGCCGCGCAGCATCGCGGCGGGCGGGAACTCGGCGGCCGTCGTCTGCGTGCCGACGAGCCGTGCGAGCGCGCCCGAGGCGTCCCGCACCCCGACGATCTCGAGCGGACGGTCCACGTCGCCGGTGGCGCCTGACCACAGCGCGAGGCACGCGCGGCCGCGCATGCCGCGGGGCAGCCACTCGAGGGTCCGCGGGTTCGCCCCGTCGCCGCGCAGCAGGTCCATCGCGACCTCGTACTGGTGCACGACGGTCGTCTCCAGGCGGCCCGAGCGCTGCAGCAGCGCGGTGGTGCAGCCGCGCGTGAGCGCGAGGAGCACCTCGGTCGCGGCACGCTCGAGCGCTCCGCTCGGCGCGCCCGCCTCGGCCTGCTCGGCGAGCGAGTGCTGGGCGCGGCGGACCGACGCGATCAGGTGCTCGAGCGCGTCTGGGTACGGCTGCAGCGCCGCGGTGAGCTCGGTGAGCCGCTGCATCGAGGCGTCGGGCGGCGTGACCCCGGCCCGGGCGGCGGACAGCGGCTCGACGACCGCGCGGGCCCAGGCCTGCTGTGGGCCGACCCGCTCGGGATGGTCCGCCGGGACGCCGTGCGCCCCGATGAACGACGACGTGGCCAACTGCCGGATGTCCTCCTGCCAGTCGGCCGCAGGGCCTTCGAGGCGGCCCAGCGGCGTGCACCCGCACGACTCGCGCACGACGAGCGTGGTCGGGGTGCGGTGCTCGACGGGTGGGACGCTCTCGCCGCGCAGTCGCGCGAGCAGCAGGCGCACCGCGGTCTCCCCCACGCGGTCGAAGTGCGCGTCGACAGTGGAGAGCCGCGGCGAGATCCGGGCGCCGAAGTCGGCGTGGTCGAATGCGACGACCGCCTGGTCGCGCGGGAGCTGCAGCCCGGACTGGCGCAGCGCGAGCTGGAAGCCCGCGGCGTTGCGATCGGTCGCGACGACGACCGCCGTCGTCGGCGACCCTGCCGCGAGCAGCTTGCGCGCCGCGGCCATCCCGCCCGCCTCGTTGTTGTCCGTGGCGTCGTAGACCCACGTCGGGTCGGGCTCGATCCCGTGGCCCACGAGCGTCTCGCGGTACGCGGCGAACCGTTCCCGCATGTCCCGCTGGGTGAGACACCCCACGAACCCGATCGTGTGATGCCCGTGCTTGAGCAGGTGCTCGACGGACGCGCGCACGCCGCCCGCGTTGTCGGGCAGCACCATGGGGGCCGCGGCGAACGGGACGTCCTCGCTGACCAGCACCAGCGGGATTCCGCGCCGCTCGACCTCGGCCAGCCGCTCGACGGGCAGAGCCTTGCTGATGACGACCAGGCCGTCGACCGCGTCCAGCGCCACCGGGACGTTCCCGGGCTCGGCCGCGCCTTCGCGGTCGAGCCCTGCGGGGTACGTCTGCACGGCGACCACCCGGTGCCCGCCGGCCCGGCAGGCGCGCGCGACACCCGCGATCACCGCTCCGAAGTAGAAGCCGCCGACCACCGGCGAGAGCACGCCGATCGTCCTCCGAGTGCGCCCGGGGAGGGGCCCGTGGTGCACACCGCTCATTGCCACCTCGCCTGCATCGTCGGAGTCGAGATGATGGCATTTACGCCGCATCTGCCGACAGACTAGGCGATCGTGACCTATCCGGCAGCAACGGGCCGTCGCCCGACCATCACCGATGTCGCCCGCGCGGCGGGTGTCTCCACAGCGGTCGTCTCCTACGCGCTCAACGGGCGCCCGGGCGTCTCGGCGGCGACCCGCGAGCGCGTCATGCGCATCGCCGACGAGCTCGGCTGGCGCCCGAGCGCCGCGGCGCGCTCGATGCGGGCAGGGGCCCGTGCCGCCGGTCTCGCGCTCGTCGAGGGCGCCGGCGTGCACGGTGCGCCCGCGCTCGAGGTGGTCGGCGCGCTGCAACGCGCGCTCGCGGCGCATCAACTGGCGGTCGAGTTGCGTGTGGTCGACGACGAGGCGGCCGCGGCGGAGGCCTACGCGCAGTGGTGGGCCGAGAAGCGGTGCGACGTCGTGGTGGTCCCCGACGTGCGCGAGGACGACCCGCGGCTCGCGACCGTGCGCCGCCTCGGGATCCCGGCGGCGCTGCTGGCGACGCCGGGCCTCGAGCCGGACATCTCGGCGGTCGAGGTGGACGACGGCGACGCATACGGGCGCGTCGGCCGGTACCTCGTCGGGCTCGGGCACGCCCGGGTCGCGGTGGTCACGGGCGCGGGCGACCGCATCCGCTCGGGCGTGATCGCGCGCGGGCTCGAGGGCGCGCTCGGGCAGACCGACGGCGCGGTGGTCAGCGTCGCGACAGACGGCTCGCCCGAGGGCGCGGCGGCCGCGGCGCGACGGCTGCTCACGCAGCCCGCGCCGCCCAGCGCGATCGTCTTCGAGACCGACATCATGGCGATCGCGGCGCTCGACGTCGCTCGGCGCACGGGGATCGCCGTCCCGTGGGACCTGTCGATCGTCGCGGGCTCCGACTCCACGCTGTGCCGGCTGGCGACCCCGGCGCTCACGTCGTTGCCATCGGTCGCGGCGATGCTGGGCGCCGCGCTCGCGCAGGCGGTGGTGGCCGCGCAGCAACGCCGGGTCGAACGGGTTCCGCTGAGCGTCGGGTCGCTCGCGGTGCGTGGGAGCACGGGCCCGCGTGGGAGCGCGTCCCGCGGGGTCGAGGGCGGCGTCTCCTAATCGATTTGCGTGCTCCCCCCACGCCTGAGATGCGTGGATTGTGGGCGGCGGTCGCCGACGACTCCCCGGGGCGGCCCGCGCCTACGGGACTGCCCTCTCGTGGACGCGCCGCTCGACACTCCGGAGGACCCTGTGTCCCACCACGGATCCACCCGCCGGCGCGCCGCGCTGGCGGCGGCGACCACGGCAGCCCTCGCTGTCGCGCCGCTCACCCTGGCGTTCGCCACCGGCGCGCAAGCTGCCGAGGCCCACGTCGACAACCCCTACGCCGGCGCCACGCAGTACGTGAACCCCACGTGGGCGGCGTCTGTTGAGAGCGCTGCCACACGCGCCGGCGACGCGACGTTGGCCGCGAAGATGCGGACCGTCGCCAAGCAGCCGACCGCCGTCTGGATGGACCGGATCAGCGCGATCACGGGCAACGCCGACGGCAAGGGCCTGAAGTTCCACCTCGACGAGGCTGTCAAGCAGAAGAAGGCGGGCGTGCCGCTGGTCTTCAACCTGGTCATCTACGACCTGCCCGGCCGTGACTGCTACGCGCTCGCGTCGAACGGCGAGCTCCCGGCGACCGACGCCGGCCTGGCGCGGTACAAGACCGAGTACATCGACCCGATCGCCGCGCTCCTGTCCGACTCGAAGTACCAGGACATCCGCATCTCGGCGACCATCGAGCCGGACTCGCTGCCCAACCTCGTGACCAACACCAGCGAGCCCGCGTGCCAGCAGGCCGGGCCCTACTACCGCCAGGGCGTGAAGTACGCGCTCGACAAGCTGCACGCGATCCCGAACGTCTACAACTACATCGACATCGGCCACTCCGGGTGGCTCGGCTGGGACTCGAACTCCGCCCCGGCGGCCCAGCTCTTCGCCGACGTCGCCAAGACCACGGTCGCGGGCTTCGCGTCGGTCGACGGGTTCGTCTCCGACGTCGCCAACACCACCCCGCTCGTCGAGCCGTTCCTGACGGACTCGTCGAAGACCCTCAACAACATGCCGATCCGCTCGGCGAGCTTCTACGAGTGGAACCTCGACTTCGACGAGACCGACTTCACCGCGGATATGCACGCGCGCCTGGTGGCGGCCGGCTTCCCGACGACGCTCGGGATGCTGATCGACACGTCGCGCAACGGCTGGGGTGGTCCGAGCCGTCCGACGGCGGTCTCGACCAGCACCGACATCAACACCTACGTGGACCAGTCGCGGGTGGACCGCCGCGTGCACCGCGGCGCGTGGTGCAACCCGCTCGGCGCGGGCATCGGGGAGCTGCCGAAGTCGTCGCCCGCGGGCTACCCGGCCTCGCACCTCGACGCGTTCGTGTGGATCAAGCCCCCGGGCGAGTCGGACGGCGCGTCGTCGGACATCGAGAACGACCAGGGCAAGCGATTCGACCGCATGTGCGACCCGACCTTCGTCTCGCCCAAGCTGAAGGACCAGCTCACGGGCGCCACCCCGAACGCCCCGCTCGCGGGCCAGTGGTTCGAGGCGCAGTTCAAGACGCTCGTCACGAACGCCTACCCGGTGATCAACGGCGACACCACGCCCCCGCCGCCCGTCGACACCACGGCGCCGTCCGTGCCCGGCGGCCTGACAGCCGGCACGATCACGAGCAGCAGCGTGGCGCTGTCGTGGAACGCCTCGTCGGACAACGCGGGCGGCTCGGGCCTGGCCGGCTACGACGTGTACCGCGGCACGACGCTCGTGGGCTCGCCCACGACGACGAGCTTCACGGTCACGGGGCTGGCGGCCGACACGTCGTACTCGTTCACGGTCCGTGCCAAGGACAACGCCGGCAACGTCTCGGCCGCCTCCAGCGCCGTGACCGCGCGCACCACGACGGGCACGACGCCGCCGCCGGTGGACACGACGGCGCCCTCGGCGCCGTCCGGCCTGACCGCGGGCAGCACGACGACGACATCGATCCCGCTGTCGTGGAACGCGTCGACCGACAACGCGGGCGGCTCGGGCGTCTCGGGCTACGAGGTGTACCGGGGCGCGACGCTCGTGGCCACCGTCCCTGGCACGTCCTACACCGCCACGGGCCTGACCCCGAACACGTCGTACCAGTTCTCGGTCAAGGCGCGTGACGTCGCGGGCAACGTCTCGGCAGCGTCGGCGTCGATCACGGCGACGACCAAGACCGAGGTCACCCCGCCGCCCACCGGTGGCTGCAAGGTGCAGTACCAGGGCAACGGCTGGAACACCGGCGTGTCCGCCAACATCACCATCACGAACACCGGCGCCCAGGCCGTCAACGGCTGGACGCTGAAGTTCACCTTCCCGAGCGGCCAGACGATCCAGCAGGGCTGGAGCGCCAACTGGTCGCAGTCGGGCGCCGCGGTCACCGCGACGAACGTGGAGTGGAACGGCTCGCTGGCTCCGGGTGGCAGCACGAACATCGGCTTCAACGCCGGCCACAACGGCACCAACACCAACCCGACGGGCTTCACGCTCAACGGCGTCACCTGCGCCCTCGGGTAGTCCCTCCCACGCGGCGGCCGCACTCCATCCCGGTGCGGCCGCCGCGCGTCATCCACCCAGCACGCCTGCGCGCGGCCCACCCGCGCGCGGGCCACCCTCGAAGGAGAGATGTGTCCGCTCCACACGCCCTGAAGCGTCGTCTGCGCACGACGCTGACCGGCCTGGCCACCGCGGTGGCGCTCAGCGTCCCGCTCGGCCTGGCCGCGGCGCCCGCGCAGGCGGCGCCGACCAACGACTGGCTCCACGTGCAAGGAAACAAGATCGTCGACGAGGCCGGCACCCAGGTGTGGCTCACCGGCGCCAACTGGTTCGGCTTCAACGCGTCCGAGCGCGTCTTCCACGGCCTGTGGTCGGTGAACATGGAGGGCGTCACCAAGAGCATGGCCGACCACGGCATCAACATCGTGCGCGTGCCGATCTCCACTCAGTTGCTGCTCGAGTGGAAGAACGGCCAGGCGGCGGTCTCGTCGGGCGTCAACACCTGGGAGAACCCCGAGCTCGCGGGCAAGACGACCCTGCAGGTGTGGGACACGTTCCTCGAGTACTGCGAGAAGTACGGCCTCAAGGTGCTGCTGGACGTCCACAGCGCAGAGGCCGACAACTCGGGCCACATCTACCCGGTGTGGTGGAAGGGCACGATCACGTCCGAGCAGTTCTACCAGGCATGGGAGTGGGTCACCGCGCGGTACAAGAGCAACGACACGCTCGTCGCGATGGACATCAAGAACGAGCCCCACGGCAAGTTCAGCGAGTCGCCGCGCGCCAAGTGGGACGGCTCGGCCGACCAGGACAACTTCAAGAACACGTGCCAGGTGGCGGGCCGCCGGATCCTCGCGATCAACCCGAACGTCCTGATCCTCTGCGAGGGCATCGAGATCTACCCGACCGACGGGAGGAACTGGTCGTCGCAGAACGAGAAGGACTACCACTTCAACTGGTGGGGCGGGAACCTGCGCGGGGTGAAGGACTACCCGGTGGACCTGGGGGCCAACCAGGACCAGCTCGTCTACTCGCCGCACGACTACGGGCCACTCGTGTGGGAGCAGCCGTGGTTCCAGAAGGAGTTCGACAAGGCGTCGCTGACACGGGACGTCTGGGACCCGAACTGGCTGTTCATCCACAAGCAGAACATCGCGCCGCTGCTCGTCGGCGAATGGGGTGGCCGCCTGGGCCAGGACGCCCGCCAGGACAAGTGGATGGTGGCGCTGCGCGACACCATCATCGAGAACAAGCTGCACCACACGTTCTGGGTGCTGAACCCGAACTCCGGCGACACCGGTGGCCTGCTGCTCGACGACTGGAAGACGTGGGACGCGGCGAAGTACGCGATGCTCAAGCCCTCGCTGTGGCAGGACGGCGGCAAGTTCGTGAGCCTCGACCACCAGGTCAAGCTCGGTGGCGCCGGCTCGACGACGGGCAAGTCGCTCGGCGACCTGACGCCGTCCACGCCCGACACCGTGGCGCCGTCGGTCCCCGGCGGCCTCGCGGCCGGCATGACGACGACGACGTCCATCCTCCTGACGTGGAACGCCTCCTCGGACAACGCGGGCGGCTCGGGCGTCGCGGGCTACGACGTGTACCGCGGCACGACCCTGGTGGGCACCGCCACGGCGACGAGCTTCGAGGTCACCGGCCTCCAGCCGGACACGCAGTACTCGTTCACGGTGCGGGCAAAGGACCGCGCGGGCAACGTCTCGGCCGCCTCGGCCGTGTTGACCGCGCGCACCAAGGCGGGCACCCCGCCGCCGGTCGACACGGTGGCGCCGTCGGTCCCCACGGGCCTCGCGGCGGGCGCGACGACGACCGACTCGATCCCGTTGTCCTGGAACGCCTCGACCGACAACGCGGGCGGCTCGGGCGTGGCCGGCTACGAGGTCTACCGCGGAGCCGCGCTCGTGGCGACCGTCCCGGGCACGTCGTACACCGCCACCGGCCTCGCGGCGGGCACGTCGTACTCCTTCACCGTGAAGGCGCGCGACGTGGCGGGCAACGTCTCGGCCAGCTCGGCGGCGGTGTCCGCGAGCACCGAGCCCGTCACCCCGACCGGGTCGTGCGCGATCGGCTACCAGGCCGGCGCCTGGAACACCGGGATGTCCGTGAACGTCAAGATCACGAACACCGGCACGCAGGCGGTCAACGGCTGGACGTTGAAGTTCACGTTGCCCGCGGGGCAGTCGGTGGGCCAGGGCTGGAGCGGCAACTGGTCGCAGTCGGGCCAGGTGGTGACCGTCACCAACGCGGCCTGGAACGGCTCGCTGGCGGCCGGCGGCTCGGCGGACATCGGCTTCAACGGCGCGCACAACGGCACGTACAGCAACCCGACGAGCTTCACGCTCGACGGGGCCACCTGCACGGTGGGCTGACAGCCCGAGCACGGGCGAGCCGGCTCAGCACGACGACTGAGGGTCGGCGCGGAAGATCGCGCCGGCCCTCAGCCGCGCCCGGCGGCGGCCGTGGCTCAGCCCGCGGACACCTCCAACGCGCGGCGGGCGGCCGCGACGAAGTCCGCGACGTCCTGCTCGGTGGTGTCGAACGCGCACATCAGCCGGACCGTCCCGCGGCTCCAGTCGTAGAACTTCCACCGCTCGCGCAGCGTCGCGACGACCCCGGCGGGCAGCATCGCGAACACCCCGTTGGCCTGGACCGGATGCAGCAGCTCGACGCCCGCGTCCTGCAGCCCGGCCGCGAGAGCCGCCGCCATCCGGTTCGCGTGCGCGGCCGACTGCAGCCACAGGTCGCCCTCGAACAACGCGACGAGCTGTGCGGACACGAAGCGCATCTTCGACGCGAGCTGCATGTCCATCTTGCGCAGGTACGGCAGGCCGTGCTCGAGCCCGCCGTCGAGCACCACGACCGCCTCGCCGAACGCGAGGCCGTTCTTGGTGCCGCCGAGCGAGACGACGTCGACGCCCGCGTCGGTCGTGAAGGCCCGCAACGGGACGCCGAGCGCGGCCGCGGCATTCGCGATCCGGGCGCCGTCGACGTGGACCCGCAGGCCGAGCCCGTGCGCGTGGTCGGCGATCGCGCGCACCTCGTCGGGCGTGTAGAGCGTGCCGACCTCGGTGGACTGCGTGAGCGAGACGATCCCGGGCTGCGCGCGGTGCTCGTCGCCGAAGCCCCACGCCTCGCGGTCCACGAGCTCGGGCGTGAGCTTCCCGTCGGGCGTCGGGACCGGGAGGAGCTTGAGGCCCGCGACGCGCTCGGGGGCGCCGTTCTCGTCGGTGTGGATGTGCGCGTCGGACGAGCAGATCACGGCGCCCCACGGCGGGAGCACCGCCTGGAGCGAGAGCACGTTGGCGCCGGTGCCGTTGAACACCGGGAACGCCTCCGCCGCCGGGCCGAAGTGCTCGCGCATGACGTCCTGGAGCCGCGCGGTGTACACGTCGGCGCCGTACGAGGTCTGGTGGCCCCCGTTCGCGGCGGCGATCGCGGCCAGCACCTGGGGGTGGATGCCCGCGTAGTTGTCCGAGGCGAAGTCGCGGTGGTGGGGATCGTGCAGTTGGCTCACGCGCCCAGTCTCCCCCGCCGCCGGGCGTCGTCGTGTCATCCTGGCCGCCACGCACCACGCACACACCGCGCACGCGCCACGACGAGGAGGCCAGCGTGAGGGAGCACGGCGCCGCGTCTGGGCAACCGGCCGAGCACGCCGAGCCTGCCGACGACCGGCACGAGACGTTCACCGAGCGGATGGACCGCAACTGGGATGAGCTCCTGCAGGAGCTGCGGGTCACGCAGACCGGCGCCCAGATCCTGACCGGCTTCCTGCTGACCGTCCCGTTCCAGCAACGGTTCGGGGACCTGGACGACTACCAGCGCGACCTGTACCTGATCCTGGTGGTGCTCGCGGTGGTCGCGACGGGCTTGATCGTGGCGCCCGCGAGCCTGCATCGCGTCATGTTCCGCAAGCGGCTCAAGCGGCAGCTCGTCGAGGCGGGCGATGTGCTGGCGCGTCTGGGGCTGGTGGCGCTCGCGCTCACGATGGCGGGATCGGCCATGCTCGTGTTCGACGTCGTGGCAGGGCGTGCCGCAGGCCGGATCGTCGGCGCCGCGGCGCTCGTCGTGCTGGGCGGTTGCTGGTGGTTGTTGCCGGTCGGCCTCGTGCGCCACGCGCGGACCAGCGGATCCGACGAGAAGACGGCGACGGCCCCGGACCACGCGGGTCCGGGGCCGTCGTGACGGAGAGGCCGTCAGGCGCCGTCGTCGGGCGGGCTCAGCCCTGGGCCGCGCGCTTGAGCGCGCTGCCCGCCGTGATCTTCACGCGGAAGCCCGCGGGGATCTCGATCTTCTCGCCGGTCTGCGGGTTGATACCCGTGCGGGCAGCGCGCTCGGCGCGCGCGACCGCGAGGAAGCCGGGGATCGTGACGCTCTCGCCAGCGGCGAGCTGCTCCACGAGGACCTCCTGGAAGGCGCGCAGCGCCTTGTCGGCCTCGTTGGCGGCGAGGCCGGCCTTCGCGGCGACGGCCTGGACGAGCTCGGTGCGGTTCACGCTCACAGAAATGCACTCCTTGCTGAACGGGTGGTGACTCCCCCGGTCTCCGGGGGCGCGGCGCGGCGCGCGATCGACGCGACCGACACGGCCGCGGTCGACCTTATGGCGCCGGCGCGGGCTCGCGCCCCACGCGCCGCGCCGCAGCCGGACGTGACGCGGCCCACCAGGCCTCAGCGGTGAGTCCGATCCAGCAGCCGGTCCACGGGCCATGTGTTGACGACCCGGTCCGCGGTGATCCCGTGTGCCGCGGCCCGCGCGCACCCGACGCCCTGCCATTCGAGCTGGCCCGGCGCGTGCGCGTCGGTGTCGATCGCGAAGTCGCAGCCGGCGTCGGCCGCGAGCGCGAGCAGATCGTGCGGCGGGTCGAGCCGGTCGGGGCGGCAGTTGATCTCCACTGCGACACCGTGCTCGGCGCATGCGGCGAACACCGCGCGCGCGTCGAACTCGCTCTGGGGGCGCTCGCGCCCGGTCAGCCGCCGCCCGGTGCAGTGCCCGAGCACGTCGGTGCGCGGGTTGCGGACGGCGGCGATCATGCGCCTGGTCATGGCGGCGCGGTCCATCCGGAGTTGGGAGTGCACCGAGGCGACGACCACGTCGAGCTCGCCGAGCAGCCGGTCCTCCTGGTCGAGCGCGCCGTCGTCGAGGATGTCGACCTCGATGCCGGTCAGCACGCGGAACGGCGCCACCGCGCGGTTGAGCGCCGCGATCTGCCGGATCTGCGAGCGCAGCCGGGCCGCGGACAGCCCGTTGGCGACCGTGAGGCGGGGCGAGTGGTCGGTGATGGCCTGATAGGCGTGCCCCACCTGGAGCGACGCGAGGAGCATCTCCTGGATCGAGGTGGCGCCGTCGCTGGCCTCGGAGTGCGCGTGCAGGTCGCCGCGCAGCGCGGTGCGCAGGGCGGCGGCGGCAGGGTCGAGCGGCGGGTCGGCCGCGCCGCGCTCGAGCTCCACGAGGTAGGGCACGTCCTTGCCGCGCCACGCGAGCTCGACGACACCCGCAGTCCGCGCGCCGACCGACGCCAGCTCGGTGAGGGACCCGCCCGTGATGCGCCGCGCGAGCTCGGCCGGGGACAATCGCTCGACTGCCTGAGCGGCCGCCCGGAACGCCGCGCTGCGGTACGCGGAGGCCTGCGCGCGCTCGAGCAGGAACGCGATGCGCCGCAGCGCCGAGACAGCCTGCTCGAGGCGCGCCTCGTCGCCGCGGCTCGCGATGCCGGGGCTCACGACGCCGCGGCCTTGGCCTTCTTCGGTTTACGTGCCTGAGCGCCCGTCTGCTCGCCGTCCGCCTGCTCGCCGTCCGCCTGCTTGCCGCCCGACTTCGGGGCGTCGTTCGACGGTCCGCCCTCGGCCGCGCGGGCCTTCTCGACGCTGCGCTGGAGCGCGGCGAGCAGATCGACGACCTCGCCGCCGGACCCCGATTCGGACTCTGGCGGCGCGGGCAGCGAGCGGGTGTCGCCCGAGTTGATCTTGGCCTCGATCAACTGCGTGAGCGCCTCGTCGTAGCGGTCGGAGAACTCGGATGGGTCGAAGTCCGAGGCCAACGACTCCACGAGCATGTTCGCCATGGCGAGTTCGGCGGGCTTGACGTCGATCTCGGCGTCGAGGACCGGGAAGTCCGCGTCGCGCACCTCGTCGGGCCACAGCAGCGTCTGGAGGCAGATGACCTTGCCCCGCACGCGCAGCACGGCCATGGACTCGCGCTGCCGGAGCGCGACTTTCACCACCGCCATGCGCGACGCCTCCTCGAGCGCGCTGCGCAGCAGGGCATACGGCTTGGCGGCGGCCTTGTCGGGCTCCAGGTAGTAGGTCTTGCCGAGCAGGATCGGGTCCACCTGCTCGGCGGGCACGAACTCCAGCACCTCGATCTCGCGGCCGGTGGGCAGCGGGAGCCGCGAGAAGTCCTCGTCGGTCAGGACGACGAGCTCGCCGCCCGCGGTCTCGTAGCCCTTGGCGATCTCGTCCATGGTCACAGGCTCGCCGTCGAGGCTGCAGACCTTCTTGTACCGGATGCGCCCGCCGTCGGCGGCGTGCACCTGGTGCAGCGTGACCTCGGTCTCGCCGGTCGCGGCGAAGAGCCGCACCGGGACGTTGACCAGCCCGAAGGCCACCGCGCCCTTCCAGATCGCCCGCATCGCGCCGTCCGCCCGTCTGTGCTGGTCATCGGCGCGGCCAAACCTCTGCCAGCCGCGCCCTCTCCCGGCAGGATGGACCCGTGGAGCCCATGCTCGCCACCCCTGTCACCCCTGCCGGGATGCTGCCGCGCGGCCCGGAGTGGGCGTTCGAGGTGAAATGGGACGGCGTGCGGGTGCTCGCGGACACCACCGGCGGGCGGCTGCGGCTCTGGAGCAGGCGGGGCAACGAGGTCACCGTGGCGTATCCGGAGCTCGGCGGGATCGCCGCTGTCCCCGACGCCGTCCTGGACGGCGAGGTCGTGGTGCTCGTCGACGGCGTGCCGCGGTTCTCGGGGATCGCCGAGCGCATGCACGTGCGGGACGCCCGGCGAGCGCGTGAGCTGGCCGTGGCCGTGCCCGCGACGTTCGTCGTGTTCGACGCGCTGCGGCTGTCGGGCGTCGACCTGACGGGACGCACGTACGACGAGCGGCGCGCGGCCCTGGCCGTCGTCGAGCTCGGGGAGCATGCGCTGCTGTCGACGACGTTCGACGACGGCGCCGCGCTGTGGGCCGCGACGCGCGAGCACGGCCTCGAGGGCGTGGTGGCCAAACGCCGCGCGTCCACCTACCACCAGGGCCGCCGCTCCGCGGACTGGGTCAAGGCCGCCCACCATGCCACGCGCACGGCATTCGTCGGCGGCTGGCGCGAGGAGACCAGCGGCTCGGGGCGCCTGGGCGCGCTGCTGCTGGGGTCGCGCGATGTCGACGGCCGCCTGCGCTACCTCGGGCGTGCCGGCAGCGGGCTGAGCGCGGCGTTGGCGGCGCAGTTCGCTGCCGCGCTGGCCCCGCTCGAGGTGGCCGGCGGCCCGTTCGCCGACGACGTGCCGACCGCCGACGCGCGCGGCGCCCGCTGGTGCGTCCCGACGATCGTCGCGGACGTGCGTTACCTCGCGCGCACCCCGCAGGGGCGGCTGCGCCAACCCGTGGTCCGCGCGTTGCGGACCGACGCCGACCCCGAGCCGTGGGAGCAGGCATGAGCCCCGAGCATCAACTGCTGGACGTCGACGGGCGGCAAGTCCGCGTCAGCCGCCTCGACAAGGTCCTCTACCCGGCCACCGGGACCACGAAGGCCGACGTCATGGACTACTTGGTGAAGGTCTCACCCGCGCTGTTGGCGCAGCTCAGGGACCGCCCGGTGACCCGGATCCGCTGGCCCGACGGCGTCGAGGGCCCCAAGTTCTTCGAGAAGAACGTGCCGCGCGGCACGCCCGAGTGGGTCCGTCACCGGGTGCTGCGCGCGGCGCCTGGCGCGGACGACGAGGGCGCCGAGCTGGACCTGCCGTTCCTCGACGACGTCGCAGGCCTCATCTGGGCCGCGAACGCCGCCGCGCTCGAGCTGCACACACCGCAGTGGACGGTCGGGCCACGCGGAGGCGTGCGCGACGCCGACCGGCTCGTCGTCGACCTCGACCCCGGCGCGCCCGCGGGGCTCGACGAGTGCGCGCGGGTCGCGCGGCTCGTGGCGGACCGGCTCGCGGCGGACGGCCTCACCGACACGGTCCCGGTGACCTCGGGCAGCAAGGGCCTGCAGGTCTACGCGCGGCTGCCGGGCGCGCGCCGGGTGCAGGAGGTCCACCAGTACGCGCGCGACGTCGCGTACGCGCTGGCCAAGGCGCACCCGTCGCTCGTCGTCGCCGTGCAGCGCAAGGACCTGCGCACCGGCAAGGTGCTGCTGGACTGGTCGCAGAACCACCCCGCCAAGACCACCATCACCCCCTACTCGCCGCGCGGGCGCGAGCGCCCGAACGTGGCGGCCCCCCGCTGGTGGGACGAAGTCGAGCCGGGGTTGCGGCAGCTCTCGGCGGCGGAGGTCGCCGCGCGCTACGCCGATCGGGGGGACCCGTTCGAGACGGGCGCGGGCTGAGCCCGCCCGATGGCGGGCCCGCGCGCCGTGGGGCAGCGTTGACGTGTGCGGGAACGCGCCCGCGACGACCACCGAAGGAGACTCGCATGGCTCCCCGAGACCTGCCCCAGTACACGGTCCCGTCCCTGACGCCCACGCAAGGGGCCGAGGTCGCCGCCATCCTCCAAGAGCGCCTCGACGCGCTCAACGACCTGGCGCTCACGCTCAAGCACATCCACTGGAACGTGGTCGGCCCGCACTTCATCGCGGTGCACGAGATGCTCGACCCGCAGGTCGACGCGGTGCGCGCGATGGTCGACGCGATCGCCGAGCGCATCGCGACCCTGGGCGTCGCGCCGGTGGGCACCCCGGGCGCGCTCGTGAGGAACCGCACCTGGGACGACTACTCGATCGGCCGGGCGTCCACCATCGAGCACCTGGGCGCGCTCGACGAGGTGTACGTCGGAGTGATCACGTCCCACCGCAAGGCTGCCGATGACACGGAGAAGCTCGACACAGTGACCAACGACCTGCTCGTGGGCCACCTGCACGAGCTCGAGTTGTTCCACTGGTTCGTCCGGGCGCATCTAGAGTCTGTCGGCGGCGCGCTGTCCACCGACGGCGCCGTGACGGAGAAGCAGGCGGCGAAGGCCGCCGGGGAGGCTGAGTCGAGGCCGTGACCGAGTCCCAGCGTCGCCCGGCCGCGCCGTCGCGCGGCCAAGCGGTGCTCCGGACCGTCCGGCCGGGCGCGGATCGCCCCGGATCCGCGAATCCCACGGCCCGGCTCCACCCGGCGGCCCGGCTCGAGGACGCGTTCGACCGCGGCGTCGCCGCGCTGCTGCGGCGCAAGGGCTGGACGCTGCGCATCGAGCCCTACGCGGGGTACGGCCGGCCCGGGTGGGTCCGTGTCCTCGCGCGCACACTGCTCGCGGCGCCCCAGGTGCGGGACAAGGACCTGCCCGGCGCGGGGGGCGCGGCCCAGGCCGGCTCGGGCCAGGCGCGCGCCGTCCGCGGCTGGCGCTCGTTCGCGACCGCCCAGGTCGCGGGCGCCGAGATCGAGGTCCTCGTCGGCGGCAAGGCGCATGTCGTCACGACCGACCGCGGCGGGTACCTCGACGTCGTGCTCGACTCCGACCTGGAGCCGGGCTGGCACAACATCGAGCTGCGCACGCAGGACGGCGCCCGCGCGGTGGCGCCTGTCCACGTGGTCCACCCGTCCGCGCGGCTCGGCCTGATCAGCGACATCGACGACACCGTCGTGGTCACCCGGCTCCCCCGTGTGTTCGTCGCGGCCTGGAACGTCCTGATGCGCCACGAGCACGCGCGCGAGGCCGTTCCCGGGATGGCGAGCCTGTACCGGCGGCTCCTCGCGGGCGATGCCACCATCCCGGTGGTCTACCTCTCGACCGGGGCGTGGAACGCGGCGCCCGCGATCGGACGCTTCCTGCGCCGCCACGGGTACCCGGCGGGGCCCATGCTCCTCACCGACTGGGGGCCCACCAACACGGGCTGGTTCCGCAGCGGCCGCGCGCACAAGGTCGCGCAGCTCAAGCGGCTCATGGCGGAGTTCCCGGAGGTGCGGTGGGTGCTCGTCGGCGACGACGGGCAGCACGACCCGGAGATCTACGCCGCGGCGGCCCAGGCCCGCCCCGAACGCGTGCGCGCGGTCCTGATCCGCCAGCTCACGTTCGCCGAGCACGTGCTCGCGCGCGGCCTGCCGGCGCCTGCGGCCGGAGTGCTCCGGGCCGAGCAGCGCGCAGCCCGCGACGGCATCGCGGTGCTGCAGGGTCCCGACGGCTTCGCGTTGGCGCGGGCCGTCCAGGCGGCCCACGTGACGCTGCGCGCCACTCCGCCGTCGGGGGACGCGGCCGCCGACGCGCCGGCCCTGCCGTAGGGCGTCTGGAGGCCTCGGGGCGCCTAGATGTACTGCCCAGGGACGTTGGTTGAGGGAGTGTGACGACACGCGTTAGCGGTCGTGGACGGCGAAGACCTCCGGTCGTGGAGTGGAGCTGCTGAGGTTCCGTTCCATGACCTGGAGGTCTTCGTGT
>JAEWOA010000076.1 GCA_023461115.1 Actinomycetes bacterium
AGCGCGTCTCGCTGTCGCTGAAGGCGACGCAGGAGGACCCGTGGCAGGCGTTCGCCCGGACGCACGCGATCGGCCAGGTCGTCCCCGGCAAGGTCACCAAGCTCGTCCCGTTCGGCGCGTTCGTGCGCGTCGAGGACGGCATCGAGGGCCTGGTGCACATCTCGGAGCTGGCCGTGCGCCACGTCGAGATCCCGGAGCAGGTCGTCCAGGTCAACGACGACGTGTTCGTCAAGGTCATCGACATCGACCTGGAGCGTCGCCGCATCTCGCTGTCGCTCAAGCAGGCCAACGAGGGCTTCGACCCGGCTTCTGAGGACTTCGACCCCGCGCTGTACGGCATGGCAGCGGAGTACGACGAGGCGGGCAACTACAAGTACCCCGAGGGCTTCGACCCGACCACGAACGAGTGGCTCGAGGGCTTCGAGACCCAGCGCGAGGCGTGGGAGGCCCAGTACGCGGCCGCTCACGAGCGCTGGGAGGCTCACCGCAAGCAGGTCGCGGAGGCCGCCAAGGCCGACGCCGAGGCCGCGACCTCGGGCGAGCCCGACGTCGCCGCGGTGTCGTCGTACTCGTCGTCGACGGAGGACGCCACGGGGACGCTCGCGTCCGACGAGGCGCTCGCGGCGCTGCGCGAGAAGCTCACGGGCAACTGAGCCCGGGCGGGCGCGAGCCCGCCGAACGGCCGCGGGACCCCGCGCCGAGCCCGGTCCGTGAGGCCGGCCACCGACTCTGGTGGCCGGCCTCACGGCGTTGTGGGCAGGATGGTCCGCATGCAGAGGATCGGGTTGACGGGCGGCATCGCCGCGGGCAAGTCGGTGGCGGCGCGCAGGCTCGCGGCGTTGGGCGCGGTGCTCGTCGACTCCGACGAGCTCGCGCGGGTCGCGGTCGCGCCCGGCTCGGCCGGGCTCGACGAGGTGGTCGAGGCGTTCGGTGCGGGCGTGCTCGGTGTGGACGGCTCGCTCGACCGCCCGGCGCTCGCGGCGATCGTGTTCCACGACGACCGCGCGCGCGCCCGTCTCGACGCGATCGTGCACCCGATCGTCCGCCGGCTGGCCGCCGAGCGGGAGGCCGCGGCGGCCGCGGTCGACCACGGGGCGGTCGTCGTGCACGACATCCCGCTGCTCGTCGAGACGGGGCAGTCGGACTCGTTCCACATGGTCGTCGTGGTGCATGCTCCGGCGGTGCTGCGCGTCGAGCGGCTGGTGCGGCTGCGCGGGATGGAGCGCGCGGAGGCCGAGGCGCGCGTGGCCGCGCAGGCGTCCGACGACGACCGGCTCGCGGTGGCCGACGTGGTGCTCGACGGCGCCGGCAGCGACGACGACCTGGTGGCCCAGGTGGACGAGCTGTGGGACCGGATCGCGGTCGAGCGGCACGACGAGGACGCCGCCGACCAACCCTGACGCGCGGCCCGCTTGGTCACGCGGTGTCCGTTCCCTACCACGTTCGTGGCGCCCGGATATCACGTTTTGGCAACGGGACCTGGCGCCAACGGGGCTGAATCGGTCAACATTCGTCCGCCGGCTCACGCGATCGCGTGAAACTGCCGATCCAGTCCCGGAAGTTCACGGCGCCGAGGTCGTCGCCGCATGTGAGGGAGGAACTCGTGATCAAGCCCATCATGACCCGGGCATCCGTGTCAGTCGGCACGTCGCTCGGCGAGGCACGTCTGCTCGAGATCGCCGAGAAGGCGGCGTCGAGCGTCGAGGACGAGGCCGGGCGACTGCGCTTCGAGGGACGCACGCCGCACGGCGTGACGTTCTCGCTCCGGGACCACTTCGAGGGCACCGAGGTGCTCCGCTTCGATCTCGGGACCGATCGCGCGCTCGGCCGTACGACCGCCCGCACCGCCATCACCGGGTTCAAGGTGAAGGAGGGCGGTATGGCCGCGCTCGTGCCCATGGCCAAGCGCAAGCTGATCGGCTTCTCGGCGTACGAGGCGTACATGGACTGGTTCGTCTCGGGCGTCGTCGCCGAGGACCCCAACGCGATCGTGACGTTGGTCAGCGGCAAGGAGTAGCGAGGCCGCCACCACGAGCGGGACGGACCGTGTCGGTGGCTCGTCGTACGGTGTGCGCATGCGTCCCGTCACCGAGCTGCAGCGCACGGTCCACCCGTTCGAGGTGATCTCGGAGTTCACCCCGTCCGGCGACCAGCCGACCGCGATCGACGATCTCGCGCGCAGGTTGCGCGCCGGCGAGAAGGACATCGTGCTGCTGGGCGCGACGGGCACCGGCAAGTCGGCCACGACGGCGTGGCTGATCGAGCAGGTGCAGCGCCCCACGCTGGTGATGGCGCCGAACAAGACGCTCGCGGCCCAGTTGGCCACGGAGTTCCGTGAGCTGCTGCCGAACAACGCGGTCGAGTACTTCGTCTCGTACTACGACTACTACCAGCCTGAGGCGTACATCGCCCAGACGGACACCTACATCGAGAAGGACTCGTCCATCAACGACGAGGTCGAGCGCTTGCGGCACTCGGCGACCTCGTCGCTGCTGACGCGGCGCGATGTGGTGGTCGTCGCGTCGGTGTCGTGCATCTACGGGCTGGGCACGCCGCAGGAGTACGTCGACCGCATGGTCGTGCTCAACGTCGGCGACCAGCTGGACCGCGACCAGCTGCTGCGGCGCTTCGTGCAGATGCAGTACACGCGCAACGACCTCGCGTTCACGCGCGGCACGTTCCGCGTGCGGGGGGACACGGTCGAGATCATCCCGATGTACGAGGAGCTCGCGATCCGCATCGAGTTCTTCGGCGACGAGATCGAGGCGATCGCGACCCTGCACCCGTTGACGGGCGAGGTGCTGCGCTCCGAGCAGCAGATGATGATCTTCCCGGCGACGCACTACGTCGCTGGGCCGGAGCGCATGGAGCGCGCGATCGGCGGCATCGAGGCGGAGCTGGAGCAGCGGCTCGCCGAGTTCGAGCGCCAGGGCAAGCTCCTTGAGGCGCAGCGGCTGCAGATGCGCACGTCGTACGACATCGAGATGATGCGCCAGATCGGCTCGTGCTCGGGGATCGAGAACTACTCGCGGCACATCGACGGCCGCACCGCGGGCTCGGCGCCGAACACCCTGCTGGACTTCTTCCCCGAGGACTTCTTGCTGGTGATCGACGAGTCCCACGTGACCGTGCCGCAGATCGGCGCGATGTTCGAGGGCGACATGTCCCGCAAGCGCTCGTTGGTCGACCACGGGTTCCGGCTGCCCAGCGCGGTCGACAACCGCCCGCTGCGCTGGGAGGAGTTCGTCGAGCGCATCGGGCAGACCGTCTACCTGTCGGCGACGCCGGGGGACTACGAGCTGTCGATGTCCGACGGCGTCGTCGAGCAGATCATCCGGCCCACCGGCCTGGTGGATCCGCAGGTGGTCGTGAAGCCGACCAAGGGCCAGATCGACGACCTGCTGGGCGAGATCCACGAGCGCGTCGAGCGTGACGAGCGCGTCCTGGTCACCACCCTCACCAAGAAGATGGCCGAGGACCTCACCGACTACTTCCTCGAGAAGGGCGTGCGGGTGCGTTACCTGCACTCCGAGGTCGACACGCTGCGGCGCGTCGAGCTGCTGCGCGAGCTCCGGCTCGGCGAGTACGACGTGCTGGTCGGCATCAACCTGCTGCGCGAGGGTCTCGACCTGCCGGAGGTCTCGCTCGTCGCGATCCTCGACGCCGACAAGGAGGGCTTCCTGCGCTCGGGCAAGTCGTTGATCCAGACGATCGGGCGCGCGGCCCGCAACGTCTCGGGCCAGGTCCACATGTACGCCGACAAGATCACGCCCGCGATGCGGCTCGCGCTCGACGAGACGGACCGGCGCCGCGAGCGGCAGATCGCGTACAACACGGCCAACGGCATCGACCCGCAGCCGCTGCGCAAGAAGATCGGCGACATCACCGACCTCCTGGCGCGCGAGGACGCGGACACCGAGGAGCTGCTCGGCGGCGGAGGGAGGCAGTCCAGCCGTGGCAAGGCGCCCGTGCCTGGCTTCGGCTCGAAGGCTGCCCCGCGCGACGAGCGGACGCGCCTCAGCGGCGCTGCGGCGGGCGAGCTCGCGGGCCTCATCCAGGACCTCACGGCGCAGATGCACGCCGCGGCCGGCGAGCTGCAGTTCGAGCTCGCCGC
>JAEWOA010000077.1 GCA_023461115.1 Actinomycetes bacterium
GCGGCGGAGTGGGCGCTGTGCTGGCTGGCCGAGCTCCGTCGTCGGCTGTGGGACCTGGGGGTCGCGGACGCCGCCGGACTGGCGCCCGAGCCGTTCCGCCGCCGACCGCACCTGGTCTACTTCCTGCACGACGAGGTCGTCGTGCACACGCCGCTCGCGCTGGCCGACGAGGTCGTCGGCCAGCTGGGCGCGGCCGCGGCGGAGGCGGGGCGGCTGCTGTTCGGCGACTACCCGGTCGAGTTCCCCCTCTCGGTGGGCGTCGGCGACTCGTACGCGGCCGCGAAGGAGACGTCACGGGCGCCGTGGGATCACCCGGCCGGGTGACGCGTCCCTAGGACTTTCGTGCAGGTCAACGCCCACAGTGTGAGATTCGCCGCTCTTTCGACCGTCCGAGATCTCCTTTTTGCGTGGGACGCGGGTCACAACTTGCGCATAGGGTCGATATTGCGATCCGGCGCACGAGCCCCGGGCAACACACCCGCGCTGTCGGCGCGGGCATCGACCACACGTCACGCACTCCCAAGGGGGCAGCACATGAAGCCGTCCATCATCCGTTCCGCCGTCGTCGCCGTCGCGGCCGTCGCCCTGCTGGCCGGCTGCTCGAGCTCGGACGACGCGGACAGCACGCCCACCGCGCAGACCACAACGGAGGCGGCGTCCGCGGGCGCCGACGCCGAGGTCGTCGACGTCACGCACCTGCTCCTGCCGACCGCGGCCGAGACCCTCGGCCTGCGCGACATCGAGTCGGAGGCCAAGGACGAGGCGGGCAACGCCGTCGAGACCACGGGCGACGAGGCCGCGACCTGGGTCGTCGTCAGCCAGGACCCGCAGACCGGTCTGGTGAAGTCCGGCGAGAAGGTCACCCTCGTCGTGAAGAAGATCAACTCCTGACGCTGCCACCACAGCATTCGACGGCCGCCCGGGCCCAGCCTGGGCGGCCGTCGCGCGTCCACGCCTCGACGGGCGAGACGAACCGGCCGAACCTTTGCGCGGTGAGAGTGGTTGACGCTACGGTCGGCTGCGAGTGGGCCGAGTGGCCCGACCTTGCCGGAGGAGAGCGATGAGCGTGCGGATTCCCGCCCCCGCCTCCTTCGTGCGCGCCCTCGTGGCGCCGTGTTGTCCGTGTCGCTAGAGCGCTGGCCCCACGCGCTCGACGACCCCTGCCCCTGAGGCCCGTCGTCGCTGCGCCAGCGCTCGCCCCGGTTCTCCCGCAGGGCTCCCGCCCCGCGGCGCAGTCCACGCTCCGCACAGCAAGACCGCTTCCGCACCGCAGTCCCCCGTTTCGCCGTCGCGACAACGACGGCTCGACCGAAGAGGAACCATGGCACGCATCTACGACGACGCGACCGCGCTCATCGGCAACACCCCGCTGGTCCGCATCAACAAGATCACCGACGGCGCGCCCGCCACCGTCGTCGGCAAGCTCGAGTTCTACAACCCCGCCAACTCCGTCAAGGACCGCATCGGCGTCGCGATCATCGACGCCGCGGAGGCGTCCGGCGACCTCAAGCCGGGCGGCACCATCGTCGAGGCGACGTCGGGCAACACCGGCATCGCGCTCGCGTTCGTCGGCGCCGCGCGCGGCTACAACGTCGTGCTGACCATGCCCGAGACCATGTCGAAGGAGCGGCGGGCGCTGCTGCGCGCGTTCGGCGCCGAGCTCATCCTCACGCCGGGCTCCGAGGGCATGAAGGGCGCCGTCAACCGGGCCGACGAGATCGTCGCCGAGCGCGAGGGCGCGATCCTGGCCCGCCAGTTCGCCAACGAGGCCAACCCGGCGATCCACCGCAAGACGACGGCCGAGGAGATCTGGGCCGACACCGACGGCCAGATCGACATCCTGGTCGCTGGCATCGGCACCGGCGGCACCATCACGGGCGTCGGCCAGGTGCTCAAGGAGCGCAAGCCGGACGTCAAGATCGTCGCGGTCGAGCCCGCCGAGTCGCCCATCCTCAACGGCGGAGCGCCCGGCCCACACAAGATCCAGGGCCTTGGCGCCAACTTCGTCCCCGAGATCCTGGACACCTCGATCTACGACGAGGTCATCGACATCGACGCCGAGACGGCCGTGAAGTTCGCCCGCCGCGCCGCTGCCGAGGAGGGCCTGCTCGTCGGCATCTCGTCGGGCGCCGCGCTGGCCGCCGCGAAGCAGCTCGCGGAGCGCCCCGAGAACGCGGGCAAGCTGATCGTCGCGGTGATCCCGTCGTTCGGTGAGCGCTACCTCTCGACGATCCTGTACTCGGACCTGCTCGACTGAGCCCACCGGCCGGGCCCGCCTGCCGTCACGGCTGCCGCGGGCCCGGCCTCCGCTCCACGCCGAGCCGTACCCCAGAGGAACCCCATGTCGCCATTCCGCCAGTTCGCCGCCACGCTGCGCGAGGACCTGGAGGCAGCCCGCCGCCGCGACCCCGCGGCGCGTACGGCGCTCGAGGTCGCGCTCGCCTACCCGGGCGTGCACGCGGTGTGGACCTACCGGCTGGCGCATGTGATGTGGCGGGACCCCGCGCTGCGGCTGCCCGCGCGGCTGCTCTCGCAGTTCGCGCGGTTCCTCACCGGAATCGAGATCCACCCGGGCGCGCGGCTGGGCCGACGCCTGTTCATCGATCACGGCATGGGCGTGGTCATCGGCGAGACGGCCGAGGTCGGCGACGACGTCGTGCTGTTCCACGGCTCGACGCTCGGCGGCAAGACCATGCGCCACGGCAAGCGGCACCCGACCCTCGGAGACAACGTCGTGGTCGGCGCCGGCGCCAAGATCCTGGGCCCGGTGTGGATCGGCGACGGCGTGCAGGTGGGCGCCAACGCGGTGGTCATCCACGACGTCCCGGCCGGGGCCGTCGCTGTCGGCGTCCCCGCCAAGATCCGGCTGCGCCCGGCCGCGGCGCCGTTCGACGTCGAGGTCGACGACCCGGCGATCTTCATCTAGCGCCCGCTACTTGTTCTAGTTCTTGGATAACAAGTAGGGTTGGCGCGTGCTGTGGAGCATCGACCCCGCGTCCGACGAGCCGCTGTTCGCGCAGCTCGCGGCCCAAGCGCGCGCGGCGATCACGTCCGGCGCCCTCGTGGCCGGCGACCGGCTCCCGGCGGCCCGCGACCTCGCCGGCGCCCTCGAGATCAACCTCCACACCGTGCTGCGCGCGTACGCCGAGCTCCGCGACGAGGGCTTGATCGAGCTCCGCCGCGGCCGCGGCGCCCAAGTCCGCGCGGCAGCCGACTACGCGGCGCTCGACGCGCCGATCTCCGAGCTGGTCGCCACCACCCGCCGCCTCGGGATCGCCCCCGGCACCGCCCTCGCGCTCGTCAAGGACGCGCTGACGCGCGGCACGAGCGCGCCCGCCAGCGCGCCCGCCAGCGCACCCGCCAGCGCACCCGCCACTGTGTCCCAGTCGCCCACCTCGTCGGAGGCCTGAGCCATGCCAGACAACCCGACCACGCCTCCGCCGAACGCGACAGGCCCCCTGCCGCCAGGCGCGCGCCCACTCGACCGCGCCGCCTCGGCCATCCCCGGCCGCACGCTCACGACGGTCCTCGGGCTCGTCGTGCCGCTGGTGATGACGGCCGCCGCGGCGCTCGTCGCGCTGTCGTGGCGTGACGAGCTTCCCGACCCGGTCGCGACGCACTGGGGTGGCGACGAAGGCGTCGACGGCTCAGGCTCACTCACCGGTCTGGTGGTGGCGGTCGCCCTCGGCGCGGTCGTGTGCGCGTTCCTCGGCTGGGCGCTCGCGTACTTCGCCGGCCGACAGGCGATGGTGCGGCGCTCCGGGGTGGGCCTCGCGGTCGGTGTCACGGCCTTCCTCGACGCGCTCCTGCTGGGCGCGCTGTGGATCCAGCGCGGACTCGACGACTGGACGCAGGCGCCCGACGCCGACGGCGCCATCGGCGTCGCGATCGCCGCGGGCGTCGTGCTCGGGGTGGGAGTCGCGCTCGTCGTGCGCCCGGACACCGCACGGCCCGCGGGCCCCGACGACCCTGTGCCCGCGGCCGCGCTCGACCTTCCGGCGGGCGCCCGGGCCGCGTGGGTGCGGCATCAGTCGTCGCGCGCGCTGGTGTGGATCGGGGCCGGCGTCGCCGTGGCGCTCGTGGTCACCGGCGTGCTGACCGGCACCGCCCTGGGCCTGATCCCGCTGGGCGTGCTGGTCGGTGGGCTGGTGGTGGCGATGTCGTCGTTCACGGTCACGGTCGACTCGCGTGGCCTGGCCGCGCGCGGCGCGCTCGGCTGGCCGCGCCTGACGGTCCCCGCCGACGAGATCGTGGGCGTCGAGGTGATCGACGTGGACCCCATCACGCAGTACGGCGGCTGGGGCTACCGCGTGGGCCGGCAGGGCCAGGTCGCGATCGTCAGCCGCCGCGGCGAGGCCATCCAGATGACGCGCACCGGCGGGCGGGTCTCGGTGGTCACGGTCGACGACGCCGCGACAGGCGCCGCCCTGCTGTCCACCATCGCCTCCCGCGCCCGCTGAGACCCCCGACTCACCGCCCGCTCCGGGGCGGCGCGGAGGGGATGGCTGGGCCTACTGCCCGGTAGCCTGGCGCGCGCGTCCTGTCCCGGGCGCCTCGACGAGGAGGTCACGTGCGACTCGGCTATTTCCTGGGGTACTGGTCCAAGGGCCCGACGCCCGGCGCGCAGGAGACGATGCTCGCGGCGGAGGCGCTCGGCTTCGACTCGGTGTGGACCGCGGAGGCGTACGGCTCGGACGTGTTCACGCCGCTGGCGTGGTGGGGCTCGCGCACGTCGCGGATCCGCCTGGGCACGGCGATCGCCCAGATGTCCGCGCGCACCCCGACCGCCACCGCGATGGCCGCGCTCACCATGGACCACCTGACGGGCGGCCGGTTCACGCTCGGCCTCGGCGTCTCGGGCCCGCAGGTCGTCGAGGGCTGGTACGGCCAACCGTTCGCGCGCCCGCTCGCCCGTACGCGCGAGTACGTCGACATCGTTCGGCAGGTCGTCGCGCGCGAGGCGCCCGTGACTCATCAGGGCGAGTTCTACCGCCTGCCGCTCCCGGCGGAGCAGGGCACGGGCCTGGGCAAGCCGCTGCGCTCCACCGTCCACCCGGTGCGCCCGGACCTGCCCATCCACCTGGCCGCGGAGGGCCCCAAGAACATCGCGCTCGCCGCGGAGATCGCGGACGGCTGGTTCCCGATGTTCTACTCGCCGCGCATGGACGACGAGTACCGCGCGCTGCTGGCGGAGGGCTTCGCGGCCCGCAGCGGCGCGCGCCGCCCGTCCGAGGAGTTCGAGGTCACCGCCCCCGTGCCGATCGTCATCGGCGAGAGCCCGGAGGCAGCGGCGGACCAGGTGCGGCCGTTCGTCGCGCTGTACGCGGGCGGCATGGGCGCCAAGGGCGCCAACTTCCACCGCAACGTGCTGGACCGCCTGGGCTACTCACAGGTGTGCGACGAGATCCAGGCGCACTACCTGGCGGGCGAAAAGGAACGCGCGGCGGCCGCCGTGCCGCTCGAGCTCATCCTCGACGTCGCGCTGGTGGGGACGCCCGACGACATCCGCGCGCAGCTCCCGGCGTGGCAGGACACCGCGATCACGACGATGGTCGTGCAGGCCGATCCGCGCACGCTCCCCGCGGTGGCCGCGCTGCTGAACGGCTGACGGGCCGGCTGGATGGACGACGACTACGCCGAGGCGGTCCTCGACCTCGTCGCGCTCATCCCGCCCGGCCGGGCCATGACGTACGGCACGGTCGCCGACGAGGTGGCCGACCGGCTCGCGGCCCACGGCGGGCGCAGGCGCGGCGGCCCTCGTCAGGTCGGCCAGGTGATGGCCCGGGCCGGGGGCGGCGTGCCGTGGTGGCGCGTGGTCAACGCGTCGGGCGGCTTCCCGGACCGGCTGCGGGCCCGGGCGCGCGAGGCGTGGCTCGACGAGGGCATGCCGCTCACCGCCGACGGCACACGGGTCGCGCTGCGCCGCGCGATCTGGTTCCCCGACGAGGGATAGCGTCGGCGGGCTACCGAGCCGGCGCGTGGCTTCGAGTCACCACGACGACCGCCTGGTCGTCGTCGCGGGCGGCGCCGACCGCTCGGATCACCCGCCGGGCGGCCCGCGTCCCGCCGAGCCGCTCGACGGCCCGGCGCAGGCGATCGTTCGCGACGTCGAGTGAGACGCCGGGCAAGTCGACGAGCCCGTCCGTGTACAGGACGATCGACTCCCCCGGCCTCAGGACGCCGATCATCGGCTTCCATCGCGCGGCGCCGGGGATACCGAGCAACGGGCCGGTCGCGTCGTCGAGCACGGTGACGTGCCCGTCCGCGGCGCGCAGCAGCGCGGGCGGGTGCCCGGCGCACGTCAGGCGGTAGCCGCCCGTCGTGAGGTCGAGCTCCAGGTGCGCGGCCGACGCGTAGCCCTCCTCCCAGCCCTGCGCACGGACGTAGGCGTCTGCGGCGGACATGAACGCGCCCGGCTCGACGCCCACGATCAGCCCACCGAAGGCGCTCGAGAGCTGGAGCGAGCGCACCCCGGCCTCGTGCCCGTGGCCGGACACGTCGACGACCGCGATCTCGAGCGCGCGCGGATGGTCCTGGCCTGCCACGACGAAGTCCCCGGCGAACGCGTCACCGTGGGCCGGGCGCACCTCGTCGTCGACGTGCCACCCCGGCGGGAGCGCCGGGATCCGGCTCTGCTGCCGGAGCCGGTCACGCAGGTCGACGAGCATCAGCTCGCTCGGGGCGCCCTGGAGCCCGGCACGGTCACGGTCGACGGAGAACATCAGCATCAGGAGGGTCGCGATGACGACGGTGACGAGCGACCCGGTGGTCACGTCCTCGCCGGACGTGCCGATGAGCAGGAGGGTGCCCAGGATGAGGGAGACCCCGAGGACGACGAGCGCGCGCAGCCGCAGCACCGCAGTCGCGACGATCTCCACGAGCAGGAACGTGCTCGGCCGGACCACACTCGGCCAGAGCAGGACGCCGGCGGTCAGCGCGACGCCGACGAGCATCATCGCGATGTCGACCGCCAGCGGCGGGAACGACCTGGCCCACGCCGCGACGACGCCGCTGGCGGTGCGCCGCCCCAACGCGCGCGCGGTGGCCTCGGGTGCGTTCTCACCGGCCCCCATGCGCCGCACCCTAGGACCGCCGGGGCCCGGGCGCTCGTCGCCAAGCGGGCGGCGGCGCCAATCACGTCGCGTGACCCGGCCGAGTCGGGGCACGATGGCGGCCATGGCCTACCTCCCCGACGGGTACCGCGTCGTCGCCGTGCCCGAGTCCCGCAAGGACGAGTTCCTCGCCGTCGACCACCTGGCGTTCGCGTTCGAGCCCGACGAGGCGACGTCCGCGATCGTCCCCGACACGCTCGAGTGGGACCGCACGATGGCGGTCGAGCGGCCGGACGGGCGGCTCGCGGCCGTGCACTCGTCGTTCGACTTCCGGCTTCCGGTGCCGGGTGGCGAGGTCGAGTGCGCGGGCCTGACGTGGGTGGGGGTGCGGCCCGACGAGCGCCGCAAGGGTCTGCTCACCGCCATGATCGAGACGCACTTCCAGCGGTCGCTGGACCGCGGCGAGGCGGTCTCCGCGCTGTTCGCGGCCGAGCCCGCGATCTACGGCCGGTTCGGCTACGGGCTCGCGGCCGACGACCTGCGGCTGAAGATCCCACGCGGCGCGCGCCTGCGCGACGTCCCGGGCGCCGACGCGCTCACGCTGACGCTCGACACCGTGGACCGCGCGGTCCACACCGACCTCGTGCACCACGTGCACACGGCCGCCGGGCGGGGCCGTCCCGGCTGGATCACGCGGGACACCGACGCGCTGCGCACGCGGGCCATCGTCGACCCGCCCGCATGGCGCGAGGGCAAGGAGCCGCTGCGGATCGCGGTCGTGCGGGACGCCGACGGGGCGCCGCGCGCGTTCGCGCTGTTCGCGCGGAAGGAGACCTGGGCCGACGAGGGGCCGCGCTACCCCGTGTCGGTGCGGCAGGCCGTCGCGCTCGACGCCGCCGCGGCACGCCGGCTGTGGGGTTTCCTCCTCGACCTCGACCTCACGTCGCATGTGGAGGTGGGGATGCTACCCGTCGACGACGCGCTGACCCACCTGCTGGTCGATCCGCGCAGCGCGCTCCCACGCGTCACGGATAACCTGTGGACCCGCATCCTCGACGTCCCGGCGGCGCTCGCCGCCCGCCGGTACGCGGCCCCCGTGGATGTCGTGCTCGACGTGTCGGACCGCCACGTCGCCGCCAACGCCCGCCGCTGGCGCTTGACGACGACCGCGACGCCGCAGGGTGGCTCGTTCGCCGCGACCGTGGCTCCGACCGACGATGCCGCGGACCTCGCGCTCGATGTCCGCGAGCTCAGCGCCGCGTACCTGGGCGGCCGAGGCCTCGCGTCGTACGCCGCCGCGGGGCTCGTGGCCGAGCACCGCGACGGCGCGCTCGCGTCGGCCGCGGTCGCGTTCGGCTGGCCGCTCGCGCCGGTGTGCTCATGGGTGTTCTAGGCCCCATCGAGGCGCGAGTGCTCGGGGGTTAGCGCGACTCCTCGTAGGCGGTCAGCAGGTCGATCCGGCGCTGGTGGCGCGGGTCCTCGCTGAAGGGGGTCGCGACGAACGTGTCGGCGAGCGCGAGCGCGTCGTCGACCGAGTGCTGGCGGGCGCCGATCGCGACGACGTTGGCGTTGTTGTGCTGCCGCGCGAGCTCGGCGGTGGAGGTGTTCCAGGCGAGCGCCGCGCGCACGCCGTCCACCTTGTTGGCGGCGATCTGCTCGCCGTTGCCCGAGCCGCCGAGCACGATCCCGAGCGAGCCCGGGTCGGCGACGACGGCCTGGCCGGTGGCGAGGCAGAACGGCGGGTAGTCGTCCTGCGCGTCGTAGGCGTCGGCGCCGTGGTCCACGACGTCGTGGCCAGCGGCCCGCAGGTGCTCGACGAGCGCCACCTTGAGCTCGTATCCGGCGTGGTCAGACCCGATGTGGATGCGCATGCGCCCATCCTGCCGCAGACCCACGTGCGGGCGCCCCCGCAGACCGTGCCCGACCGCGATGTCGGCGCCCCCGCTTAGGCTGTCCGCCATGACGCACAGCGGCATCGACCTCACTGACCTGGACACCGACGTCCGCCCGCAGGACGACCTCTTCCGCCACATGAACGGGCGCTGGCTGACGACGCACGAGATCCCCGACGACCGGGCGATGGACAGCGTCGCGCGCGCGCTGCACGACCGTGCCGAGGAGCAGGTGCGCGACATCATCGCCGACCTGGGCGCCGCTGCGGCGCAGGGCGACGACGCCTCCTCGTCGGGCGCGAAGGTCGGCGCGGTCTACGCGAGCTTCATGGACACCGACGCGGTCGAGGCCGCGGGCATCGCGCCGCTGCGCGCCGACCTTGCGCTCGTCGACGCGGCGACCACGCAGGCCGAGCTCACGGGCGCGCTCGGCGCGCTGCAGCGCACGGGCGCCGCTGGAGCGGTCGGGTTCTGGGTGGACAACGACGCGAAGGACCCCGAGACGTACGTCGTCTACCTGTTCCAGGGCGGGCTCGGGCTGCCCGACGAGTCGTACTACCGCGAGGACACGTACGCCGAGATCGTCGCGGCGTACCGCCCGCACATCGCGCGCATGCTGCGTCTCGGCGGGGCCTACTCCGGGCCGGATGCCGACGACGCCTCGTCGCGCGTCGTCGCGCTCGAGACCAAGCTCGCGGCGCACCACTGGGACGTCGTCAAGGACCGCGACGCGGACCTGACGTACAACCCGACGACGCTCGCCGCGCTGGCCGAGGCGGCGCCGGGCTTCGACTGGCGGTCGTGGGCGCTCGCGCTCGGCGCTCCTGAGGGCTCGCTCGAGCACCTCGTCGTGCGCGAGCCCGGCTTCGCCGCCGGCTTCGCCGAGCTCTGGCGCTCCGAGCCGCTCGCGGACTGGAAGGCATGGCTGACGTACCACGTGATCTCCGCCCGCGCGCCGTTCCTGACGCAGGAGCTCGTCGAGGCGAACTTCGACTTCTACGGCCGCACGCTCACCGGCGCCCCGCAGCTGCGTGATCGCTGGAAGCGTGGCGTGTCGTTCGTGCAGGGCGTGCTCGGCGAGGCCGTCGGCGAGGAGTACGTGCGCCGCCACTTCCCGCCGGCGCACAAGGCGCACATGGACCGGCTCGTCGCCAACCTGATCGCCGCCTACCGCGAGTCGATCCAGCAGCTCGACTGGATGGGCGAGGACACCAAGGCCAAGGCGCTGGAGAAGCTCGCGACGTTCACGCCCAAGATCGGCTACCCCGTGAAGTGGCGCGACTACTCGGCCCTCGAGGTCGACGCCGCCGACCTGCTGGGCAACGTCCGGCGGGCCTCGGCGTTCGAGCAGGACCGCGAGCTGGGCAAGATCGGCAAGCCGATCGACCGCGACGAGTGGTTCATGACGCCGCAGACCGTGAACGCCTACTACAACCCCGGCATGAACGAGATCGTCTTCCCGGCCGCGATCCTGCAGCCGCCGTTCTTCGACGCGGAGGCCGACGACGCCGTCAACTACGGCGGCATCGGCGCGGTGATCGGGCACGAGATCGGCCACGGGTTCGACGACCAGGGCAGCAAGTACGACGGCGCCGGGCGCCTCGAGGACTGGTGGACGTCCGCGGACCGCGCCGAGTTCGAGAAGCGCACGGGCGCGCTCGCCGCGCAGTTCGACGCGTACTCCCCCCGTCAGCTCGGCGGGTCGCACCACGTCAACGGCAAGCTCACGCTCGGCGAGAACATCGGCGACCTCGGCGGGCTGTCGATCGCGCTCAAGGCGTACCGGATCGCGCTGGGCCACTCGCTCGACGAGGCGCCGGTGCTCGACGGCCTCACCGCGACGCAGCGCGTGTTCCTGGGCTTCGCGCTCGCGTGGCGCACCAAGGGCCGCGACGCCGAGGTGATCCGCCGGCTGGCCACCGACCCGCACTCGCCCGAGGAGTTCCGCTGCAACGGCATCGTGCCGAACATCGACGCCTTCCACGCGGCGTTCGACGTGCGGCCGGGCGACGCGCTGTACCTCGCGCCCGAGGACCGCGTGCGCATCTGGTGACGCCGCCGCGCGGCGTGTGCGGGGCGTGCTACGGCAGCTCCCGCCACGCCGCGCGAGCCAGCTGGAAGCCCTTGCCTGTGGCGTCGACGCAGGTCACGCCGTCGGTCGCGCTCGTGCAGGTGTAGTCGCCGACCGTCGTCGACTTGCCGTACTGCAGCACGGGGACGTCGTCGCCCGCGGCCTTGGGCGCCGGCCCCGTCTCACACGCGAAGGCGACGCCCCCGGCGGTGAGCGCCAGCACGTGCCCCGTGCGGCCGTCGCACCCGGCCACGGCGGGGGCTTGGTACGCGATGCTCGCGATCGTGCACGTCGCCCCGTCGGCCGTGACGTCGCACGCGATGTTGCCGCTCGGCAGCCGGAACGACGCCGGCTGCGCGGGCGCCGGGGTGGTCGGAGCGCTCGCCGTGGCGCTGGCCGGCGGCTGCGATGGGCCGGCGGCCTCGGGTTGCGCCGTCCCGCCTGCGAGTTGGATGCCGAGGAGCACGAGCAGCACCCCGACCAGCACGGCGTCGGCCACGATCCAGGCCCGGATCGTCGTCGGGGAAGCGCCCTTCCGGAGCAGTCGCTCGACCATGCCTGCCTCTCGCGGTTCCGGCGGCCCGGCGGCGCGTGCCACCGGGGCCCGTGCAGCCCCCCTGCCGCGGACCAGGATCACACGCGCGAACCGGACGAATCCACTTGACCCCCATCCGGTGACCGATTGTGGATAACTCGGGACGGACCCGGCGCGCATGCGGCTAGCGTCCCCGCCCATGGAGCACACCCACCCGTGGCAGGACGGCATCCGGGACCGTCTCGCCGAGGCGGACCGCAGAGCCCGGATCGGGGCCGACCTGGCCGAAAGCGTCGCGAGGCTCACCGGCGTGGGAAGCGCCGCAGACGGTCGGGTGACGGTCACCGTCGACCACCGTGGCCTGCTCGAGCGCGTCACCCTCACGCCGGCTGCCGCGCGCCTGGACGCGCAAGCGCTGGGCTCCGCGGTGGTCGAGGCGTCCTCGCGCGCGGCCGCCGACGTCCGACGCGCGGCGGCGCCGCTCCTCGAGGGCTTCGGAGCGGCCTCGTGAGCGAGCGCACGCCGCTCACGGTGGACACCGACCTGGTCCGCGCACGCGCGCGGACCGTGGCGCGCGACGAGGACGCGGTCCGAGCCGGGGTCGCCGCGGCGCACACCGCGATCGGCTCGGAGTGCTTCGGGCGCCTGTGCGGGTTCTTGGTCCCCCGCGTGGCCCACGTGCAGGCGGAAGTCGCGGACTTCACGGCCGATCTGGCCGGCGCGCTGCGCGACGAGGGCGAGGTCCTGCGCACCACGGCTGAGGAGTACGAGATGGTCGACGAGTTCGCGGCGCTGCTGATGCGGACGCTCGAGCGGAACCTGGGATGACCACGTCCACGCAGGCCGCGGACCTCGTCGCCCCGCCCATCGACGGCCACCAGGCCTGGTTCGACAGCGTCGTCGGCCTCGGCCCGATCGCCGAGGCCGCACGGTCGATCCGCGACGGAGACTTCGCGACCCTCGCCGGGCTCTCGGCGTCCGCCGGCGCAGTGGTGGACGCCGCCGACTGGGTGATCGACCCCGTCCACGCCGCCGGCGCGAGCGTCGCCGGCCTGCTCATGGACCACGTCCAGCCGCTCCCCCGCATGCTGGACTCGCTCGCAGGAGATCCCGCGAGCGTCGCGGCCGCGGCCCGCACCTGGCGCCGGGTCAGCACCCACCTGGCGGACGTCGCCGCCCAGTACCGGCACAGCTCGGCGGCGCTCGCCGGCCACTGGGAGGGTGACGCCGCGGCGGCTCACGCGCTCGCGGCCGAGGCCACCGCGCTTCTGGTCGAGAAGGCCGGCGAGGCCAGCGCCACGCTCGCGGGGGCCCTCGTGGGCGCGAGCGCTGTGGTCGGGTTCGTGCGCGCGACGGTCCGCGACCTCATCGCCGACCTCGTGGGTTGGATCACGTCGCTGCTCGTCGACGCCGGGCTCACGCTCGGTGTGGGCCTGGTGCGGAAGGGGCCGCTGATCGCGCGAACGGTGCAGCGCTACGTCGTGCGCGCGGTCGAGTGGCTCACCAGGCTCAAGCGCGCGATCACGTCGCTGTGCGACACCCTCCGCGTGCTCTCGGACGCACTGGCCGGGGCACGCAGAGCCGTGCGGCGCTTCCCGACGAGCCCGCAGTCCGTCACGGCACAGCGTCGCGCGATCGTCGAACCACGGGTGCTCGGGGTGCTGGACGCCGCGAGGAAACAGGGCAATGCCGCCGTCGTGCTCGGGGCTCTGGACGCCGGAGCCACAGCGGCGAACGACGCGAGGCAGCCGTGACGGGCCATCGGGGCGGCGGCGACGACGCCGACGCTCAGATCGCGCGGTGGCTCGAGGAGGCCGACGAGCGCGTGCGCCGGGCGGACG
>JAEWOA010000078.1 GCA_023461115.1 Actinomycetes bacterium
TCGCCGGCCTGCACGCCGACCACGGCGTCACGCTGCGCACGCGCACGTCGGTCACGCAGGTCGTCGCCGACGCGTCCGGCACACGGGTGGGCGCGGTGGTGCTCGACGACGGCAGTCGGCTGGACGCCGACCTCGTCGTCGTCGGGATCGGCGCCGCGCCGCGCCTGGAGCTCGCCGCGGACGCGGGGCTGGCCGTGGGCGACGGCGTGCACGTCGACGCGCGCCTGGCCACGTCGCACCCGCGCGTGCTCGCGGTGGGCGACATCGCCGCCGCCGAGCACCCGTTCCTCGGTGAGCGCGTGCGCGTCGAGCACTGGGCCACCGCACTGAACCAGCCGACCACCGCGGCCGCCACGATCCTCGGCGCCGACGAGCCGTACGACGAGCTCCCGTACTTCTTCACCGACCAGTACGAGCTCGGGATGGAGTACATCGGGCACGTGGGCTCGGCGGGCTACGACCAGGTCGTGGTCCGCGGCGACCTCGAGGCGCGCGAGTTCGTCGCGTTCTGGCTGCGCGCGGGCCGCGTCGTGGCCGGCATGAACGTCAACGTCTGGGACGTCGTCGACGACGTGAAGGCGCTCATCCGGTCCCGCGCGGTGGTGGACACCGCTGCGCTCGCGGACGCGCAGGCGCCGCTGGCCGGCCTGCTGGGGTAGCGGCCGGCGGCGCCGTCGGGACCACGCTGCCGGGCACTCGTCGGGCGGGGGCGCCCCTGGGTGAGCCGTCCACCGCGCGCGACGCCCCGACCTGCGCCATTATCCGAGGATGGGTGACACTCCGGGTTTGCTCGGCGACAACGCCGAGGTTGTCGAGGTGCGGCGCAGCGGCTGGGACATCGCGTTCGGCGTCCTGCTGGTGCTCGGCGCCTTGGTGGTGTTCGGCGACGTGGTGATCGCGACCGTCGTCTCGCTGCTGGTCATCGGGTGGACCGCCGTGATCGGCGGCGTGCTCCTCGCCGTCGGCTCGTTCGGACGGGTGCGGCAGGCGGGGTTCTGGTGGTTCCTGGTGGGCGGCGTCGTGCTCGTGGTCGCGGGCGTCCTGCTGCTGACGAACCCCAAGGTCGGCGCCTTCACGCTGACGATCTTCCTGGGCGCGACGTTCTTCGCCGGCGGCGTCATGCGGGTGGTCATGGCGTTCACGGCGAAGGGCAAGCGGTGGCTGTTCGCCCTGTCCGGGCTCGCGGGCCTGCTGATCGGCGCCTGGGTGCTGTTCAACCCGGTGGGCGCGACGCTCACACTCCTGGGCATCCTGCTCGGCGTCGAGATGCTGGTCGAGGGCATCACGCTGCTGGTCGTCGGCCGCGTGCACGTGCGGGCCGGCGGGCGGTTGGGCCCGCCGCCCGCGGTCGTCGCCTGACGGTCCGCCCGGCTAGCCCGCGGCGCCGCGGGCCAGGACGAGCATGCGCTCCTCGAGCGTCGCGGGCACCGCGTCGACCGTGGCGCTCAGGCGCGCGCGGTCGAGGATGGCCCGGACGTCCCCGGGGTCGGTGTCCGCGACGCGGACCGCCCGGCCGTCGAGGATGACGGGCACGCCGGCGTCGTTGAGCGCGGCGAACGCGGTCCCCCAGTCGTCGGTCCGGACCGCGAGCGCGCGGGTGTCGCCGATGATGTCTGCCTCGCTGCCCTGCCCGACGAGCCGGCCCTGCGACATGAGCAGCAGCCGGTCGCACTGCTGGGCTTCCTGCATGTAGTGCGTGGTGACCAGGACGCCGACGCCGTGGTCGGCTTGCGCGCGGATGGTGTCCCACAGGGTGGCGCGGGCCAGCGCGTCGACGCCCGAGGTCGGCTCGTCGAGCAGGACGAGCTCCGGCTCGTGGGACAGCGCCGCGAGGAACGCGGCCTGCCGTTGGGCGCCCAAGGGCATCGCCCCGACCAGCACGCCGGAGTAGGGGGCGAGGGCGTCGGGCACGGTCGGGACCGGGCTGCCGTACGTGTGGCAGATGAACTGGAGGTTCTCGGCCAGCGTCATGTCGCGGTAGAGGCCGAGGTTCTGCGGGACGTACCCGACGTGTCGCCGGCGGTCGCGGTTCGGCGGGCCGCCGAGCATCTCGACGCGGCCCTCGCTGGCCGGCAGGAGGCCCAGCAGCATGCGCATCAGGGTGGTCTTGCCCGCGCCGTTGGCGCCGAGGAGCCCGACGACCTCGCCTGGCGCGACCTGCATCGAGACGGCGTCGACCGCGGTGAAGGCGCCGAACCGGCGCGTGACGTCGTGCGCGCGGAGCGCGGCGCCGTTCATGCGGACACCGCGGCCGAGCGTCGGACGAGCGAGAGCGCGATCACGATGTCCTCCAGGTCAGGCTCGACGACCGCCCGGTCCGCGGGCGCGTCGCCGTCGGGCCAGTACTCGTGGCGGGCTCGCCCGCGGCGCCACGACCACTGCGGCCGCGCCGCGGCGTCGGCGCGTGTGACCACGCCGGTGAACTTGGCGCGGACCTGGTCGTAGGAGCCTTGGACCAGCACGTGGCCGTCGTCGAGGACCACGAGGTGCCCGGCCCGCTCGGCCTCGTCCAGATAGGTGGTCGACATGACGACCGCGGCGCCCGCGGCGGCCGCCTCGGAGATCAGGCGCCACAGGTCCACCCGGCTCACGGGATCGACGCCGGTGCTGGGCTCGTCGAGCACCACGAGGCGCGGGGTGTGCACGATCGCCATGCAGAAGCCCAGCTTGCGCCGCATACCGCCGGACAGCTGCGAGGCGAGCCGGCCGGACGCCGCGGCCAGGCCGGCGCCCTCGAGGAGCTCGGCGCGACGAGCCTGCAGCTGTGCTCCGGTGAGCCCGTAGACGCCACCCGCGAAGTCGAGGTTCTGCGCGACGGTCAGCGCGGCCCAGCTCCCCGCGGACGCGGGCAGGAACCCGAGCTCGGCCTTCCCGGGCGCCCGGACCGTCCCGGCGTCGGGCGTGACCTCGCGCACCAGGGCCCGCAGCAGGGTCGTCTTGCCCGCGCCGTCCCCGCCGACTACGGCGACGACCGTCCCCGCCGGAACCTCGACGCTGACGTCCTGGAGCGCGCGGGTGTGCCCGAACGACACGCTGAGGGCCTCCACACCGAACGTCACGCCGCACCGCCGACGCTCGCGGGGTGCTTGGCGGGTTTGCGCTCGGGCGCCAGGTCGCGCCGGAAGCGCAGGGTCGCGGCGGTGAACACCGCGACGGCCATCACCAGGAGCACCGCGAACGCGAACCACAGCGACGCGAGCGGCGCGCCGCGCAGCATCACGCCCTGGGAGATCATCGTGAAATAAGTCAGCGGCAGGAGGTAGCCGATCCAGCGGACCCCTGCGGCCATCGCGTCGAGCGGGAAGATCATCCCGGACAGCAGGATCTGCGGCAGCAGGATGAAGAACGCGCTCTGGATCGCCTGGCCGGCGGTCTGGGAGATCGTCGAGATGAACACCCCGATGCCGAGCACCACGAACAGGAAGATCGCGGCGCCGAGCGCGAACGTCAGCACGCTGCCGTTGAACGGGACGTCGAACAGCAGCATCCCGAGCACCGTCACGATGATCATGTCGATCGACGCGAGGATGAAGTAGGGCGTGATCTTGCCCAGGATCACCGTGCTGGGCTTGATCGGCATGACCGCGAGCTGCTCGAGCGTGCCGGCCTCGCGTTCGCGGACCAGGCCGATGCTGGTGACGATCGTGCCGATGAACGTGAGGATCAGGCCGATGATCGCGGGGATCATCACCCACGAGGTCGTCAGGTCGGGGTTGTAGAGCACCTCGGTGGTCACCTGGTCGCCCAGCGCGTTGAGGGTCCCGACGATGGACTGCGCCGCGAACAGGTTCGAGCCGTCGACCAGGGCCTGGACTCCCGAGTCGTCGGCGACGAACGCGACGTCGGCCTTGTTGTCGCGGAGCAGGTCGCGGGCGTCCGCCTCGGTCGCGGCCGCGTCGGTGGTCGTGACCTCGAAGAAGTCTGGCAGCGTGCCCGCGACCTGGGCGGCCTGCGGTCCCACCACCGCGGCGCTGACGGAGTCGACGTAGAAGTTGGCGGCGTACCCGAACACCACCAGCAGGAGCAGCGGTAGCGCGACCAGCAGGCCGACCGTGCGGCGGTCGCGGACCAGCTCACGGAACTCTTTGACGATCATGGCTCGCATGCGGTGCCTCCGAGTAGGCTGGTGCGACAAATCCTCGTACGAGGAAATCTAGGAGCGGGAGGGAGCATGGTCAAGCGCTCGCGCGGACGCCCGCCCGGCCCGAGCACCGCGCGCGACGACCTGCTGGCTGCCGCCCGGTCCACGTTCGCCGAGGTGGGCTACGAGCGTGCGAGCCTGCGTTCCATCGCCGCGCAGGCGGGCGTCGACCCGCGGCTCGTCGGGCACTACTTCGGCGGCAAGGAGGAGTTGTTCCTCGCCGCGGTGGAGCTCCCGATCGACCCCGAGGTCGTCGTCCGCAGCCTGGCCGAAGGCGACCTCGCGCACGCGGGGGAGCGGCTCGCGACGGCGATCATCGGGGGGCTGCTGGGGCACGACGACTCCCGGGGACGCGCGGTGGCCCTCGTGCGCGCCGCGGCCTCCGAGCCCGCGGCGGTCCCGCTCTTGCGGCGCAGGCTCGTCGAGGGCGTGCTGGTGCCGGTCGCGCGCGCGGTGGCGTCCGACGAGCCCGAGCTGCGGGCGACTCTGATCGCCTCGCAGATGGTCGGCATCCTCATGGTGCGGCACGTCGTCGGCGTCGAGCCGCTCGCGAGCCTGCCCGCGCAACGCCTGGTCGCGGCCGTCGCGCCGGTGGTGCAGCACTACCTCGTGGACCCGCTGCCGCCCGCGGCGTGACCGCCCGATGTTCACCGCGGTGTGACTCGGGACACACCGCCCGTTCGTGGACACCGTTCGCGGGAGCGCTCTAGCGTCGTCGCATCCAGGGCGAACGTGACCCAGGACACCCGGCGCCACCGTCGCCGTCGCAACGGCACCGGTGGGCCACCAGCCCCCGTTGCCGCCATCGACCGGCGACGAGAGGGCACGCGATGACCACCACGTTCGACCGGCTCCTGCTCGAGCCACGCCGCACCGACCACCCGCACGCGGGGCCGCGGCGCTCGTCGCAGACCAGCGCCGCGCAGAGCCCGTCGCTGGTGATGCTCGTGGCGTTGGCCACCGCGGGCATCGTCGTCTACGCGGTCTTCCTGCTGAACCCGGCCAACCGCGGGGACTGGCTGCCGTACGCGCTGGTGATCGCCGCCGAGACCGTGCTCGTCGTGCACGCGCTGCTGGCCATGTGGACCGTGCTCTCGGCGGCGCACGACCCGCGCGGGTTCGCGTTCCACCACGCTCAGGACCGGATGTACGACATGGCGGACATCGTGCGGTCCCGCGCGGAGTCCCGGCCGCAGGACTGGGTGATGTACCTGCGCGACCGTGCGGTCACCCTCGACGTGTTCGTCACGACGTACGGCGAGGACCTGGCCACGATCCGCCGCACCGTCACCGCGGCGCTCGCGATGCAGGGCGAGCACCGCACGTGGGTGCTCGACGACGGCCGCTCGGACGAGGTCCGCGAGCTCGCCGCCCAGCTCGGCGCCCGCTACGTGCGGCGCCTGTCCGGCAACGGGGCGAAGGCGGGCAACCTCAACCACGCGCTCTCGCTCGCGGACGGCGAGTTCTTCGCGGTCCTCGACGCGGACTTCGTCCCGCTGCCGACGTTCCTGCACGAGACCGTGCCGTTCTTCGCGTCCGACGACGTCGCGTTCGTCCAGACGCCCCAGGCGTACGGCAACCTGCACACCACGATCAGCAAGGGCGCCGGCTACATGCAGGCCGTGTTCTACCGGTTCATCCAGCCGGGCCGGAACCGGTTCAACGCGGCGTTCTGCGTGGGCACCAACGTGGTGTTCCGACGAGCCGCGATCGACTCGGTGGGCGGCATCTACTCGGACTCCAAGTCCGAGGACGTGTGGACCTCGCTCATGCTGCACGAGAAGGGCTGGAGGACCGTCTACATCCCCGACGAGCTCGCGGTCGGAGACACACCCGAGACCGTCGAGGCGTACTCCAAGCAGCAGTTGCGCTGGGCCACGGGCGGCTTCGAGATCATGCTCACGCACAGCCCCCTGTCGCCCCGGCGGCGCCTCACGCTCGACCAGCGGCTGCAGTACACGGTGACCGCGACGCACTACCTGACGGGCATCGCGCCGCTGCTGCTCCTGCTGGTCCCGCCGCTGCAGATCTACTTCGACCTGACCCCGATGAACCTCACGATCACGCCGTTGACGTGGGCGCTGTACTACGCGGGGTTCTACGTGCTGCAGATCGTGCTCGCGTTCTACACGCTCGGGTCGTTCCGGTGGCAGGTGCTGCTGCTCGCGTCCGTGAGCTTCCCGATCTACGTCAAGGCGCTGGCCAACGCGCTCCTCCGGCGTGACCAGGCCTGGCACGTCACGGGCTCCAAGGGCGCGTACCGCTCGCCGTTCGCGTTCATCGGACCGCAGCTCCTGTTTTTCGAGTTCCTCGCCGTCACCACGCTCGTCGGGCTGTGGAAGGACGTGTCCAACGGCTACCCGAGCCTCGCGCTCGCGTGGAACGCCACGAACACCCTGATCCTGGGCGGGTTCGTCCTGACCGCGTGGCGCGAGGCCCGCGTGGGCCGCGCGGCCAGCCGCGCGCGCCAGCGCGCGCAGCAGCTCACCGCAGCGAAGGAGGCAGTCGCATGACCTGGGCGATCCGACTCAAGCTGGCCGCAGGCGTGCTGCTGGTGCTCGTGCTGGCCGCGGTGCTGACCTACCACCTCAACCAGACCCGTGGGCGCGCCACCAGCGACTCCGCGCAGATCCTCGCGCACGAGTACCGCGTGGGCACGCCGTACGCCGGGCTCGTCGTCGCGCAGCGCGTGGAGATCGGCGACGCGGTCCGCGAGGGCCAGTCGCTGTTCGTCGTCGACTCCGCCGCCCTCACGCGTGACCTCGCGCTCGGCACCGTGCGCGCCGCCGGCGAGTCCACGCGGATCGACGACGACGGGCGCCTGGTCGTGCTCGCCTCCGGCGACGGCGTCGTCACGGCGCTCGACGCGCAGGAAGGCACGTTCGTCGACGCCGCCAGCCCGCTCGCGACCGTGCAGCGCGCGGGATCCCTGTACGTCCAGGCCGAGTACACGCTCTCGCCCAAGGAGTACGCGCGCGTCGACGACGGCGCGGACGTCACGATCCTGCTGCCCGACCAGACGAGCGTCGCCGGGCGCGTCGAGCGCGTGCAGGTGACGACCGTCGGCGGCGCCGCGCTCGCGCTGGTCACCGTGACGTCCGACGCGCTCGAGGACGGCGGCCACCACGGCCTGATGGGCGCCGGCACCCCCGTCGCCGCGAGCCTCACGCTGCGCAACGACGGTGTGGTCACGACGGTCTCCGACGCCGTCGAGGCCTATGTGCGGGGGATCTTCGGGTGACCCGCGCGCGCTGGGCCGCAGCGGCCGTCGTCGTCCTCGCCCTCGCCGGCGGGGGCGTCGCCGCCGCCACCATGCTCGGCGCCGACGACGGCGCGGGAGGCAGCCCGACGACGGCCGCCCCCACGGCAGACGCGGACCCGTGGCCCACGATGGACACCTCCGCGCTGGTCGCGGGCGTGCCGCACCAGGCGCTCGCCAAGCTCCCCGCCGCGCGCGTCGCCGACGACGTGGTCCCGCAGACCAACCGCTGGTACTCGGGGCTGGTGTTCGGCGACCAGCCCGTGTTCGCCCAGCCGCTGTCCTTCCACCTCACCGCGGACGGGTTCACGATCGGGCTGCCGCGGCCGCACGCGTCCGACACGACGATCGCCGGACCCCACGTCCCGGCGCTCACGGTCTCGGCCGGCGCCGCGTCGTACCGGGTCAGCGCGGCCGACCCCGTCGCGGTGACGATCGACCTCCTGGATGGCTCGGGCGCGGTCCTGGGGAAGGTCGCGCTCGCGGAAGGCTCGCCGGTGGTCACCCTCACCGCCGAGCGCGACCTGGTCGTGGCCACCGACGGGCCGCTCGCGGCGACGCCCGACGGGCCCGCCACCGCCGCCGGCCAGGACAGCGCGGGGACCGCATGGGCGTTCGTCGGGCCCGGGTTCTCCGGTGGGCGCACCGCGCTCGAGCCCGGCCAGACCGCCGGGTGGTACGCGCTGCCCGACGGCGCGGGCCAGGCG
>JAEWOA010000079.1 GCA_023461115.1 Actinomycetes bacterium
GATCGACGAGGAAATTATCGCCCTGTCGCGTCAGGTGACCGGACAGGACCAGCGCCTGAGCGGGCTTATCCGCATCACAGCTATCGATATGCTGGCGATGGGGTTACTGCCGCCGCATCTGGCGGCCTTCCATGCAGCGCAGCCAGGGATCGAATTGGAAGTGATCGTTTCGGACAGCCCCCTGGACCTGACCCGACGCGAGGCCGAAGTCGCACTGCGCATCGGCAACACGCCGCAGGAAATATTGGTCGGCCGGCGCGTCGGCCGGCTGGCATTCGGAGCCTATGCCTCGGCAGACCGTGCCGCTCAGGGAATCGACGACGATCTTGCCGACAACGACTGGATCGGTTTCGGTCGGTCGCACGGAGCGATTGGCAATCAGTTGGCGGATTGGCTGCCGAAAATGCGGCCGATCTATCGCACCAACTCGATCTCGGCCGCGATTGCCGCGGCAAGGGCCGGAATCGGCCTTGCGCCGCTGCCCTGCGCCGTGGCCGACCGCACCCCCGACCTTGTCCGGATCGCCATGTTTCCGGAAGATTTTCGGCTCGATCTGTGGCTGCTGACCCATGAGGATTTGCGCAATACCGCCCGTATCCGTGCCTTCATGGATTTCATGGCCAACGCGCTCGCCACCGACGCCGACGTGCTGGAGGGCCGTCGTCCGCAGGCTGGTCCTCCCCGGACAACCACGCCATGATTCATCCGTTATCTCTCTTGCGGGGTGCGGTCCTGTGGACACTACTTGCGATGCTGAGGCAACGACGAGGGGCGTGCTTTGGCGGTCACCTGTCTGTTCCATTGCCCCACTACAGGGACAATGATCGCATGCGGCCTCTCAGGGCGTCTGGCGAGTCCTGGAAATCGCGAGCATCACGGAGAGATCATGCCCGCCAATGACACGCTGGATGTTTTGACTCAGCGCCAACGACAAGGAACACCCGGCGAGGTTCTAGCCGCCTTCCTGAAACTGGGCCTCACCTCCTTCGGTGGACCGATCGCGCATCTGGGCTATTTCCGCGAGGAATTCGTCGCCCGGCGCGGCTGGATCGACGATCGTGGCTATGCCGATCTGGTCGCGCTGTGCCAATTTCTTCCCGGCCCAGCATCAAGCCAGGTCGGCTTCGCATTGGGCTTGCAGCGTGCCGGACCGGCAGGTGCGCTGGCCGCCTGGCTCGGTTTTACCTTACCTTCCGCCCTGCTGTTGATGGTGTTTGCGCTCGGAGCGGGGGCGTTTTCAGGCCCGCTCGGCATCGGGGTGCTCCACGGGTTGAAACTGGTGGCGGTGGCCATCGTGGCGCAGGCGGTCTGGGGGATGGCGCGCACGCTCTGCCCCGACCGCTCACGCCAGACGATCGCGCTCGCCGCCGTCCTGATGGTGGTGCTGATCGGGGGCGCGACGGGCCAGGTGGGTGCAATTCTGCTCGGTGGGTTCGCCGGGCTCTGGCTTTGCCGGGACACGGCGGGAGAGACGGGTGAAGCGCTGCCCTTCCCGGTCTCGCGACAGGCGGGGATAGTCGCGCTGGCCCTGTTCTTCATCCTGATCTTCGGCCTACCGCTGGCGGCGGCGCTGTTTCCCGCGCAGGGGTTGGCGGTGATCGACGCGTTCTATCGCGCCGGTGCTCTGGTATTCGGTGGCGGCCATGTGGTCCTGCCTTTGCTGGAAGCCGAAGTGGTTCGCCCGGGCTGGGTCACGCCCGATGCGTTCCTGGCCGGCTATGGCGCGGCCCAGGCGGTGCCGGGGCCGCTATTCACCTTCGCCGCCTATCTCGGCATGCTGCTCGAACCCGGCCCGAACGGGATCGCCGGCGCGACGCTCGCCCTTCTTGCGATCTTCCTGCCGGGCTTCCTGCTGCTTGTCGGCGCGCTGCCGTTCTGGAACACACTGCGCGCACGCTCCGGCGTGCGGGCGCCGATGGCAGGCGCGAACGCTGCGGTGGTCGGCATTCTGGGCGCTGCGCTCTACGATCCGCTCTGGATCAGCGCGATCGGTTCGCCCCGCGACTTTGCGCTGGCGCTGACCTGTTTCGTGGCCTTGATGAGCTGGAGATTCCCGCCCTGGCTCGTGGTGCTGATCGCGGCTGCCGGCGGCGCGATTCTGGAGGTAAGCTCAATGTCATAATGGAAAGGAATAGCGACCAGGAACCTGATCGACCGGACAGATCGCCAGCCCATCCGGCGCATCATCGCCGGTCTCCCCAGCCACTGCCGCCGTCGCGGCACAGCCAGGAACACAAATTGCAAATCGATCTTTCTTCCGACCGCTTCATGACAGCATTGACCGGCATCACGCTTGCCGGGATGGCGCTTGCAACTGTCGATGCCTTTTTGAGCCCCGGTCTATGGGGACCGGTCGGCCTCGTGCTGGTCTATCTGGCCGGTGGTGTGCCGACGGCGGTTCGGGCCCTGACCACGCTCTGGCGTGAGCGGATCCTCGACATCGATCTTTTGATGATCGTGGCAGCCCTTGCTGCCGCTGCGGTCGGCGCCGCGCTTGAAGGGGCAGTGCTGCTGACGCTGTTCAGTCTCTCAACCACGTTGGAGCAGCGGGCGATGGGCCGGGCGCGCCATGCGGTCGAGGCGCTGATGGCGCTGCGCCCCGACACCGCGCTGAGACGCGACCCAGAGGGCGCCGTCACGGAAGTTCCGGTGGGCGATCTCGTGGCCGGCGATCTGGTGGTGCTGCGGCCCGGCGCGCGGGTGCCGGCCGATGGCGAGGTGGCGGAAGGGGAAGGCTCGCTCGATGAGGCGACGATCACAGGCGAATCGATGCCGGTCGGCAAAAGCCCGGGTGCTAAGGTGTTTGAGGCCACGGTGAACCTCAACGCCGTGCTGGTGGTCCGCGTCACCCGCCCGGTCGCGGAA
>JAEWOA010000080.1 GCA_023461115.1 Actinomycetes bacterium
GCCGTGCTCCGCCTGCTGCCGGCGGCGTCGGCCGACGACGAGCTCGCGGCCGAGTTCCGCCGCCTCACGGACGCCGACCTGCGGGCGCGCAAGATCGCCGGACTGCGGGCGTGGTGGGAGGCGCTGACGCGGCCCCACGGGCCCGAGAACCGCGCCGGCACGCGGCAGGTCGTCGTGCCGTTCGACGAGGCGGCGGCGGTCGCGGCCGCGCTCACCGACATCCGGCTCGTGCTCGCGCAGCGGGTGGGGATCGAGACCGAGGAGGACGCACAGGCCGCGCGCGCCGTGCTCGACGACGCCACCGCGGAGCCCGGCCTCGTCGGGGTGCTGCAGCTCTACGAGGTGCTGGGCTGGCTCCAGGAGTCCCTGGTCGGGGCCATGCTCACGCGGCTGCGCGCGGGTGCGGCGCCGAGCGGTGGGGGAGGGACGTCACACGGTGGCGCGGCACGTGCGTCCGGCGAGTCGGGCTAGGCTCGCCGCGTGAGCGACGCCCCCATCGGCATCTTCGACTCCGGTGTCGGAGGCCTGACCGTGGCCCGCGCCATCCTGGACCAGGTTCCGCACGAGTCGACGCTCTACATCGGGGACACCCTCAACACCCCGTACGGGCCCAAGCCGCTCGCCGCGATCCGCGCGCACGCGCTCGAGGTCATGGACGACCTGGTCGACGCGGGCGTCAAGCTGTTGGTGATCGCGTGCAACAGCGCGTCGTCGGCGATGCTGCGGGACGCGCGCGAGCGGTACACGCTGCGCCGCGGCATCCCGGTGGTCGAGGTGATCCTGCCCGCGGCGCGCCGCGCGGTCGCCGCGACCAAGTCGGGCCGGATCGGCGTGATCGCGACGCGCGCGACGGTCGAGTCGCTCGCGTACGACGACGCGTTCGCGGTGGCGCCCGGCGTGACCCTCACGACGCAGGCGTGCCCGCGGTTCGTCGAGCTCGTGGAGGCCGGCCAGACGTCCGGGCCCGAGGTGCTCGCGGTCGCGCACGAGTACCTCGACCCGGTGAGGGCCGCGGGCGTGGACACGCTCGTGCTGGGCTGCACGCACTACCCGCTGCTCACCGGCGTGATCTCGTATGTGATGGGCGACGAGGTCACGCTCGTGTCCAGCGCCGAGGAGACGGCCAAGGACGTGTTCCGCACGCTCGTCGCGCACGGCATGGAGCGCAACCCGGAGGCCGGGCACCCCGAGCACCGTTTCCTCGCCACCGGCGACCCCGAGGCGTTCCGGGCGCGGGCTCGCCGGTTCCTGGGGCCGGAGGTCGACGCGGTCGAGCCGGCGCGGGCGCTGCGATGAGGCTCGTGGTCCTGGGGTGCGCGGGCTCGTTCCCGTCGCCGGAGTCCGCGGCGTCGGCGTACCTGGTGCAGGCCGACGACGCCGCGGGACGGACCTGGTCCGTGCTGCTGGACCTCGGCAACGGCGCGCTCTCCGCGCTGCAGCGCTGGGGCGACCCCACCGCGCTCGACGCGATCGGCCTGTCCCACCTGCACGCCGACCACGTCGCCGACATGGTGGTGCTCAACGTGCTGCGCCGCTACCGCCCGACTGGGCCGTGCGCCCCGGTGGACGTATGGGGACCGCAGGGGACCGGTGAGCGCATCGCGCAGCTCGCGGGCGGCGACCCCGCGACGGCGGTCGACGAGCAGTTCGTCTTCCGCGCCTGGGAGCCCGGGTCGCCCGTGCAGGTCGGTCCGCTCACGCTCGAGCCGGTGCGCGTCGAGCACCCGATCCCGGCGTTCGGCATCCGGGTCACGGGCCCCTCCGAGGCCGATCCGGCGCGGCAGGTGGCGGTGGCCTACACCGGCGACACCGACGAGTGCCCCGGCCTCGACGAGCTCGCCGCGGGCGCCGACCTGCTGCTCGCGGAGGCGGGCTTCGTCGACGGGCGGGACGACGCGATCCGCGGGGTGCACCTCACGGGCGCGCGGGCGGGCGCCGCGGCGGCGCGGGGCTCGTCGGGCCGCCTGGTCCTGACGCACCTGGTCGCGTGGAACGACGAGGCGGACACGGTCGCGCAGGCCCGCCGCCACTACGCGGGCCCGATCGACGTCGCGCGGCCCGGCGCCAGCTACGCGCTGTAGGCGAGTCGTTACCCTTGGGGGTTGTGACCTCCTCCCTTCGCGCTGACGGGCGCGCTCTCGACGAGCTGCGCCCCGTGACCATCACCCGGCGATTCCTGACCGCAGGCGAGGGCAGCGTCCTCGTCGAGTTCGGCGGCACCAAGGTGCTGTGCGTCGCCTCGTTCACCGAGGGCGTGCCGCGCTGGCGCAAGGGCTCGGGCGAGGGGTGGGTGACCGCGGAGTACTCGATGCTGCCGCGCGCCACGGACTCGCGCTCCGACCGTGAGTCGATCCGCGGCAAGGTGGGCGGCCGCACGCACGAGATCTCGCGGCTGATCGGCCGCTCGCTGCGCGCGATCATCGACGTCGGCGCGCTCGGGGAGAACACGATCGTGCTGGACTGTGACGTGCTGCAGGCCGACGGCGGCACCCGCACCGCCGCGATCACCGGCGCGTACGTCGCGCTCGCGGACGCGGTCGCGTGGGCGACGACGAAGCGCCTGGTCAAGCCCGGCGTCAAGGTGCTCAAGGACTCGGTGTCCGCCGTGAGCGTCGGCATCATCGACGGCCGTCCCATGCTCGACCTCCCGTACGTCGAGGACGTGCGCGCCGAGACGGACATGAACGTCGTGGTCACCGGCTCCGGCGACTTCGTCGAGGTGCAGGGCACGGCCGAGCACGCGCCGTTCAACCGCGCCGAGCTCGACTCGTTGCTGGACCTCGCGCTCGTCGGGACGTCGCGCCTGGCGGCGCTGCAGGCGGCCGCGCTCGCGGGCGACCCGGGCGACGGC
>JAEWOA010000081.1 GCA_023461115.1 Actinomycetes bacterium
TCGGGGGTCATCACAGGAGGACGACCGCCGACCCGACCACGGGCACGCGCGCTCGCGAGACCGCTCTTCGTGCGCTCGACCAGGATCTCCCGCTCGAGCTCTGCCAGCGCCGCCAGGATCGTGAGCATGAGCCGCCCCATCGGGCCGGCGCTCTCGGACGTGTCGATGCCCTGCGTCAGGCTCCGGAGTCCGATGCCACGGACGGCAAGGTCGTCGAGGACGAGGTTCAGCAGGTTGCGCACCGACCGCCCCGCGCGAGACAGCTCAGTGACGACGAGCGTGTCGCCGCTCCGCGCGTAGGACAGCATCGCGTCCCACTGCGGCCTACTGGCCTTCGTGCCCGAGATACCACGATCGACCCACACCCGCTCGCACCCGGCGGCCGTGAGCTCGTCAACCTGCCGCTGCGGGTCCTGATCCGGCCGGCTCGTCCTCGCATACCCCAGGAGCGCCATCCGCAACCACCTCCACTATCGATCACCTGTTCGATTCGAGGTCGACAGAGAACCGGCAACGACGCGATCTGTCCAACTAACGGTCGGGTGAAGTTCCTGAACACTCCGGGCTTCCCACCCGGTTGTTGAACACCGCGCCACACGGGACCGTGACGACGCCGAGAAGTGCTCAGTCATCGCTCGTTTTCCGTCGTTTACGGGAAGCACGCTGGAGTGCCGTGGCGTGTCGGGCGCGGTCCGCGTCCGGGTGCCTGGGACGGTCGGAACATGACGTTTGTCGCGCAAGTCGTTGACGCCAGTTCGAGCACTGCGGCTTGGGTGCAAGCCTGGGCAGCGGTCGCAACGGCCTTGATCGCGCTCATCGCCGTCGTGTACGCGGCGTTGCAGGTCTACCTGGCGCGACAGGACCGTGAGGACCGGAGTCGGCCGTTCGTGGCGGTGGTGCTCAGCCCCAGTCACGGGATCGTGGCGAACATCGTCGTTGAGAACACTGGTGCGACGATGGCGCGCAACGTGCGCTTCGTCTTCGCTCCAGAGTGGGAGTCGAGCGACCTCAAGCGGACGAAGATCCGCGAGAGCCGCATCTGGACCGAAGGCATCCCGAACCTTGCGCCGGGCCAGCGAATCGCCATGTTCGCGGATACGTTCCCGGACCGGTTCAACACCGAGCTGCCGCAGGCGTACGACGTGACCGTCCAGTACGACGGTGAACCGCGCACACGGGTCTGGCCGTCCCGGGCGCAGCGACGCAACTACGAGGACAGCTTCGTGCTGGACTTCCGAACGTTCTGGGGCTACTCGAGCGCCACGGTGTACGGCCTACATGAGATCGCCGACGCCGTCAGGTCCATCAAGCAGACGTTCGCGGGATGGTCGAAGCACGCGGGCGGGCCGCTGGCGGTGGTGCCTCTCGACCCCGAGGACTACGCCGACCGCCCGCTCGCGTGGCCGGATGACGACGGCTCCGACGATGGCCTGGTCGACGACCGGGTTCGCTTGCACGACAGGTCGACCCGTTCCTCGCCCGATCTGCCGATCACACGTCCGCCAGTCGCGCGAGCACCGCGAGACTCCGACGACGAGCGAGGCGCAGAGGCTTCGTACTAGAACATGTGCGTTATAGTTGTCGCATGTGGAACGTGGTCCTCGTCGACGAGGTGGACGAGTGGTTCGTCGCGCTGAGTCTCGCTGACCAGGAACTCTCTGACGCGGTCACTGCTGGGATCGACATGCTCGCCGAGCACGGCCCGACGCTCGGACGTCCGCTCGTTGACAGCCTCACTGGCTCACGGGTCCACAACATGAAGGAACTCCGGATCGACACGACGCGCATCCTGTTCGTGTTCGACCCGACCCGATCGGCGGTCCTGCTGGTGGCCGGCGACAAGGCTGGGCAGTGGAAGCGCTGGTACACCGAGAACATCCCGCTCGCCGAGGACCGCTACAGGCGGTGGCTCGCTGGCGAGTACGACAAGGAGAAGGACTGATGGCACGCAACTGGAACGACGTTCGCGCCGAAGCCGTCACCGAGGGTCGGCTCGACGAGGCACGCGTGGCAGCGTTCAGCGAGGGTCTGCGCGACCAGGTGCGCGCATACAAGCTCGCGGAGGTTCGCAAGAGCCAGCACGTCACGCAAAGCGTCGTCGCCGCTGCGATGGGAGTTGCGCAACCGCGCGTATCCGCGATCGAGCGAGGCGCGCTGTCATCCACCGAGGTTGGGACGCTGCGGTCGTACGTCGAGGCACTCGGCGGGCGGCTTCGGCTCGTTGCCGACTTTGGAGACGAGCAAATCACCGTCGCAGGCTGACGGGCCCACGGGAATGGCAGGTAGAAGCCTGCCACGACCGCGCGTTCACGGAGGACGAGCGGGCGCGGCTCGTCGCAAAGGTCCGAGCAGACGCGGAGACGTCTGGCATGGTCCGCCGGGCCGACGTCGCCGATCTCGTCGCGTTCCTCGCTGCTGTGGGCACCCGCATCGACGAAGCCATGCGGCTCCGGTGGGAGGGCGTGAACTTTCGGGCCGGCACTGTGCACGTCGAGGGCACGAAGACGGAGACCTCCGACCGGACGCTGACCGTCACGTCGTGGGCGATGGACGCACTCAACGCGTGGTACCTCCTCGAGGGGAAGCCGGCAGCGGGCTGCGTGTTCCACGGTCCGCACAGCAGCCTCGAGTCGAAGCGGGACCTCAGCGGCGTTGGCAAGGCGCTACGTCGAGTGTTCGACGACGCGGGCTACACGTGGGCGGTGCCGCACACGTTTCGCCGCACCGTCGCGACCCTCCTGGACGCACGGGGTGTGCCGCTCCCGCAGATCGCGGACTACCGCGGTCATGCGGACCCCAGCATGACCGCGCGGCGGTACCTCGGGCGGAAGCCAAACGACACGTCGAACGCGGCCGCGCACCTCTGATCGGCGCACCCGCCAGCGCCACACCCGGCTCCCGACATGGGGGTCGGGTGTTCGCGTTTGTGGGGGATGGACGAGCTGACGCGGGCGTGTCCGACCGTGAAAGTGGGGGGTTAGCGGGGGATGAGGGTTTGTGGGGAACCGATAGAAGGTCCAAGCCGCGCCGCGCGACGAGCGTACCTGCAGGTCAGAGCCTTGGAGGGGTGCCCCCGGCAGGACTCGAACCTGCAACCTACGGATTAGAAGGCCGTTGCTCTATCCATTGAGCTACGAGGGCGGGGCGCCGGAGCGCCGGCTCAAGACTAGCCGCGGCCCCGCACGTGTCCGGCCTGGTGGCGGGCTGGCCGCGCGCCGCCGAGGCCCTGGCGGCGCGCCCGCGCCCGATTCGGCACGGTTTCCCGCGTGGCGCGTTTTGCGGGGTGGCGCCGCACCGTGAGAATGGCCAGGTGAGCGCCCAGTCCGGCACCGAGACGGCGCCGCGTGAGCCTATGGGCGCGCGGGGGCGGCACACCGCGTCCGATCCGCTCGGCAAGCACAGCGCGGACGACCCGCGCCAGATGCTCGCGCGTCCCCTGGCGGCGACGTCGCTACTGGACGCGGTGCGTGACCTGCGGCGTGATGTCGCGGGGACGGAGTTCCCGCTGGAGCTCGCCGGCGCGGACAAGGCGCGGCGCTCGCGGGACCGGCTGGTGGACCAGCTCACCGAGCACCTGCTGCCTCGTCTGACGGAGTTGTCGGCGCCGGCGGTCGTCGTCGTCGCTGGGTCCACGGGCGCGGGAAAGTCGACGCTCGTGAACTCGCTCGTCGGCGCCGAGGTCACGCAGGCGGGGGTGTTGCGGCCGACGACGAAGGAGCCGGTGCTGGTGCACCACCCGGGGGACGCTGACCTGTTGGCGGCGCACCCGCTGCTGGGATCGGCGCGCGGGGTGCCCGACGAGGCGGTGCCGCGCGGGATCGCGCTGCTGGACGCGCCTGACCTGGACTCGGTGCTGGAGTCCAACCGCGCGGCCGCGCACCGGCTGCTCGAGGCCGCGGACCTGTGGTTGTTCGTCACGACAGCGGCCCGGTACGGCGACGCGCTGCCGTGGAAGGTGCTCGAGGGCGCCGTCGAACGCGGGGCGTCGATCGCGATGGTGCTCAACCGGGTGCCGGCGGCGTCGCTCCCGACGGTCCGTGGGGACCTGCTGGGGCGGCTGCGGGACCACGGGATGGCGGGCTCGCCGCTGTTCGTCGTGCCGGATGTCGGGCCGCACGAGGGGCCGCTCGCGCCGCAGGTCGTCGCGCCCGTGCTGCGGTGGCTGCTGATGCTCGCTGGCCCTGACCGTGCGCGGACGGTGATCGGCCGGACGCTGCGCGGCTCGCTCGCGGCGCTGCGGATCTGGGTCGACGAGCTCGCCGAGGCCGTGCAGGAGCAGGCGGACGCGGCGGAGGTGCTCGCGGCCACGCTCGACCGTGCCGTGCAGGAGCCGGCCGCACGCGCGGCGGACGCGGTGACCAGGGGAGACGCGGTCGCCGGGGCGGTGAGCGTGCGGTGGGCGGACCTGGCCGGATCGCGTGCGCCGCTGGGGTCGCTCGTGCGGCGCTCTGGCCGGGTGCGGGCGCCGGGGCGGTCCAGGGAGGCGCGGGAGAAGGCGGTCGAGCCTCTCGTCGGGGACCTCACGCGCGGTGTCGCGACGACGCTCGCGGTCGCCGCGCGCCACGCGCACGCCGCGATCCAGTCCGCGCTGGAGGCCGACGACGCGCCCGCGGGGTCGCCTGCGCTGCTGCGCGCATGGGACGAGCACGGCGGCCACGACTCGTACGCGGACCAGGCCGCGCGCGGCTGGGTGGGGCAAGGGCTGCGGGCTGTGCGCGCGGTCCTGGGCACCGGTGACAACGAGCCGCGGGGCGGTGACCGCAAGCGCGCCAGGACGCTCGCTGCGGTCGGCGAGCCCACGCTCGTCGCCATCGCGCTGACCGCCGCCGCGGGTGTGGCCGACGCGCGCGGGCTGCTGCGGGTGCTCGTCGGGGCTGGGGCCGACGAGGTCGTCGACGAGTTGCGCGCCGAGCTGGCCCGTCGCGCGGGCCTCGTCGTCGAGCACGTCCGCGAGGCCGCGGCCGCGCCGCTCGCCGACCCCGACCTGGCCCCGGATGCGGCCTCCCGGCTCCGGCTACGACTCGCGGTCATCAAGGGGCTCACGTGACGGATTTCCGGACGGATCTGCGCGGCGAGCAGACGCAGTCGCTCGCGGCACGCGCGGCGGCGCTCGACGAGGCCGTGACGCTCGGCGGGGACCGGCTGCCGTCGGACGAGGCGGAGGCGGCGCGCGGTGTGCTCGATCGGGTGCGACAGCGGCTCGCGCTCGGCGTGGACCACACGGTCGTCGCGCTCGTCGGAGGCACCGGCTCGGGCAAGTCCAGCCTGTTCAACCGCATCAGCGGCCTGGACTTCGCGGACGTGGGCGTGCGCCGCCCGACGACGTCCGCGGTCACGGCATGCGTGTGGGGGACGGACACGTACGCGCTGCTGGACTGGCTGGGCGTCGACGGCGAGCGCCGCATCGAGCGTGAGAGCCTCCTGGACGGCGAGTCCGAGGCGTCGCTGCGCGGGCTCGTGCTGCTCGACCTTCCCGACCACGACTCCATCGAGCCCGGCCACCGGGAGGTGGTCGACGCGATCCTGCCGCAGGCCGACCTGCTGGTGTGGGTGGTCGACCCGCAGAAGTACGCCGACGACGCGTTGCACTCCGGCTACCTGCGCACGCTCGTCGGGCACGACGCCTCGATGCTCGTGCTGCTCAACCACCTCGACACCGTGCGCGAGCCCGAGCGTGCGGGGCTGTTGGCGGACGTCGCGCGGCTCGTCGCCGACGACGGGCTGCCCGGTGTGCCGGTGCGGGGGATCTCCGCCAGGACCGGCGAGGGTGTGGGCGAGTTGCGCGACGCGCTCGCGGCGGCGGTGGCGACGCGCTCGCTGGCAGCGCGGCGCGCCGGGGCGGAGGTGGGCGGCGCTGCCCGACGACTGTCGTTGGGCGTCGCCGAGCGCGATCCGGCCCCCGCCGCGCTCTCGACCGCTGCCTGGGTGGACGACTTGGCGGGCGCGGTGGGGCTCGAGGCGGTGGCCGACGCAGTGTCGGCGGCGGTGCGGGGACGCGGCGCCGCGGTGCCGGCACTGGCGTCCGCCCAGCTCGACTCGGTGTCGCTCGCGCGCTCGTCGTGGCTCGCGGGCGCCTCCAAAGGACTGCCGGCGCCGTGGGCGCAGTCCATGCACGAGGCCGTGGCCAGCGCGCAGACCCTGGCCGACCAGCTCGTCGCCGCGCTCGGCGAGGTGACGGTGATGGTCCGCAGGTCGCGGGCCGCGCTCGTGCTCACGGTCCTCTCGGGGTTGCTCGCGATCGGCGGGGTGGCGCTCGCGGCGGTCGGCGTCGGGCGCGCGCTCGGGCCGGGGCGGTCCTGGGTGGCGCCGGTCGTCGAGGGGCTGGTGGTCGTGGGGGCCGCGGTCGTGCTGTGGCTGGTGGCCTCCGGGCTGCGCCGGTCCGCGGCGGCGGGGCAGGCGCGGCGCGTGCGCGAGCAGGGGCGGGCGGCGATCGACTCGGTCGCGCGCAAGGGTCTGGCGGAGCCTGCGACGAGGGTGGTGCGCGAGCACCGCTCCGTGCGTGAGCTCCTGGAGGCCGCGCAGGACTGAGCGCAGCCGGCCCGCGCCCTCGTCGAGCCGACCACAGCCCCCACGGGCGGACCGGGCTTCCACAGATCCGCGCGCGCCCGCCCGCTCGGGGCTCGTCACGCGTGAGGCTCGTCGCACATGCACCGCGACCGGCGGGCACTCGTGAAGGGACCACGCATGAGCACCGCACTCGACATCACGATCACCGGCTGGCTCGGCTCCGACGTGCAGTACTGGCCCGCCAAGGACGGCCTCGCGGCCTACGCGACCTTCCGCGTCGGCTCGACGCACCGGTACCGCAGCCCGGCCGACCAGGCGTGGAAGGACACCCCGACCGAGTGGTTCCAGGTCAAGGCATGGCGCATGCTCGCGGTCAACGCGAACCTCTCGCTGGCCAAGGGCACGCCGGTGGTGGTCAAGGGCCGGCTCTCGACGCGCGAGTACACCGACGCCAACGGCGCGAGCCGCACCTCGCTGGTGCTGGAGGCCGCGGCGATCGGGCCCGACCTCGCGTGGGGCTCGGCGCCCAACTTCGAGCGCACGGTCCACGGCGCCGGCGGGTACCCGGTGGAGGACCAGCGGCCGGACCGGTCGGCGCAGCCCACCGACGTCTCCGGGCTCGAGGAGGCCCCGCAGGACTACTCGTTCGAGCCGGACGCCGACGCGGGCGACCCGCTCGGGCAGGCCGTGCCCGACGACGCCTCCGGGCTCACCGCGGTTCCCGCCTGACGCGGATCACCGTCTAGGCTGGTGGACCGAATCCCGACCTGCCCGGCCCGCACGCGCGTGCGCGAGGCCGGGCGGAGTCGGTGAGCCTCTCCGCGAGGCCTGTCCGTTCCACCCGATCGAGCACCGAGGCGGCAGCAGCCAGTGGCTGAGTTCATCTACACCATGTACAAGGCGCGCAAGGCGCACGGCGACAAGGTCATCCTCGACGACGTCTCGCTGAACTTCCTGCCCGGGGCCAAGATCGGCGTCGTCGGGCCCAACGGCGCGGGCAAGTCCACGATCCTGAAGATCATGGCGGGGCTCGACCAGCCGTCCAACGGCGAGGCGCGGCTGAGCCCGGGCTACACGGTCGGCATCCTCATGCAGGAGCCGCCGCTGAACGACGACAAGACCGTGCTCGGCAACGTCGAGGAGGGCGTCGCCGAGATCAAGGGCAAGCTCGACCGCTACAACGAGATCTCGGCGCTCATGGCCGAGCCCGACGCCGACTTCGACGCGCTGCTGGCCGAGATGGGCCACCTGCAGGAGGCCATCGACGCCGCCGACGCGTGGGACCTGGACGCGCAACTCGAGCAGGCGATGGACGCGCTGCGCTGCCCGCCGCCCGACGCCGACGTCAAGGTGCTCTCGGGCGGTGAGCGCCGCCGCGTCGCGCTGTGCAAGCTGCTGCTGGAGAAGCCCGACCTGCTGCTGCTCGACGAGCCCACCAACCACCTGGACGCCGAGTCGGTGCTGTGGCTCGAGCAGCACCTCAAGGACTACTCCGGCGCGATCCTGGCGGTCACGCACGACCGGTACTTCCTCGACAACATCGCGGAGTGGATCTGCGAGGTCGACCGCGGCCGGCTCTACCCGTACGAGGGCAACTACTCCACCTACCTGGAGAAGAAGCAGGAGCGCCTGCAGGTCCAGGGCAAGAAGGACGCCAAGCTCGCGAAGCGACTGAAGGACGAGCTCGAGTGGGTCCGGTCCAACGCCAAGGGCCGCCAGACCAAGAGCAAGGCACGCCTGGCGCGCTACGAGGAGATGGCGGCGGAGGCGGACCGCACGCGGAAGCTGGACTTCGAGGAGATCCAGATCCCGCCGGGCCCGCGCCTGGGCAGCGTCGTGCTCGAGGCCAAGGAGCTGGCCAAGGGCTTCGACGGCCGCACGCTCATCGACGGCCTGAGCTTCACGCTGCCGCGCAACGGCATCGTCGGCGTCATCGGCCCCAACGGCGTCGGCAAGACCACGCTCTTCAAGACCATCGTCGGGCTCGAGCCGCTGGACTCAGGCGAGCTCAAGGTCGGCGAGACCGTCTCGATCTCGTACGTCGACCAGAGCCGCGGCGGAATCGACCCCAAGAAGACGCTGTGGGAGGTCGTCTCGGACGGCCTCGACTTCCTCAAGGTCGGCAACGTCGAGATGCCGTCGCGCGCCTACGTCGCGGCGTTCGGCTTCAAGGGGCCGGACCAGCAGAAGCCCGCGGGCGTGCTCTCGGGCGGTGAGCGCAACCGCCTGAACCTCGCGCTCACCCTCAAGCAGGGCGGCAACCTGCTGCTGCTCGACGAGCCCACCAACGACCTCGACGTCGAGACGCTCGGCTCGCTGGAGAACGCGCTGCTCGACTTCCCGGGCTGCGCCGTCGTCGTCTCCCACGACCGCTGGTTCCTGGACCGGGTCGCGACGCACATCCTGGCCTACGAGGGCACCGAGGAGGACCCCGCGAACTGGTACTGGTTCGAGGGCAACTTCGCCGCGTACGAGGAGAACAAGGTCGCGCGCCTGGGCGCCGAGGCCGCGCGCCCGCACCGGGTGACCTACCGCAAGCTGCGCCGCGACTGAGCCTTCCGACGAAGCGAGGGAACCACCGATGACCCGACTCGAGGTCCCCGTCCAACTGCGCTGGTCGGACCTGGACGCGTACGGGCACGTCAACAACGCGGAGATGCTGCGACTCCTGGAGGAGGCGCGCATCTCCGCGTTCTGGCGGCACCCCGAGGCGGCGGACGGCACGCGCGGCGAGAGCCAGTTCCCGACCGCCGTGCTCGACGCCGGCCCGACGGCGCCGGTCGCGACCCTGATCGCGCGGCAGGAGATCGAGTACCTCCAGCCCATCGGGTACCGCCGCGTGCCGATCCTCATCGAACTGTGGCTGGGGCACCTGGGCGGCGCGAGCATCGACGTCTGCTACGAGGTGCGGGACACGTCGTCGGGCAACCCGGGCAGCACGGTCTTCGCGCGCGCGACCACCACGATCGTGCTGGTCGACGCCAAGGCCGGCACTCCGGTCCGGCTCGACGCCGAGGCCCGCGAGGCGTGGGCGCCGTACGTGGGCGAGCCAGTCGAGCATCGCCGCCGCCGCTGACCCCCCGGCCGACCGCCCGCCCGGCCGACCTGCCGACCGGCCGTCGCAGCCGGCCGGGATGTCGTCGCCGATCGACGACGGCTGGGCGCCGCGCGCCGCTACGCTGCGCGCGTGACCGCACCGGAAACCGCCCTGCGCGGCCTCGAGCCCGGCTACCAGTACGCCACCACGCTCGGCGCTGACTATCCGCGGCGCCTGGCGCGGTCGTGGCTGCGGGCCGCGGCCCCGGTGTACACGATCTGGATCGTCGTCGGCATCGCCGCAGGCCTGCTGGCCGCCTCCCTGATCTTCGGGGACGCGCCCGCGCCGCTCGCCGTCCCGGTCGTCGCGGTCGTGGCGGGGGCCTTCGGGGCCGGCGGCACGGTCGCGTGGCAGATGGGAGCGGTGCGCAAGGACGCGGCCCGCAAGTGCCCGCCCGGCTCGGTCTACGAGGTGAGGCTGACCGACGACGCGCTGAGCCTGCGCGTCCCCTACGGCGCGAGCCAGATGCGGTACGAGCTGCTCAAGTCGGCGACGCGCCGCGGGGACGCGGTCGTCGTGCGCTTCCGCCCCCGCGGGCGGATCGTCCTCTGGGCCGGGGTGCTGCCCGGGGACTCGGTCGAGCAACTGCAGCGCCAGATCGAGGCGCACCGCGCGTCCGCCCCGTAGCGCCGCCGCCCCGGTGCAGTCAGGCCACTAGTCCGGGAACCGGACCATGCCCTCCTGCGCGATCGACGCCACCAGGACACCCTCGCGCGTGAACACGCGAGCGGCGCCCAGGCCACGGCCGCCCTGCGCGCTCGGGGAGGACTGGTCGTAGAGCAGCCAGTCGTCGACGCGCACGTCGCGGTGCCACCACATCGCGTGGTCCAGGCTCGCGATCGACATGCCGCGCGAGATCCACGACTTGCCCGCGCGGCGCAGGATGGGCTCGAGCATCACCTGGTCGCACGCGTACGCGAGCAGCGCACGATGCAGCAGCTGGTCGTCGGGCAGCGGCGCGCGGGCCTTGAACCACACCCGCTGGCGGCCGGCGGGCGTGTCCGACGGGCCGAGGTAGAGCGTGCCGTCGACGTGCCGCACGTCGAACGCGGCCTCGCGCGTCCAGAACTTCGCGACGGGGTGGTCCAGGTGGCCGAGCACGTCGATGGCCGAGGGCACGTCCTCGGGCGCGGGAACGCCGGGCATCTCGTCGGCGAAGTCGACGCCGCCCTGCTCCTGCTGGAACGACGTGATCATCGAGAGGATCGGCACGCCGCCCTGCAGCGCGTGCGTGCGGCGCGCGCTGAACGAGCGGCCGTCCCGGAGGCGCTCGACCGCGAACTCGATCGGCTCGTTGGCGTCGCCCGCGCGCAGGAAGTAGCCGTGCAGGGAGTGCGGCAGCCGGCCGTCGGCGACCGTCGCGCCAGCAGCGAGCAGCGACTGCGCGAGCACCTGGCCGCCGAACACCCGGCCGTGCGGCTGCGGGATGCTGCGGCCCAGGAACTGGTCGGGGTTCACCTCGTCGCGCTCGAGTCGCAGCACGTCGAGCACGAGCTCGACCGGGCTGGCGGGCGTCAACTCGTCGGTCATGCGGGCTCCTCGGAGGCAGTGCCGGGTCGGTCGTCGGGGGAGACGGGGGAGGCGTCAGTCGTCGAACGTGTTGAGCAGCGAGTGCGCCGCGCGCTCCAGGTAGTCCCAGAGCTCGGCCTTGCGCAGCGGCGCCAGGTCCAGCGTCTCGACCGCGGCGCGCATGTGCCCGAGCCAGCGGTCGCGCGCGTCGGGGTTCACCTTGAACGGCGCATGGCGCATGCGCAGGCGGGGGTGGCCCCGCTCGTCGGAGTACGTCGTCGGGCCGCCCCAGTACTGCTCCAGGAACTTGGTCAGCCGCTCCGCGGCCGGGCCCAGGTCCTGCTCGGGGTACATGGGCCGCAGCACGGGGTCGTCCGCGACGCCCCGGTAGAACTCGTCGACGAGGCGCCGGAACGTCTCGTGCCCGCCGACGGCGTCGTAGAAGGAGTCCGCTCGCACGCGCCCATCCTCACACGCGTGCCAACGCCCGGTCCCAGCCGTGGCCCGCGACGTGCCTCACAGCAACGAGGTCGCCGCGAGGGCGTCACAGCCCCAGGTCGGCGAGCACCGGCAGCTGCGCGCGCACCTGGGCGCGGGCGTCGGCCGCCGACGACGAGGCGAGCGCGAGCTCGGCGGCCCGGCGGCACTCGTCGTACGTCGTGGCCGCGAGCACGGCCGCGACGTCGGCGAGCGCGCGCGGTGTCATCGACAACGACGTCACGCCCAGGCCGACGAGCACCACGGCGAGCGCGGGGGACGCCGCGGCCTCGCCGCACACGCCCACCGGACGGCCCTGCGCCGCGCCACCGCGGCACGTCTCGGCGACCAGCCGCAGCACCGCGGGATGCCACGCGTCCGAGAGCTCGGCGACCGAGCCGAGCAGGCGGTCCGCGGCCATCGTGTACTGCGTGAGGTCGTTGGTGCCGATGCTCGCGAACGCCGCGTGCGCCAGGATCCGGTCCGCCAGGAGCGCCGCGCTCGGCACCTCGACCATGACGCCGGCGGTCGTCAGGCCGTGCGCGTGGCAGCGCTCGACGAAGTCCGCGGCCTCGTCGACGGTCGAGACCATCGGCGCCATGACCCACACGTGCGCCGAGGAGGCTTGCGCGGCGCGCGCGATCGCGACCAACTGGTCGTCGAGCACCTCGGGATGCGTGGCCGCGGTGCGCAGGCCGCGCACGCCGAGCGCGGGGTTCGCCTCGGGCGCGCCCGTCACGAACGGCATGGGCTTGTCCGCGCCGGCGTCGAGTGTGCGGATGACCACCTTGCGGCGCGGGAACTGCGCGAACACCCCGCTGTAGGCCTCGGTCTGCTCGTCGATGCTGGGCGCCTCGTCGCGGTCCAGGAACTGGAACTCGGTGCGGAACAGGCCCACGCCCTGCGCGTTCGCGTCGGCCGCGGCGCGCGCGTCGGCGGGGTCGCCGACGTTGGCGAGCAGCTCGACCACGCGGTCGTCGGCGGTGTGGCCGTTGCCGTCGAACACGCGGACCTGGGCGGCGCGCTCGCTCACGGCGGCGGCGGCCTCGGCGGTGGGGCGCACGATTACGGTGCCCGCGGCGCCGTCGACCAGCACCAGGTCGCCGTCGCCGACGCCCTCGTCGAGCCCGTGGGCCGCGACGACCGCGGGGATGCCGCGAGCCCGCGCGAGGATCGCGGTGTGCGCGGTGGGCCCGCCCTCGGCGGTCGCGATCGCGAGCACCTGGGTGGCGTCGAGCGTCGCGGCGACCACGGGCGCGAGGTCGGTGGCGACGAGGACGAAGGGCTCGTCGCGCTCGGGCACGCCGGGCGCCGGGCGGCCGGTCAGCTGGGCCACCAGCCGGTCCCGGACGTCCGCGATGTCGCGTGTGCGCTCCGCGAACACGCCGCCGAGCGCCTCGAACTGGCCCGCGACGTTGTCCGCGGCCTCCCACACCGCGCGCTCGGGCACCAGGTGGTCGGCCATGACGCGTGCGATCGCGTCCGCGACGAGGGTGGGGTCGGCCGCGATCGCGGCGGTCGCGTGCAGCACGTCGGCTGCCTCGCCCCGCACGCGGTCGGCGGCGGCGTCGAGGTCGGCGCGCACGCGCTCCGACGCCTCCTCGATCCGCCGCGCGGCGGCGTCGTGGTCGGCGTTGGGGGGCAGCCGGCGGCCCGACGGCGGCTCGGTGATCGGCGCCGGCATGAGCGCGGCGCGCGCGACCACCTGGCCGGGGCTGACCCCGATGCCGCGGAACTCGAGCGGGGACTTGGGGGGGACGTCGTGGGGGGCGGACGGGCTCA
>JAEWOA010000082.1 GCA_023461115.1 Actinomycetes bacterium
CGCTCGGAGCGCGCGACGACGCGCACGCCCGCGGCACGGCCGCGTGCGTCGGGCTCCGCGAGCAGGACCAGCACGGCCCCAGCCTGCACGAACCCGCCGACATCCAGCGCGACGTGCCCCGGCCGAGCGCGGGCAGCCGCCTCGCGCGGCGCGAACTTGACGCGTGACCGGGTGCGGTACAAAGGTTTGCCTCACCTCAGTTCACGGCCAGTGAGCGCTCGTGGACCACCGCCATCACACCCGCGCGGCGCCGCCTGCGAGCGCCCGGAAAGAGGCCTCGATGCTTCGACGATTGGGCGCCGTGACCGTCGCCGCCGCTCTTCTGCTGGCTGGCTGCGCCTCGGGCGACGACTCCGCGGGGGGCGACGGGTGGTCCTACACGTCGGGCGACGGCAAGACCTACACCGCCGAGCAGGTGCCGACGCGGATCATCGCGCACGCGTACTCGGCGAAGGCGCTGATGAGCTACGGGATCAAGCCCGTCGCGGTCTACGCGGACGGCCCGATCAAGGACGACGTCGGCCTCGCGGGCGTCGACTTCGACGGCGTGGAGATCCTTTCCGAGGAGTGGGGCAAGATCGACACCGCCAAGGCGGCCACGCTCAAGCCCGACCTGATCGTGGGCGACTGGTGGCCGGCCGAGGACGCGTACTCCGGCATGGAGGGCGGCGTCGAGGAGGACAGCAAGAAGCTCGCGAAGCTCGCGCCCGTCGTCGGGCCGTCGCAGGGCGACTCGATCGTCGACCTCGTCGAGGGCTACGCGACCCTCGCCGAGTCGCTCGGCGCCGACACCGACGTGGTCGCCGAGCAGCGCGAGGAGTTCGAGGCCGCGGTCGAGAAGTTCAAGGCCGCGACCGCCGCCAAGCCGGGCCTGTCCGTGCTCGCGATCAGCCCCTACGACGACACGTACGCGGTCGCGGTGCCGCAGTACGCGCCCGAGCTGCTCGACCTGCGCGAGTGGGGCCTCGACGTCATCGTCCCGACGACGCCCGACCCGGACTTCCCGTACTGGCAGTCGCTGAGCTTCGAGAACGCGGACACCTACCAGCCCGACGCGCTGCTGTTCGACGACCGCAACCACCCGGCCAACGAGGAGACGCTGGCCGAGCAGCCGATCGCCAAGAGCATCAAGGCGTACGCCGCCGGCGCCACCACCACGTGGCCCGCGTACTGGCTGCACACCTACCCTGACTTCACCGAGCAGCTCGGCAAGCTCACGGCGTTCGTCGAGCAAGCAGACGAGAACGTCGGCGACGCGTGAGCGCACCCGCCACGACGACGAGGGCGGGCGCGGTCGCCAAGGCCGAGCCCGCCGCGCGGCGTCGTCGGCGGGTGGGCATCACTGCGGGCTTGGCCGCCGCGCTCGTGGTCCTCGCGCTCGTCGCGCTCGCGAGCGTGATGCTCGGCTCGCGCACGATCGCGCCGCACACCGTGCTGGAGGCGTTCACCGCGTTCGACCCGACGAGCACCGACCACACCGTGGTCCGCGAGATGCGCGTGCCGCGCACGCTGCTGGGGCTCGCCGCGGGCGCCGCGCTCGCGCTCGCGGGCGCGTTGCTGCAGGGCGTGGCGCGCAACCCGCTCGCCGACCCCGGGGTCATGGGCGTCAACGCCGGCGCGGCGGTGGCGATCGTGCTCGCGATCATGGTGGTCGGCGTGCAGTCGCCGGCGGGGTACGTGTGGTTCGCGCTCGTGGGCGCCGGGGTCGCGACGGTCGTCGTGTACGGCGTCGCGTCGTTCGGCCGGGAGGGCGCCACGCCCGTGAAGCTCGCGCTCGCGGGCGTCGCGGTGACCGCGGTGCTGTCGTCGGTCACGTCGGCCGTGCTCCTGCTGAACACGGACGTGCTGCAGGAGATGCGGGTGTGGCAGGTCGGCGCGCTCGCGGGCCGGTACACGCCGGTGCTCACGCAGCTCGCGCCGTTCTTCGTCGTCGGGACGCTGGCCGCCCTTGTGACAGGACGCGCGCTCAACGGGCTCGCGTTGGGCGAGGACGTCGCGCGCGGGCTCGGCCAGCGGGTCGGCGCGACGCGCGTGGTGGTGTTCGTCTGTGTCGCGGTGCTCGCGGGCGCGGCGACAGCCGCCTGCGGGCCCATCGTGTTCGTCGGGCTCGTCGTGCCGCATGTCGCGCGGATCGTCACGGGGCCCGACTACCGCTGGATCCTGGCGTACTGCCTGGTGCTCGGGCCGATCCTGCTGCTGGCGTGCGACGTGGTGGGGCGCCTCGTCGTGGCCCCCGGCGAGCTGCAGGTCGGGGTCGTGATCGGGCTGCTCGGCGCGCCCGTGTTCGTCGCGCTCGTCCGGTACCGGCGGATGGTGACGCTGTGAGCGTCCTCGACCGCACGCCGCCGAACACACCGCGCACGCCGCAGAACACACCGAACACGTCGTCGAGCGCGCCGGCCTTCGCCGCGTACCGGCGCCAGCGGGCCAGTCGCGCCGTGCTCGTCTCGCTCGTGCTGGCCGCCGTGGCGCTCGCGCTGTTCGTCACGACGCTGTGCGTCGGCAGCGGTGGAGTGCCGCCGCTGGACGCGATCCGCTCCGCGCTCCACCTGGGCGCCGACCCCTCGACCGACTTCATCGTGCGCGAGCTGCGGCTCCCGCGGGCCACGACGTCCCTGCTCGTGGGCCTGGCGCTCGGCGTGTCCGGCGCGGTGTTCCAGCGGCTGCTCGGCAACCCGCTCGCGTCGCCGGACATCCTGGGCGTCTCCTCGGGCGCCGGCACGGCCGCCGTCGCCGGCCTTGTCCTGTGGAACCTGGCGGGGGTGGGCGTGGCAGGGCTGGCGCTCGCCGGGGCGCTGGCCACCGCGCTCGCGATCTACGCGCTGGCCTGGCGGTCCGGGCTGAGCGGGTACCGCTTCATCCTGGTCGGCATCGGCGTGGCGGCGTTCCTCACGTCGGTCACGTCGTACCTCGTGTCCAAGGCCGAGATCACCGACGCCCGCGCGGCGATGCTGTGGCTCACCGGCTCGTCGGGCCTCGCGGGCCCGGCGCAGCTGTGGGCGCTGGGCGTGGGGCTCGTCGTCACGCTGCCGATCGCGCACGCGCTCGGGCGGCGGTTGGTGGTGCTCGAGCTCGGCGACGACGCCGCGGCCGGGCTGGGCGTGGGCGTCGAGCGGGACCGCCGCGCGCTCATGCTGGTCGCGGTGGTGCTGGTCGCGCTCGCGACCGCCGCGGCCGGGCCCATCGCGTTCGTCGCGCTCATGGCCGGTCCGATCGCGCGCCGCCTCCTGCGCGGCGCGGGGACCGGCCTGGCGGGCGCCGCGGCCGTGGGCGCGATCCTCATGCTGGCCGCCGACCTCGTCGGGCAGCATGCGCTGCCCGCGACCCTGCCCACAGGCGTGGTCACCGGGCTCGTCGGCGCGCCGTACCTCGTCTGGCTGTTGATCAGCGCGAACCGGAGCGGAGCAGGCGGATGACGCCCCACGAACCCCACACCCTCGAGGCCCAGCGTCTGCGCCTGGGCTACGACGGCCCGGACATCGTCCACGACCTCACCACGAGCGTGCCGCCGGGCCGCATCACCGCGATCCTGGGCGCCAACGCGAGCGGCAAGTCCACGCTGCTGCGCGGCATGGCGCGCCTGCTGGAGCCGCGCGCGGGCTCGGTGCTGCTCGACGGCGCCTCGGTGCACGCGATGCGCTCGATCGAGGTGGCCAAGGTGCTCGGGCTGCTCCCGCAACAGCCGGTCGCGCCCGACGGCATCACGGTGGCCGACCTCGTCGGCCGCGGCCGCTACCCGCACCAGGGCTGGTTCAGGCGCTGGACGCCCGACGACGAGGCCGCGGTCGCGTCGGCGCTCGAGGCCACCGGCACGGCGGAGTTGGTGGACCGGCCGATCGCCGAGCTCTCCGGCGGGCAGCGCCAGCGGGTGTGGATCGCGATGGCCCTGGCGCAGCAGGCGCAGGTGCTGCTGCTCGACGAGCCCACGACGTTCCTCGACATCAACTACCAGGTCGAGGTGCTGGACCTGCTCACAGACCTCAACCGGGCGTCCGGCACGACGATCGTGATGGTGCTGCACGACCTCAACCTGGCGTGCCGGTACGCCGACCACGTGATCGCGATGAAGGACGGCGCGATCGTCGTGGAGGGCGCGCCACGGGACGTCATCACGGCCGAGGTGGTCGAGGAGGTGTTCGCGCTGCGCTGCGACGTGCTCGCCGACCCGCGCAGCGGCACCCCGATGATCGTCCCGATCGGGCGGCATCACGCCCAGTCGCCTGCGCGCATACGGTGAGCGCGTGCCTGGGCGGGCGCCTGGTCGCCTAGGCTGTGCGTGCGCCCGGGTCGCCCCGGGCTGCGGGGTGTGGCGCAGGTTGGTAGCGCGTCCGCTTTGGGAGCGGAAGGTCGTGGGTTCGAATCCCGCCACCCCGACCGGTTTCTGGCGGCGGATCCGTCGAGACGCGGCGGTCCGGGATGCGTAGTTTGAGGCCATGAGCGCTGGCCAAGTGCCGACGAGGGTCGAGCGCGGCCGGGCCGTGCGGAGGGCACTCCCGCGCGGCCGGCTGGCGGACCTCGCGCCGCGCGACGGCGACGCCACCGCGTTGGTCCTCGCGCAAGCCGCCGGACGCGTGCCCGAGCTGGTCCCGTTGCGGCACGCGCGGATGGCGGAGTCGCCGTTCGCGTTCTACCGCGGCACGGCGGGCGTCATGGCCGCGGACCTGGCCGCGACCCCGCACACCGGGCTCGCCGCGCAGTTGTGCGGGGACGCGCACCTGAGCAACTTCGGGCTGTTCGGCTCGCCCGAGCGCCGGCTGCTCTTCGACCTCAACGACTTCGACGAGACGCTGCCCGGGCCGTTCGAGTGGGACGTGAAGCGGCTCGTCGCGAGCGTCGAGCTGGCCGCGCGACGGATCGGGGCGGACCCCGACGAGGCCCGGAGCGCGTGCCTGGGCGTCGGCGAGGTGTACCGGACGGCGATGCGCGGGTTCGCGCGCTCACGCGGGATCGACGTCTGGTACTCGCGCCTCGACGCGAGCGCGGCCCGCAA
>JAEWOA010000083.1 GCA_023461115.1 Actinomycetes bacterium
CACCAGGGCCTCGACCGGCTCGCCGCGAGCGTCGCCGCCGCGGGCCCGGTGCAGGTCATGGCGGGTGGGGGCGTCCGAGTCGAGGATGTCGCCGCGCTCGTCGGGCTCGGTGTCGCCGCGGTGCACCTGTCGGCGTCGAAGACCGTGCGGTCGTCGGGCGGCCCGGGCGGCGACGACTCGCACACCGTGGTCGACCCCACGATCGTCGCCGCGGCACGCGCGGCGCTGGACGCGGCGGTCGGGTCCCGCGGCTGAGCGCGCTCGGACGCGCGCGGGCGCGAGCAGGCACTCGCACCCGCGTGGACGCGCAGCTGCCTACGCCTGCGGGCGAGTCGCCTTGCCGTCGAGCCAGAGCGTGTCCGACTCGTCGCGGTGCGGCCCGGTGGAGCCCACGTGCTTGGTCCCGATGCCGGGCCCGTTCTTGACGACGTGGACGAGCGCCATGCCGTGCCCGCGGCCGAGCCCGTAGTCCTGCGCCAGCCACGCGAGGATCTCGCTCGCCTTGGTCTGCGCGTCGTAGCCGCGTGCGTGCGCCTCGTCGACGAGCGCGCGGGGAGTCTTGCCGGTCTTGTCCTCGATCGCGTCGAGGTACGCCTGGAACGACATGACGACGAACCTAGCGGAGCCGCTGGTCAGTGCCCTCGTGATCCACCGTCGGCAGGGACTCGGTGTCCCTCAGGTCGCCGGGCTGCACGCCGAGCACGGACTGCTCGTCGGGCCGGTTCGGCAGGATGTGCTCGACGTAGCTGCGCACCGCCTCCTGCATGGGGACGTCGCGATTCTGCTGCTGCGACAGGAACCAGCGGTGGTCCAGCAGCTCGTGGAAGATCTGCGCGGGCTCGAGCTTGCCGCGCAGCTCCTTCGGCACGCCGCGGACCGCGGTCTCGAACACGTCGGTCAGCCAGTCGTGCGCGACGAACGACTCGTCCTCGGCCTGCCGGTCGGTGGCGGCGCGGAACTCGTCGAGGTCGTTGAGCAGGCGGCGGGCCTGGTTCTCCTGCACGTCCAGCCCGGTCAGGCGCATGAGGCGGCGCGAGTGGTGGCCGGACTCGACGACCTTCGGCTGGATGCGCACCGTGGTGCCGTCGACGTCCGTGGTGATGTCGAGCTCGCCGACGTCGAAGCCCAGGTCGTTCAGCCGGTCGATGCGGGCCTGCACGCGCCACCGGTCGCCGTACCCGAAGGACTCGACCTCGGTGAGCGCGCTCCACAGCTCGTGGTACCGCTCCTCGAGCGCGTTGCCGATCGCGACCGAGTCCACCGACTCGTCGAGGAACTCGCCGGCCTGCAGGTCCATGAGCTCGCCGATGATGTTGACCCGCGCGACCTCCAGGTCGTAGTGCCGCTGGCCCTCGGTGAGCTTGTCGTGCAGGTCGCCGGTCTCGGCGTCGACCAGGTACGCCGAGAACGTCTCGGCGTCTCGTCGGAACAAGGTGTTGGACAGCGAGACGTCGCCCCAGTAGAAGCCCGCGAGGTGCAGGCGCACCAGCAGGACGGTGAGCGCGTCGATCAGGCGCGTCGCCGTGTCGGGGCGAATCGACTGGCTGAACAGCGACCGGTACGGCAGCGAGAACTGCAGGTGCTGCGTGATGAGCACGGCCTCGAGCGGCTCGCCCTCGGGCGACCGCCGGCCGGTGATCACCCCCACGGGCTCCACGGACGGCACCGCGAGCCGCCGCAGCTGGCGCAGCAGCTCGTACTCCCGGTACGCGACGGTCTCGCCGATCTCCTTGACCGCGATCACGCGGCCCGAGAGGCGCGCGAACCGCACGATGTGCCGGGAGATGCCGCGGGGGAGCGCGGCGAGGGTCTCGGCCGGCCACTCCTCGAGCGGGATGTGCCAAGGCAGGTCCAGGAGCGCGGGGTCGGGTGAGGCCGCGGTGATCTGGAGCTGCTGCCTCGTGGAAGCCATGCCCTCAGTGTCCCCTCTGGAAAGACCGCGAGCGTGCAATCCCGTCCGATGACGGGATTGCACGCTCGCGACAGTTCAGTGCGTGCGTCAGCCGATGCGCTCGCCCGAGCCGGCGTGGAACAGGTGCTGCTCGCCGGGACGGATGCGGACGTTGATGGTCTCGCCCTTGGCCGGGACCTGGCGGGGGTCGACGCGCACGATGACCTGCGCGTCGCCGGCGCCCGAGTGCACGACGTCCGCGTGGCCGAACTCGTTGGTGAGCGAGCCGTACACGAACGCGTCCGAGCCGAGCTCCTCGACGATGTTCACGATCACCGGGATCGAGTCCGTCGAGCCCGCGGGCAGGACGTCGAGCGACTCGGGGCGGAAGCCGATGGTGATGTGGTTCTTGTCGTCCTCGTTGAGGGCCTGGATGGCCTCACGCGGCAGAGCGACGCGCGCACGGCCCAGGTTGGCGTAGCCGTCGAGCACCGGGAACGTGCCGATGTTCATGGCCGGCGAGCCGATGAAGCCGGCGACGAACACGTTGGCGGGCGTGTCGTACATGTCACGCGGCGTGCCGACCTGCTGCAGGATGCCGTCCTTGAGGACCGCGATGCGGTCACCCATCGTGAGGGCCTCGGTCTGGTCGTGCGTGACGTAGACCGTGGTGACGCCGAGGCGGCGCTGCAGCGACGCGATCTGCGTGCGCGTCTGGACGCGGAGCTTGGCGTCGAGGTTCGACAGCGGCTCGTCCATGAGGAACACCTGGGGCTGACGCACGATGGCGCGGCCCATCGCGACGCGCTGGCGCTGGCCACCCGAGAGGGCCTTCGGCTTGCGGTCGAGGTACTGGGTGAGGTCGAGGATCTGGGCGGCCTCCTCGACGCGCTGGCGGATCTCCGACTTCGGGGTGCCGGCGATCTTGAGCGCGAAGCCCATGTTGTCGGCGACCGTCATGTGCGGGTACAGCGCGTAGTTCTGGAACACCATCGCGATGTCGCGGTCCTTCGGCTGGACGTCCGTGACGTCCCGGTCGCCGATGAGGATGCGGCCCGCGTTGACGTCCTCGAGGCCCGCGAGCATGCGGAGCGAGGTCGACTTGCCACAGCCCGAGGGGCCGACGAGGACGAGGAACTCGCCGTCCTCGATGTGGAGGTTGAGCGCGTCCACAGCGGGACGCTCGGTGCCCGGGTACACCCGGGTCGCGTGGTCGAACGTGACCGTAGCCATAGGAGCTACCAATCCCTTCACCGGCAGGTACGTGCCGGACGATCCGTCGTGAAAGGTGTTCAGTGTCTTCACTGACACAGAGCCGAGGGCGGCGGTTGGCCGTCCTCGGTCCGCCCTCATCATGCCACAGCCGGTGTGGCCTCCCTCACCCCGGTCCGGCCGATCGCTCGGTTGCCGTGTTCCCGCTGGCGGAGCGGAGCAGGAGCGCGCGGTCGCCCTGGTCCATCCGGCCCTCGTCGGTGATCGTCCAGTGCAGCACGCCCCAGTCCGCGCTCAGGAAGGCCGCGCCCTGCGGCGCCGGAGGCGTCGACTCCCACACGGGCGCGCCGTCGTCGATCCCGAAGGCCCGCAGGTGGCCCGAGTCGTCGATCGAGATCACCACGCGGCCGTCGGTCGCGACGCTGCAGGACAGCGCCCCTTGCGGCGCGCGCCACTTCAGGACCCCGGTGCGCGCGTCGAGCGCCTCGAGCCTGGAGTCGCACAGGTACAGCGTGTCGTCGAGCAGCACGCCCTGGTAGGCCGAGCTCTCCACACGCCACAGCAGCGACCCGGTGTCGCCGCGGCGGGCCGTGAGCTCGCCCATGCCGTCGGCTGAGGTGGTCGCCCGGGAGAACACGACGCCCGCGGCCGAGCCGTCGTCGACCGTGAGCCACAGCGGGTCCTCGGGCAGCGCGCGGCGCGCGCCCGCGAACGTGAGCCGCGTGCCGGCGTCCGACTGGGAGATCCCGACGACGGACCCGCGCACCAAGAGGTCGCCCTCGCTGTCCCCGCGCGGCCGGTCCCCGTCGGCGAGCGTGCGGCCCTGGCCGTCGAGCAGCCACCACCGCCCGACGACGTTCAGCATCACGCGGCCCGGGCTCGCCTGGGTCCAGGCGCCGCCGGCCGGCTCGTCGCGGTCGATCGCGGCACGGCGGGGCTGCACCCGCCAGGCCAGGGACCCGTCCGCGCCCCAGGCCGAGACCGTCCACACCTCGTGCAGGTCCCCGCGGCTGCGTTCCACGGTGGCGGTCACGACGAGGTCGTCGACCACGCCCCAGGCCTCGACCGTGATCGCGCGCTGGTCGAGGACGGCCCCGGAGGCGCCGTCGACCACGACGAGGAGCTGGCTGTTCTCCCGGACCGACCGGACACCGCCTTCGACGACGCACGCGAGCCGTTCCGCCTGAGCGCCGAGCGTCGCGCACCGCACCGACGGCGAGGCGTCCGAGACGGCGTCGTCGTGCGCCAGCACCGCCGGGGGCACCGGAAGCGTGCGGGACCACTCGTGCTCGAGTGTGCCGCGGTCGTACCCCGTGAGCGTCAGGGTCGCGGTGAGGCCCGAGGCGTCCCGGTCCGCCCGGGGCTCGACGAGCACGCCACCCGCCGCCGTGAGCCCGCCGGGCCGAGCGAGCACGAGCCCCGAGGCCTCGGGCGGCCCGCCGAGCGCCGCGAGCACGCCCGCGACATGGTCGAAGCGCGACTCGTGCGCGCGCTGCCGGGCGTCGAGCACCGCCTGGGTGACCGCGACGCCCGCGACAACCAGCGCGGCGGCGGCCGCGACGAGCACCCGGGCGCGACGCTGCCGTCGCGGCGCGGAGCGCTTGCCGGCGGAGTGGTCGCCGGCGGAGTGGTCGTGGCTCGTCGGGGCATCGGTGTTGGTCAGGGCTCCGCGGGTGGTGGGCGCGTCGTCGTGGGGCTCGTCGCCTTCGACGAGCTCGACCGGCGCCATGCGACTCATGCGCGGGAGTGTGCCACCCGCGCTCAGCGTGCGGCCAACAACGTCGCCGATCCGTCGTGGTGCCACAGCAGCAGGTGCCCACCCCACACGGCCACGGACTGCACGCCGTCGATCCCCCAGTCCACGAGCCCGGACGCGTCCAGCGACCAGGCGGGGAGGCCGTCCGCGAGCCCGACTCCGATCAGCCGCCGCGCGAACGTCAGCGCGACGACGTCCGGTCCGTCGGTCCCGACGAACATCGGCCCGCTGCCGACGTCCGCGCGCCACACCTGCCGGCCGGTCCGGGCGTCCCACGCGGTCACGGCGCCCAGCGTCCCGGCCACCACCATGCCGTCGACGACGAGCGGCGCGGTGGTGACGCGGCCGGCCCGCCACAGCTCGCCACCGGTGCGTGCGTCGCGCACGACGAGCAACGCGCGCTCGTCGCGCAGCAAGAGCACGTCACTCGCGGACCGGTCGTCGACCGCGGGCTCCACGAGCCGCTCGCGCACCGGCACCCCGGCGCCGTCGCCGAGGGTGAGCAGCGCCGGAACCTCCCGGCCACCGTCGTCGGGGGACCAGAGCCATGTGCCGGAGGGGCCGAGCGCGACCTGCCCTGCGACCCCGACGAGCGTGTCGCCGACGACGGTGCCGCGCGCGTCGAGCTCCCACAGGTGACCGCTGTCCACCAACGCGATCCGGCGGTCGCGCGTGAGCAGCTGGGGCCGGGCGATGACTCGGCCGGTGCCGGGCGCGACATGGTGACGCGACGCGACCGTGGGCAGGCGGGCGAGCCACGCGTCCCGACGAGTGACCGGGTCGCTCGCGGCCACCGTCCACGTCACCCGCTGGTCCGCGCGCTCGGGAGTCGCCGTGACCAGCAGCCCGCCGACCGCGGCGGGCAGCGCGCCCGGCGCCAGCGCGAACGCCGACTCGACGGAGCCGCGCACCGCGTCGACCACCGCGACCCGCAGGCCCGTGAGCGCGCCCGCGTCCAGGACGCAC
>JAEWOA010000084.1 GCA_023461115.1 Actinomycetes bacterium
GCGGCGCGCAGACGGCGGCGCCCCACCGGGCGCGCCGCGGACGATGGATAGGTGACATCAGTCCCCTCGGATCTCGAGCCCACGGATTTCGGGCTCGCTGAAGCACGTGCTGACAGCTCCACGCTCGGGCGCCGATCCGCCCACCTGGTGGGAGCACCGGGCTCCACAGCCGCGCATCGGCCGATCCTGAGTACGCGCGCCGCCAGGTTTGGGTGACCCCCGGTGGGCGGTTTGCGCTGACTTCCCCCGCCGGGCGTCGTACCGTGCCCCCGTGGCCAAGTACTTCGACGTGCACCCCACGAACCCGCAGCCGCGCGCGATCGCGCAGGTCGTGGACGTGCTGCGCGGCGACGGCGTGATCGCCTACCCCACCGACTCGTGCTACGCGCTCGGCTGCCGCGTCGGCAACCACGACGGCGCCGAGCGGATCCGCGCGCTGCGGCAGTTGTCGGACAAGCACCACTTCACGCTCGTGTGCTCGTCGTTCGCGCAGCTGGGGCACTTGGTGCACCTGGACAACGCGCCGTTCCGCGCGATCAAGGCCGCGACGCCCGGGCCTTACACGTTCATCCTGCCCGCGACCCCCGAGGTCCCCCGCCGGTTGGCGCATCCCAACAAGCGCTCGGTCGGGGTGCGCATCCCCGCGCATCCCGTGGTGGTGGCGCTGCTGCGCGAGCTCGGCGAGCCGCTGCTCTCGTCGACCCTCCTGATGCCCGGGCACGAGTGGCCGATGACCGAGGGCTGGCAGATCAAGGAGGAGCTGGACCGCTCGCTCGACGCGGTCCTGGACGCCGGTGACTGCGGCACGGTCCCGACGACGGTGGTCGACTGGACCACCGGGGTGCCCGAGGTGGTGCGCGTCGGCGCGGGAGACCCCGCGCCGTTCGAGTAGCGCGTGGGCGCCGTCGACGTCGCGTCGCCGGCCTACCCGCGCGAGGCCGCGGCCGGGGCGACGAGCACCGACGAGCTCGACGCGCTGGTCGTCGGGTGCCGTGCCTGCCCCCGCCTGGTCGCGTGGCGTGAGCTCGCGGCCACCGAGAAGCGCGCGTCGTTCCGCGACCAGACGTACTGGGGCCGCCCGGTGCCTGGTTTCGGCGACCCGCGCGCGGACGTGCTCGTCGTCGGGCTCGCGCCCGCCGCGCACGGCGCGAACCGCACGGGCCGCATGTTCACGGGCGACGCCTCCGGGGACTTCCTGTTCGCGGCCCTGCACCGCACGGGCTTCGCGTCGGGGCCGTCGTCGGTGTCGCTCGACGACGGCATGGTGCTCACCGGGCTGCGCCTGGCGGCGCCCGTGCGGTGCGCGCCGCCCGCCAACAAGCCGACACCGGCCGAGCGGCGGACCTGCGCGCCGTGGCTCGCCCGCGAGCTGGACCTCGTCGCGCCGTCGGTGCTCGTGGTGCTCGGCGCGTTCGGATGGCAGGCGCTGCTGGACACCCTGACCGGCCAGGGCTGGTCGGTCCCGGCGCCCCGGCCCGCGTTCGCGCACGGCGCGGAGCTCGTCGTCACGCGCGGCACGCGGGCGCTCACGGTGCTCGGCTGCTACCACGTGAGCCCGCACAACACCTACACGGGCCGCCTCACGCCCACGATGCTCGACGACACGCTCGTGCGCGCGCGCACGATCGCCGACCGCGCGACGAACGCGCCGCGCGCGTGATTGGCTGGACGGCATGCCACTGACAGGTGAGTACGCCCCCAGCACGTCCCCGCACGCCCGCAAGCAGGCCGAGCTGTACGAGGCCACCGGCGGTGCGCAGGGGAACACCCTGCAGGGCCAGCCGGTGATCATCCTGACGAGCGTGGGCGCCACGTCCGGCAAGCTCCGCAAGACCGCCCTGATGCGCGTGGAGCACGAGGGCCGTTATGCGGTCGTCGCGTCCAAGGGCGGCGCCCCCGACAACCCGCGCTGGTTCCACAACCTCGTCGCGCACCCCCACGTGGAACTCCAGGACGGGCCGGTGAAGAAGGACTACGACGCGCGCCTGCTCACCGGCGCCGAGCGCGAGGAGTGGTGGGGGCGCGCGCTGCTGACCTGGCCGTCGTACGCGGACTACCAGCTCAAGACGAACCGTGAGATCCCGGTGTTCGTGCTGGAGCCGCGCAGCTGACGAGCGCTCAGCCCAGCAGCAGCTTCCAGCAGCCCACGCCGATCAGGCCCGCCGTGAGCGGCGCGACCACCGGCACCCAGCCGTAGCGCCAGTCCGAGCCGCCCTTGTGCTTGAGCGGCCACAGCGCGTGCACGATGCGCGGGCCCAGGTCGCGCGCGGGGTTCAGCGCCGGGCCGGTGGGGCCGCCCAGGCCCGCGACCAGGCCCCAGACCAGGAAGCCGATCGCGACGTGCGCGACGCCCGGCTCGGTCGCGGTCAGCGGCGAGTGGACCAGCGCGAGCGCGCACGAGAACAGCACCACCGAGCCCAGCAGCTCGTTGGCGAACCCGTTGAGCCGCGAGTGCGCCGCGTTGACCGTGGAGAACGTCGCGAGCACGTCGTCGGGGTTGTCCGTGCGGTCGTAATACGGCTTGTGCGTCACGACGATCGCGACCTGCCCGGCCATCGCGCCCAACAACTGCGCCGCGATGTACGGCGCCACGTTCGACCACGGGAACAACCCCCACGTGGCCAGGCCCAGCGTGAACGCCGGGTTGATGTGGTTGCCGCTGATCCCCCCGAACATCACCGCCGGGATCATCACGCCGAACCCGTAGCCCATCGCGATCAGCGACCAGCCCCCGCGGTACCCCTTGGAGCCCTTGAGGTGCACGTTCGCGACCGTGCCGTTGCCCAGGATGATCAGGATCGCGGTGCCGATGAACTCGCAGGCCACCCGGGTGGCAAGGTCGTACGACGGGTCCATGGAGCCACCTTGGCAGGGGCGGGGACATCACGCGCGGCTTGGCACTCCAGCCGCGAGCGTGCACTCCAGCCGCGAGCGTGCACTCCAGCCGCGAGCGTGCACTCCAGCCGCGAGCGTGCACTCCAGCCGCGAGCGTGCACTCCAGCCGCGAGCCGCCCACAGCCCTTGCTCGTCCACAGCTCGGAGGTTGCGCACACCCGTGAGCGCACGGCGGGCGAGGATGCACGCCGGGGGTGTGATGAGAGCGGTGGGCGTATGGGTCGCGGTGCTCGTGGTCGCGGTCCTCCTCGGCGCGGGAGGGCCGGTGTGGCAGCAGCGGCAGGCGTCGGCGCGCTATCCCGTCCAGGCGCAGGTGCTCGACGAAGGCCGCGCGGCACTCGCCGCCCTCCGCGTGGCGCCAGCCGACGGCCAGGACTCATACGAGCGGACCCGGTTCGGGCAGGCGTGGGCCGACGAGGACCACAACGGCTGCGACACCCGCAACGACGTGCTGGCCCGCGACCTCGTCGAGGCGTCGCTGGACCCCGCCACCGGAGGGTGCGTGGTGCTCACGGGCTTGCTCGACGACCCCTACACCGGCGCGGTGATCACGTTCCGACGCGGAGCCGCGTCCGCGGACGTGCAGATCGACCACGTCGTCGCCCTCGCGGACGCGTGGTCCTCAGGCGCCCGCGACTGGACCCTTCCGCAACGCCAGGCCTTCGCGAACGACCCCGCCAACCTGCTCGCGGTCGACGGCTCGGCCAACCAGGACAAGGGCGCGTCGAACGCCGCCGCATGGCTGCCGCCCAACACCGGCTACCGCTGCGTGTACGCGCTGCGCCAACTCCGCGTGAAGTCCGCGTACGGGCTCAGCGTCACGCCCGACGAACAGCGCGCGCTGGCGCGCGCGCTGGACACGTGCGCCACGGCCTGACCCGTCGACCGGCCGTCTCAATCGACCTTCTCATTCGACCGTCTCAATCGACCGTTGCGGGGAGCGTCAGGTCGTTTCCCGCGGCCGTGATCCGGACGCCCGCGGGGATCACGGTCGCGCCCGTGAGGACCACGCCCTGCGGCAGCCCGTCCACCGGGACCTCAACGTCCGTGAGGCGGTCCCCGATCCCGCCGGGAAGGTCGTCCACCGAGATCGTCGCCGGGCCCAACGTGAAGTCCCGCGCCGTGGCGAGGAGCTTCCCGTCCTCCACGCGCAGCTCCAATGCCGCCGAGAGCGTGACGCCCAGGACCTTGCCCTCCAACCGGAGTTGGCCGCCCTCGACCACCACATCGACGTCCAGGTTGGTCCGGTCCGCGATCACCTGCTCCACCGACTCCGGCGGGAGCGTCGCCGCGACGTCGCCGTGCTCCACGGTGTACGGCTCGTCGGTGGACACGCCCTGCGCCGCGACCTGCACGTCCGTGGCCGCCACCCCGCCGATCGTCACGCCGTCGACCGACGCAGTCACGTCCTCGATCCGGTCGTTCAGCAGCTGCGGGAGGAACGGGAAGCCACCGAGGTCCACCTGCGGCTGGCCCTGCACGCCGTCGAAGTTGGCCTCGATTCCGGCGGCCACTCGGTCCTCGGCACGGGAGAGCGCGACGCGGTCCGTGACGTACAGCCCGGCGCCCACCACGACGACGACCGCGACCCCTGCGACCCACCCACCGACGCTCACGCGTTCACGCTAGGCGATCACCCGGTGACCTGCGCGTCCATGCGGGCCACGGCCACAGAGGCACCGCAGACGCGCCGCAGTGGCACCGCAGGGACACCGCGGAGGTCACGACTCGGAGAACTCTGTGGCGCGGCTCACACGGCGGATCTAGCCTGGGTGGACAGGCTCGACGAGGGACGCCCGATGACGTGGGTTCTGCTCATACTCGCCCTCTTGACGCCGGCTCTCGTGTTCGGGGTGCTGTGGTCGCTCTTCCCCAGCGAGGACGAGGCGCCGCGATGGCGCACGGCCCTCGCTGGCCGGCTGGAACGCGCGGCCGAGCGGCTCCGGGGGCGCCGCGCCGCGCCCGACGTCGACCCGTTCGACGCCCTCTGGGTGCAGGAGCGGCTCGGCAAGGTCGCCGACCACGTGCGGGCGCTCGAGCTCGACGAGCATCTCTACGCGCGCGCCGAGCGGATCATCGCGTCCCAGCTCGCGTACGACCAGCTGCTGCGGGAAGCCTGTGTCCTCGCGGGGGTCGAAGTGGAGGAGCACGCTTTGGGCGACCCGGCCGAGCGCTTCCGCAAGGAGGTCGAGCTCACCTCGCGCGGCTGGTCCTGGTAGGCGTCAGCCCGCTCGCACGAGCAGCGTGCTGGCCCCGCCCGGCGTGCGGCGGACCTCGATCCGGTCGGCGATCTGCTGCTTGAGGGCGTCGACGTGGGAGACCACGCCGACCATCCGTCCACCCGCCCGCAGCCGGCCGAGCTCGACGAGCACCTGGTCCAGCGTGTGCGCGTCGAGCGAGCCGAAGCCCTCGTCGACGAACAGCGTGCCCAGGTCCATGCCGCCCGTCTCCGCGGTGACCACGTCGGCCATGCCGAGCGCGAGGCACAGCGACACGTAGAACGTCTCGCCCCCCGAGAGGGTGCGCGGATCGCGCTCCTGCTCCGTGACGTGGTCGACGACGCGCATCGACAAGCCCGTGCGACGGCTGGACACGTCTTCCTTGCGGTCGCTGCGGACCAGCTCGTACCGACCGTCGGACATGCCCACGAGCCGCTCGTTCGCGGCCGCGACCACGTCCTCGAACCGGCGCATCAGCACGTACGTCGCCAGGGTGAGCCGGTGCGGGTTGTCGTCCCCGCCCCCGCTCGTGAGCGCCGCGAGGCGCCGGAGCGGCTCGTCGGCGCAGATGGCGGCGTGGCACGCCGCGTGCTGCTCCACCAGGGCGTCCGCCGCGGACTGCGCCGCGCGTGCCCGGTCCACCGCGACG
>JAEWOA010000085.1 GCA_023461115.1 Actinomycetes bacterium
CCCCCCCCCCCCCCCCGGCCCCCCCCGCGACCGGCGGAGGCCGTCCGCTGCCGCGCGCGCGACGGCAGTGGCGCTACCGGGGCTCGTCGAGCGCCAGGGGGAACGCGTCGATGTAGACGCGCACGCGCCGGCGCTCAGGGTCGGCCGCGCCCGCCGCGCGCTCGGCCGCGCGCGTGGCCTTGGCCGCGTCGAGGTGCTGGTCGACGAGCGCGCTGAGCGCGTCGGTCAGCGCGCCGAGCTCGTCGCGCGTGAGCTCGGCCGTCGAGCGGGAGTTGAGCGTCTTGCCGGTCCACTCGTCGCCGAGCGTGGGCGCCACCGCGAACCAGCGCGTGAGCTCTTCGGCGCGGCTGGACGCGACGGTGTCGAGCATGATCTGCGCCGCGACCTTCGTCGCGGGGTCGTCGATCGCGCTCGAGTCCATCGCGAACCCGATGGTCCGCCACCACCGCTCGCGCCCGCCGGTGCGCTCGGGGTCGTCCTCGATGAAGCCGTGCCGCTCGAGCTGGCGCAGGTGATAGCTGGTCTGGCCGGTGCTCTCGCCCGTGGCCCGCGCGAGCTGGCTCGCGGTGGCTGAGCCGTGGGCGGCCAGGTACTCGTACATCGCGATGCGCAGCGGGTGCGCGAATGCCTTGAGCGCCTCGGGGGTGAGCCTGCGCTCCATCGCGCGGGCCACGGTGTCAGGCTCGTCGAAACTCATCGCAGAGAAACCTTTGCATCCGACTCTTTGCAGAGTAATCTTTGCATCGCTTCTTCTGCAAAGAGACCTCTGCGTTCCAGACGATGCTACTGGGGGAGACCATGGCCGAGACCGCGACACCCACACCGCAGGCCCCGACGCTCGACGACGAGCTCACCGACAAGCTCGACGACCAGCCCGCCGACCAGCCCGCCGACCAGCCGGCCGACCAGCCCCTCGGCAGCCGCTTCACCGCGCTGCTGACCGTGACCGGGCTCGCGAACCTCGGCGACGGCGTCGTGCAGCTCGGCGCCCCACTCGTCGCCCTCACGCTGACCCGCTCCCCCGTCCAGATCTCACTGCTCGCCGCCGCCGCCTGGCTGCCGTGGCTGATCCTCGGGCTCGCCGCGGGCGTCGTCGTCGACCGCCGCGACCGCCGCTGGACCCAGGTGATCGCGATGGCGGCACGCGCCGCGCTCCTGGCCGTTGGCGCCTGGCTGCTGCTCACGGGGCACATGACGATGGCGCTGCTGGTGGCGATCGTGCTCGCGTACGGCGTCACCGAGGTGTTCGCCGACCTCGCGCAGAGCGCGCTGGTCCCGGACCTCGTGCCCCGCTCACGCCTGTCCGCCGCGAACGGGCGCGTGCTCGCCACGCAGCAGGTGGCCAACACCTTCGTCGGCGGGCCCGTGGCCGCGCTGCTGCTCACGCTGGGCGCCGCGTGGGTGCTCGGCATCCCCGCCGCGATGGCGCTCGCCGCGGTGCTCGTGCTCCTGCGGGGCATCCCCGGCTCGTACAAGCACGCGTCCGACGAGCGCAAGAGCGCGACCACCGAGGTTCGCGAGGGCGTCGTCTACCTGTGGCACAACCGCGTGCTGCGCCCGCTCGTGCTCACGGCGGGCGTGATGAACATGGCCAACACCGCGTACTTCTCGCTGTTCATCCTGTGGGTGGTCGGCCCCGGCTCGCGCGTGGAGCTGCGCGCCGAGCACTACCCGATCGTCGCGATGGGGCTGGCGGTGGGGGCGGTGGCGGGCTCGCTCGTCACCGAGGCCATCACGAGGCGGTTCGCCGAGCTCCGCGTGCTCGGCCTGTCCTGGGTGCTCGGCCCGGCGCTCATGGTGGTGCCCGTGCTGTCCCCGACGATCCCGACGCTCGCGGCGACCGTGTTCGCGATGGGGTTCATCGGCACCGTGGGCAACACGATCTCGCAGTCGCTGCGGCAGCGGATCGTGCCCGCGCGGATGCTGGGCCGCGTGTCCGGCGCCAGCCGCACGCTCGTCTACGGCCTGATGCCGCTGGGCGCCGTGTTGGGCGGGCTCGCCGCCGAGCGGTGGGGCCTGGCGCCCGTGCTGGTGGCCGCGGCCGTCGTCGGGATCTCCGCGAGCCTGTACCCGCTGCTGGCCATCCGCGCCAAGGACCTGGCGGACGCCGAGGCCGCCCACGCCGCCGACGAGGCCGCCCAGCCGCCCACTGCGACCCGCTCCTAGCCGAGCGCCACCCGGCGCGGAGCGGTCAGTCGAGGAGGTCGTGGCGGATGATCGTCGCCTCGCGGCCCGGGCCCACACCGATCGCGCTGATCCGCGTTCCGCTGATCTCCTCCAGGCGCAGCAGGTAGCGCTGCGCGGCCGCGGGCAGGTCGTCCCAGTCGCGGGCGCCGGTGATGTCCTGCGACCAGCCGTCCAGGTACTCGTAGACCGGCTTCGCGTGGTGGAAGTCGCTCTGGTCCACGGGCATCTCGTCGAACCGCCGGCCGTTGACGTCGTACGCCACGCACACCGGGATGCGGTCGCGGCCGGTGAGCACGTCGAGCTTGGTCAGCACGATGTCGGTCATGCCGTTGACGCGCGACGCGTACCGCGACACCACCGAGTCGTACCAGCCGGTGCGGCGCGGGCGGCCCGTGGTGGTGCCGAACTCGCCGCCGGTCTGGCGCAGCCACTCGCCGTCGTCGTCGAGCAGCTCGGTGGGGAACGGGCCCTCGCCGACGCGCGTGGTGTACGCCTTGGCGACTCCGACGACGCGGTCGATCCGGGTGGGTCCGATGCCCGAGCCCGTGCACGCGCCGCCCGCGGTCGCGGACGACGACGTCACGAACGGGTACGTGCCGTGGTCCACGTCCAGCATGGTGGCCTGGCCGGCCTCGAAGACGAGGGTCTTGCCCTCGTCGAGCGCGGTGTTCAGCACCAGCGGGGTGTCGGCGACGAACGGCCGCAGTCGCTCGGCGTGGCGCAGCAGGTCCTCGACGGTCTCGTCGACCGTGATCGCGCGCCTGTTGTAGACCTTGACCAGCAGGTGGTTCTTGCCGTCGAGGGCGCCCTCGACCTTCTGGCGCAGGATGTTCTCGTCGAACAGGTCCTGCACGCGGATGCCGACGCGGTTGATCTTGTCCGCGTACGTCGGGCCGATGCCACGGCCGGTGGTGCCGATGCGGCGCTTGCCGAGGAAGCGCTCGGTCACCTTGTCGAGCGTGCGGTTGTAGGGCGGGATGACGTGCGCGGCCGACGAGACGAGCAGGCGCGAGGTGTCCGTGCCCCGCGACTCCAGCGCGTCGATCTCCTGGAACAGCACCTCGAGGTCGATGACGACGCCGTTGCCGATCACAGGGACGACGCCCGGCGAGAGGATGCCGGACGGCAGCAGGTGCAGCGCGTACTTCTCGCCGTTGATGACCACCGTGTGGCCGGCGTTGTTGCCGCCGTTGAACTTGACGACGTAGTCGATGCGGGAGCCGAGCTGGTCGGTCGCTTTTCCCTTGCCCTCGTCGCCCCACTGGACGCCGAGCACCACCACCGCGGGCATCTGATCACCTTTTTCGCTGGTCGGCCCGTTACCCCGTGAGGCTACCGGACCGCGCGCGCCGAGCCGGTGTCCGTCCGGCGCCGAGCCGGTGGGCTCAGCGCAGCGCCGCCACCTCGGTCGACGACGTCTCGGAGTCGACGAGGAACTGCGCGCACCGGTCTGCCTCGTCCGACTCGCCGATCGCGTCGGCCGCCTCCGCGAGCGCGAGCAGCGCGCGCAGGAAGCCCTGGTTCGGCTCGTGGTGCGCGGGGATCGGCCCGCGGCCCTTCCAGCCCGCGCGGCGCAGCGCGTCCAGCCCGCGGTGGTAGCCGGTGCGCGCGTAGGCGTAGGCGGCCACCGGGTCGCCCTCGTCGGCGAGCGCCTGCTCGGCGAGCAACGCCCAGACCAGGGACGACGCTGGCGCGACCTGCACGGCGTCGCGCGGGGTGGAGCCTGCGGCGAGCGCGGCGCGGGCCCGGGCGTCCGCGCCGTCGTCGGGAAGGAGCGTGGGGGCGGGCGCGCCGAGGAGGTCCATGTGCCCAGTGTGCGCCCTCCCGCGGGCCGCCGTCCGCGCGCAGCGCGCCGACCTGCGCGCTCTCGAAACCCGTCGCGCCGAGCGGGGAAGTTCTCTGGACGTCCGTCCGGGTGACACGTTTCGTTCCGGATGCAAGCACCGTGGGAGCGATCTAGAGTCGAGCGCGCCGAACGCCCCTCGTCGGCGAGAAGAAGGTTGAACAACGATGATCGAGATCGCCACGTCGCCTACGAGCACGACGCTGACGATCTCCGGTGACTTGGATCTCGCCGAGCGTGACCAGTTCCCGGAGGTCGCCGCCCGCGTCGTCGGCCTGCGCCGCCAGTTGGTCGTCATCGACATGTGCCGCGTGACGTTCATGGACTCCACCGGCGCCGCGTTCCTCATCTCGCTGGCGGACTCCGCGCGCAAGCGTGGCGGCGCGGCCGTGCTGCGCGGCGCGGACGCCCGCGACGTGTTCGTGCTGGAGGTCTGCGGCGCGCTCGAGCTGTTCCGCGTCGACGGCGACCACCGGTGCTCGGACGCGGTCCCGGCGGCGGAGTTCCACGCCCCCGCGACCACCTGACGCCGCCCGCGTCGTCGCTACCGGGACGAGCGGCGCTCGGCGGCCCCCCCGGGCGGGAGCTCGCCCGGGCGGACCTTGGCCCACACGACCTTGCCGCGACGAGACTGCCGCCAGCCCCAGTCCGCGAGCCGCTCGACGATCTGCATGCCGAACCCGCCGACGCGCCCGGGGTGCCCGTCGGTGGCGACCGGCGGTGCCGGGTTGCCGTCCTCGACCTCGATGCGCAGCCCGTCGCCCGTGTCGTAGAGCTGCAACGACACGTGCCCGTAGCCGTGCAGCACGGCGTTGGCGACGAGCTCCGAGACCACGAGCTCGGCGTTGTGAGCCTGCGGCATGTCCCACGCGTGGCAGGTGCGGGTCACGGCGTGCCGTGCGCGGCCCACGGACGCGGGCTCGGACGGCAACGACCACCGGCGGCGCCGCGGGCTGCGGCCGCGCTCGGCGGCGTCCCGCGGGTCGGGGACGCGCACGACGACGACCGCGACGTCGTCCTCGGGGTGGTCCGCGAGCCGCGACAGCAGCTCCTCGCCGATGCCCGCGGAGTCGCGCGCGGTGACCGCCCCGACGACCGAGCCGAGCGCGGCCAGGCCCTCGCGCAGGTCGCGGTCACGGCGCTCGATCAGGCCGTCGGTGTAGTAGACGAGCACGTCGCCGGGCTCCAGCGGCACGCTCACGGTGGCGCGCGGGCCGCCGCCGAAGCCGATGAGCGGGCCGCCGCCGTCCATGAGCTGAGTGACCTGGCCGCCACGCGCGTGCAGGGCCGGCAGGTGGCCGGCGCGCGAGTAGTCCAGGCGCCAGACGCCGTCGGCGCGCGTCAGCGTCGAGAGCACCAGGCCCGCCGAGCGCGGGATCGCCATGCCCGCGACGAGCTGGTCGACGCGCTCGAGCACCGGGCCCGGCGTCGAGATCTCGTACGCGTACGACCGCACCACCGAGCGGAGCTGGCCCATCGCGGCGGCGGCCTCGACGTCGTGCCCGACGACGTCGCCGATCACCACGCCGACCGTGTCCGGGGCGATCTGCAGCACGTCGTACCAGTCCCCGCCGACCTGGACGTTCTCCGAGTTGGGCGCGTAGTAGGTCCACACGTCGAGCCCGTCGACCTCGGCCTGCTGCGGCAGCATCGCGCGCTGCAGCGTCTCGGCCAGGCGGTGCTCGCGGTCGTAGAGCCGCGCGTTGTCGAGCACCAGGCCCACGCGGCGCGCGGTGAGCTCGAGGATGGTCATGGTGGACGGCTCGATCCCGTCGAGGCCGTGCCCGCCGCGGGGCTGGACGACGAGCAGGCCGATCACGCGGCGGCGGCCGGGCACCGGGAGGACCACGACGCGGTCGTCGGGGCGATCCGTCTCAGACTCTGAGACGTGCCGGGCGAGCCAGTGCTGCGCCGACGAACGCGCGTATTCACCCGCCAGGTCGAGGTCCACCGGGCGGTCCTGGACGCCGTCCAGGAGGAGCTGGACGTCGTCGGGCGCGATCGGCTCGTCGGGGTCGCGGTGGAGGTCCCCGTGGCGCCGCCCGCGGCCCGACGGCGGGCGCAGGTTGTTGATCCCCTCGGCGGGGCGCAGGCCGCCGTCGTTGACGTAGAACGCGGCGAACCCGACGATCGAGCGCCGCAGCAGCGCGGCGATCTCGTGCAGCGGGGTCACGCGGTCGCTCACGTCCATCAGGAGGTCCGAGACCTGCGCGATGATCCCGAGGCTGCGGCGCTCGCGGCGCTCGGCCTCGACGAGTGCTGCCTGCTCAGCCTCGTGCGAGAGCTGCTCGGTGAGGTCCTGGAGCACCGCCACCCAGATGCCGTCCTCGCCGGGCAGCGGCGACAGGTGGATCTGGCACGCGTACAGCGAATCGTCCGCACGGCGCAGCGTGAGCACCTGCGAGATGGCCCGGCGCTCCCGGAACGCCTCACGGAGCGCGGCCGTGCCGCCGGGCCGCCGGCTGGCGGGCGGGACGCTGTCCCTCAGATGGTCGGCCGCCGACTGCGCCGTGTAACCCGTCTGGTCCTCGAAGGCCCGGTTCACCCACACCAGGTCGACGCGTGTGCCCGTGGTGTCCAGCATCGCGATCGGCACCGCCGCGGCGTCCAGCGCTCTGCCCAGAAGGGCGGCCGAAGGGTCAGTTCCGACACGCCGAGCGACATTCGCGGGCCCCAGGGAGTTGACCACCACCACCTCCGATCGTCTAGCGTGCCGAACGGGCGAACACACGCGAAAGCCGTGCCGCCCACACGGAAGGAGCACCGTGCGCGACGGTAACAGCACGACGGGCGACGAGCCCGTCCGTCCCGAGGTCGGCGGGACGACGACAGATGGGGACAGCGGCGCTGTCCACGTGATCGTCGGGGCCACGACTACCCGCATCATCCTCTCGGGCGAGGTCGACGCGGACCTGGGTCCAGAGTTGCAGGAGGCAACGGCGGAGGCGGAGAACGCGAGCCTCCCCATCGAGGTCGACGCCCACCACGTCACCTTCATGGACTCCTCGGGAGTCGCGTTCCTGGCACGCCTGTCCATCCGCTCGCAGCACCGCGTCAAGCTGCTGCGCGTGCCGCCCACGGTCCAGTTCCTGCTGGACGTCACCCGCATCGGCGAACTGCTGGACGTCGTCGACTCCGACGACGAGCGCACGTTCCAGCCGGTAGGCGACGAGGCGAGCTAGCCCCTCACGACGCGAGCGTGCGCTCCGGTCCACAGACCGGCGCGCACGCTCGCGGTGGTGTCAGGGTGTGTCGCGTCAGCGGATCTTGTTGCCCGCCGAGCGCAGCTGCTGGGACGCCTCGATGATGCGGGCGGCCATGCCGGCCTCGGCCAGCTTGCCCCACGCGCGCGGGTCGTAGGCCTTCTTGTTGCCCACCTCGCCGTCGACCTTCAGGACACCGTCGTAGTTGCGGAAGAAGTGGTCCGCGACCGGCCGGCTGAACGCGTACTGCGTGTCCGTGTCGATGTTCATCTTGATGACGCCGTTGTCGACCGCCTCGGCGATCTCCTCGGCCGTCGAGCCCGAGCCGCCGTGGAACACGAGGTCGAACGGGTTCTCGCGGCCCACCTTCGCGCCGACGACCGACTGGATCTCGGCGAGGATCGACGGGCGCAGCTTGACCGCGCCGGGCTTGTAGACGCCGTGCACGTTGCCGAAGGTCAGCGCGGTGAGGTAGCGGCCCTTCTCGCCGGCGCCGAGCGCCGCGACCGTGGCCAGCCCGTCCTCGGGCGTCGTGTAGAGCTTCTCGTTGATCTCCGCCGTGTGGCCGTCCTCCTCGCCGCCGACGACGCCGACCTCGATCTCGAGGATCGTGCGGGCCGCCTGCGAGAGCTCGAGCAGCTCGGCCGCGATGACGAGGTTCTCCTCCAGCGGGATGTTGGAGCCGTCGAACATGTGCGACTGGAACGTGGGGTTCTTGCCGGCCTTGACCTGCTCGGCCTCGATCGCCAGGAGCGGGCGGACCCAGCTGTCCAGGTTCTGCTTGGTGCAGTGGTCCGTGTGGATCGCGATCGTGATGTCGTAGCCCTTGGCGACCTCGGCCGCGTAGGCCGCGAGCGCGAGTGAGCCCGCGACGCGGTCCTTCACCGTGGACCCGGCGGCGTACTCGGCGCCACCGACGGAGACCTGGATGATGCCGTCGGACTCCGCCTCGGCGAAGCCCTGCAGCGCGGCGGTGACGGTCTGCGAGGACGTGATGTTCACCGCGGGGTAGGCGAACTTGCCCGCCTTCGCGCGGTCGATCATCTCGGCGTACACCTCGGGGGTGGCGATGGCCATCTGCTCACAACTCCTGTGGCTCGTGGGTTTTCAGTTCTCGCCCCTGAGTCTGCCACTGCTCGCGCGCACGTCGTCCGGGACGTCCAACCCACGGCCATGCTGCGTAATCCAGGTATGCATGGCGATCGCGGCCGCGGCGCCCGCGTTGATCGACCGGGTGGAGCCGTACTGCGCGATGTGCAGGACGTCCACGGCCGCGACGCGCGCCTCGTCGGACAGCCCGACGGACTCCTGCCCGAACAGCAGCACGCACGCGCGCGGCAGCGGATAGCCCTCCAGCGGCACCGAGCCGGGCAGGTTGTCGACGCCGAGCACCGGCAGGTCCTCGTCGTTGGCCCACTCGATGAGGTCCGCGACGCCCGGGTGGTGCCGCACGTGCTGGTAGCGGTCGGTCACCATGGCGCCGCGCCGGTTCCAGCGGCGGCGGCCGACGATGTGCACCTCGCCCGCGAGGAACGCGTTGGCGGTGCGCACCACGGACCCGATGTTCAGGTCGTGCTGCCAGTTCTCGATCGCCACATGGAACGGGTGCCGCCGGGTGTCGAGGTCCGCGACGATCGCCTCGAGCGTCCAGTACCGGTACCGGTCGGCGACGTTGCGCCGGTCGCCGTGCGCGAGCAGCTCAGCGTCGTACTTGGAGTCGTCGGGCCACGCCGCCGGGCCTCCGGGCCACGGCGGGACCCCCACTTCCGCCTCGTCCACGCGACCAAACTAACCGCCCTGGGACGGTCCGGCAGGCTGGCCGCGCGGGCCGCCCACGGGTCCGCGGCGGCCCCACGAGCCACCGCGCCGGGCACGGGCTCACGCCCGGGCCACCACCAGCTCGACCACCGCCCACGAGAGCGCGGGGAGGCGGAGCGTCGTCGTGCCGGAGTCGACGCGCACACCCGGCAGGTGGACGAGCCCCACCGCGCCCGGGTCCCGCTGCGTGCTCGCGGTGTGCCGGTCCCCGCCCGCCGGCACCGTGAGCACCTCGGCCCGCACCACCGCTCCCACGTCGAAACCGCGCAGGTCCACCGTGACGTCGGCGGCCTCGTCGAGCCCGCGGTGCGCGAGGAACAGGGCCACCCGGCCGGCGTCCTCGTCCCACGTGGCCGCGACGTCCACGAGGTCGACCGCGTCGTACCTCGCGGTCTCGTACCGGTCGGAGCGCACGATCGCCCTGAGGATCTGCCCGCGCGCGAGCGCCGCCATGCGGGCGAACGGCCAGAAGGTCGACTGCCGCCACGCCGGCCCGCCCTCCTCGGAGCGGATGGGCGCGATGACGTTGACCAACTGGGCCTGGTTGGCGATCTTCACGCGGTCGCCGTGCCGCAACAGCGAGTTCAGCAGCGTGCCGACGACCACCGCGTCGGTCACCGAATACTCGTCCTCGATGATCCGCGGGTGCTCGCGCCACACACCCTCGCGCGCGATCACGTGCGGCTGGTCAGGCGTGTCCCGGCCGGTCATGTACCAGACGTTCCACTCGTCGAACGAGAGGTCGACGCGCTTGCGGTGCTTGCCCGCGGCGCGCACCGCGTCGGCGGTGGCGACGACCGACTCGACGAAGTGGTCCATGTCCACAGCGGAGGCCAGGAAGCTGCCCGCGTCCCCCTCCTGCTCGTGGTAGTACGCGTGCAGCGACACGTAGTCGACCTGCTCGTACGCGTGCCGCAGCACCGTCTGCTCCCACGAGCCGAACGTCGGCATCGCCGAGCCCGACGAGCCGCACGCGACCAGCTCGATCGTCGGGTCCACCAGGCGCATCGCCTTGGCCGCCTCGACCGCGAGCCGTCCGTACTCCTCGGCGGTCTTGGCGCCCATCTGCCACGGGCCGTCCATCTCGTTGCCCAGGCACCACAGCGTGATGCCGAACGGGTCCTCGTGCCCGTTCTCGCGCCGCAGGTCCGACCAGTACGTGCCGCCCGGGTGGTTGGCGTACTCGACGAGCGCGCGGGCCTCGTCGACCCCGCGCGTGCCGAGGTTCACGGCCTCCATGACCTCGACGCCCGCCGCGCGCGACCAGTCCACGAACTCGTGGATGCCGAACGCGTTGGTCTCCACGGTGTGCCACGCGCCGTCCAGGCGGCGCGGCCGCTGCGAGCGCGGCCCGATGCCGTCCTCCCACCGGTACCCGGAGACGAAGTTCCCGCCGGGATAGCGGACCACCGTGGCGCCGAGCTCCTTGACGAGCGAGAGGACGTCCGTGCGGAAGCCCTGCTCGTCGGCCGAGGGGTGGCCGGGCTCGTAGATGCCCGTGTAGACGCACCGGCCCATGTGCTCGACGAACGAGCCGAACAGCCGGCGGGGCACCTCACCGACCGTGAAGTCGCGGTCGAGCGTGACGCGGGCGCGGGTCATCGAGCCTGCCTCTCCAGGTGGCGCGTGCTCTCACGGACCACCAGGCGGTGCGGGATCAGCAGCCGCCGTGGCGGCGCCGTGGGGTTGTCGATCCGGTCGCGGAGCACGTCCAGCGTCGTCGTCGCCAACTCCCGCAGGTCGAACGAGATCGTGGTGAGCGACGGCACCGCGTAGCGGCCGGGCGCCACGTCGTCGAACCCTGCCACGGCCACGTCGTCGGGCACGCGCAGGCCGCGCCGCCACAGCGTGTGCAGCACGCCGAGCGCCATGGTGTCGGTGAAGCAGAAGAACGCGTCCGGCGCCGCGCCGCCCGCAGCCGCCACGCGGTCGAGCAGCGCGTCGACCGCGTCCGCCGCGGCCTCGGCGGTCCAGCCGTCGGTCGGCGCCTCGAGGGTCGCGGGCAGGCCCGCCTCGACGAGCACCGCGCGCCACCCCTCGGTGCGCTGCCGGGCCGCCGCGGTCTCCCAGGACTTCGGCGTGCCCACCGCCGCGATCCGGCGCCGGCCGAGGGACACCAGGTGCTCGGTCATGGCGCGCGCGCTCCGCACCGAGTCCACGCCCACCTGGTCCACGCGGTCCTGCGCGACCTCGCCGACCAGCACCGTGGGCGGCAGCGTGCCGGTGGCGAGGCCGGGGTCGTTCAGCACGGAGTCCGCGAGCGAGACCGGGTTGAGCACGAGCCCGTCCACGAGCCGCGACCGCGCGCGGGAGAGCAGCTCGCGCTCGCGCGCCGGCTCGGCCGCGGTCTCCTCGATCTGCACACCCCAGCCGCGCGCGTGCCCCTCCTCGACGAAGTGGTGCGCGACCTCCGCGGAATACGCAGTCGAGAGGTCCGGCAACGCGAGCGCGATCAACCCGTACCGGCCGCTGCGAAGGCCACGCGCGGCCAGGTTCGGCACGTAGTCGAGCGCCGCGAGCGCCTCCTCGACGCGCGCCCGTGTCTCGGGCCGCACGAACACGACGCCGTTGATGACATTGGACACCGTCTTGGGCGAGACACCCGCGCGGGCCGCGACGTCCTTGACCGTCGCGCGCATCGACGCTCCCTTCCGACCGTAGGCTGGTCGCCATGCTGACGACGACGGTGCTCGCCGCTGCCCACGACGTGTCCGAGCAGGTGGTCGCGCTCGGCCCCGACTTCCTCGACGCCGACAAGCTCATCGCGTCCTTCGGCACCGCTGTGGTCATCGGCATCGTCGTCGTGATCTTTATCGAGACCGGCCTGCTGTTCCCGATCCTGCCCGGCGACTCGCTGCTGTTCACGGCAGGCGCGCTGGTGGCGCAGGGCAACTTCCCGGTGCACATCAACATCTGGTGGCTGTGCCTGCTGCTGTTCCTCGCCGCCTTCCTGGGGGATCAGAACGCATTCCTGATCGGCCGCAAACTCGGGCCCAAGGTGTTCAACAAGCCCGACTCGCGGTTCTTCAAGCAGTCCTACATCGACCAGACGTACCGGTACTTCGACAAGTACGGCGGCCGCACGATCATCGTCGCGCGGTTCGTGCCCATCGTGCGGACGTACGCGCCCGTCGCGGCGGGCGTCGGCCATATGCGCTACCGGCACTTCGTCGCCTACAACGCGGTGGGCGCGCTGCTGTGGGCCGTGGGCGTGACGCTGCTCGGCTACGCGCTGGGGAACATCCCGTTCATCAAGGACAACATCGAGGCGCTCCTGGTCGTCATCGTGCTGATCTCGGTGATCCCCATCGGCGTCGAGCTGTGGCGTGGGCGCAAGCACGCCAAGGAACCGCGCGACGAGCGCTACGACGAGCCCGACGAGCGCGCCGAGGTGGAGCGCCGGGCGTTTGGAGACGACGCATGACGCGCGAGATCCGCTCCTGGCTGTCCGACATGGACGGCGTGCTCGTCCACGAGGGAACCGCGCTGCCCGGCGCCGCCGACTTCGTGCGCGCGCTGCGCGAGCGTGAGCGCCCGTTCCTGGTGCTCACCAACAACTCGATCTACACGCCACGTGATCTGCGGGCGCGGCTCGCGACCTCCGGGATCGACCTGCCCGAGGA
>JAEWOA010000086.1 GCA_023461115.1 Actinomycetes bacterium
GCCCATGGCGCGTCCGGGTGGAGGCGGCCGTCGACTCGGCGCTGGGCCAGGCGACCGCTCGCGCGTTCGCAGCGCCCCGCTGGGCGCAGCGGCGGTCAGCCGGTGTGGGCGAGCACGGCGGTCAGCAGCCGGATCGCGGCGGCCTTGTCGAGCGGGTTGTTGGCGTTGCCGCACTTGGGCGACTGCACACAGGCCGGGCAGCCGGCCGCACACGGGCAGGCGGCGACCGCGTCGCGCGTCGCGGCGAGCCACATGGCGCCAAGGTGGAACCCGCGCTCGGCGAACCCTGCCCCGCCGGGGTGCGCGTCGTGCACGAACACCGTGGGCTCGCCTGTGTCGGCGTGCAGCGCGGTCGACAGCCCGCCCAGGTCCCAGCGGTCGCACGTCGCGAGCAGCGGCAGCAGGCCGATCGATGCGTGCTCCGCGGCGTGCAGCGCGCCCGGCAGCGACTCGAGCGTCACGCCGGCCTCGTCGAGCACGTGCGGTGGGGCGGTCCACCACACGGCGGCGGTGCGCAGCGTGCGGGCCGGCAGGTCGAGCTCGGTGGTGCCGAGCACGTGGAGGTCCGGGATGCGTTTGCGCTGGTAGCTGAGCACCTGCGTGGTGACGTCGACGGTTCCGAGGCCCCAGCGGACCGGGCCCCAGGCGCGCTCGGAGTGGGTCTCGACGATCTCGGTGCTGGTCACCCACCGCGCCCACGTGCCGTAGTCGACGTCCTTGCGGGTCACCAGGGCGGCGTGGTCGGCCAGGCGGAGCTCGTCGACGACGAACGTCCGGCCCTGGTGCACGTACACCGCGCCGGCGTGCACGGTGGTGTCGGCGGACGCGGCGTCGACGGTGCCCAGGACGCGGCCGGTCACCGACTCGACCACCCTCACGGGGTCGCCGCCCGTGCCACGCAGGTCCGTCAGGCGTGCGGCCGGCTCGGCGTGAGTCCAGTACCAGCCCGAGGGTCGTCGGCGCAGGGCGCCCCGCGCGACGAGCTCGTCGAGCAGGGCCTGGGTGCGTGGGCCGAAGAGGCTCAGCTCCTCGGCGCGCAGCGGGAGCTCCGCGGCCGCCGCGCACAGGTGCGGCGCCGCGATGTACGGGTTGGTCGGGTCGAACGTGGTGGCCTCCACCGGGGCGTCGAGCGCCGCCTCGGGGTGGTGCACCAAGTACGTGTCGAGCGGGTCCTCGCGCGCGACGAGCGCGACAAGGCCGTCGGCGCCGGCTCGTCCCGCGCGGCCGGCCTGCTGCCACAGCGAGACGCGCGTGCCGGGCCAGCCCGCGATGAGCACGGCGTCGAGCCCCGAGATGTCGACGCCGAGCTCGAGCGCGTTGGTGGTGGCGAGCGCGCGCAGGTCGCCTGTGCGGATAGCCCGCTCGAGCGCCCGCCTCTCCTCCGGCAGGTACCCGCCGCGGTAGGCCTGCACCGAGGCGCCGAGCGCCGTGTCCACCTGGTCGAGGTGAGCCCGTGTGGCGGCGGCGACCGACTCGGCGGCACGGCGCGAGCGTGTGAACGCGAGCGTCCGGGCGCCGGAGACCACGAGGTCCGCGAGCAGGTCGGCCACCTCGGCGGTCGCGGTGCGCCGGGGGTGGTCGGCGGGCTCGCCCGGAGTGGCCCACGGGTCCTCGTCGGGGAGCAGGTCCGCCCACGGCGAGGTGGCGTCCGGCCCACGTCCGGGCAACTCGGGCGGCTGCCAGAGGACGAACGTCTTGCGGCCCGCGGGCGACGAGTCGGCGGTGACCGCGTGGACCTCGTCCGGCTCGACGCCGAGCATCCGGGCGGCGCTCGCAGCCGGGTCGGCTGTGGTCGCCGAGGCCAGCACGAACACCGGCGAGGCGCCGTACGCGGCGGCGACCCGACGAAGCCGGCGCAGCACCAGCGCCACGTGCGCCCCGAACACCCCGCGGAACGCGTGGCACTCGTCGAGCACCACGTAGCGCAGCCCGCCGAGCAGCCGCGACCAGCGCGAATGCTGCGGCAGCAGGGAGAAGTGCAGGAAGTCGGGGTTGGTGAGCACGACGTCCGCGTGCTCGCGCACCCAGCGGCGCTCGTCCTGCGAGGTGTCGCCGTCGCACGTCGCGACGCGCACGTCGCGGGTCCTCGCGGCGGCCAGCAGCCGGTCGAGCGCGGCGAGCTGATCGGCGGCCAGCGCCTTCGTCGGGCACAGGTACAGGACGCTCGCGCGCCGCCGCGCCGACTCGATGCGGCCGGGGTCGAGCGTCGCCGCGGCCGCATCGCCACGCACCGCCGAGAGCGCGGGAAGCCAGAACGCGAGCGACTTGCCCGATCCGGTGGACGTCGCCAGCACGGTGTGCCGCCCCTCCCAGGCGGCCTGCGCGGCATCGGCTTGATGCAGCCACGGCCGCTCGACGCCCAGCGTGCGATACCCCTGGACCAGGTCCCGGTCGGCCCACTGCGGCCACGGCGCCCGCTCGCCGGCTCGCGCGGGCAGCTCGCGCACATGCGTGGCCCGGTCCGCGCGGCGCCCCGACGCCAGCAGCACCTCGAGCAGATCCCCGGCACCAGTCACGCCGCCACCCTGCCACGCCCCTCGGCGCCGGATGACGGGGATGGCCGCGCCCTCGGCGCCGGGATGCGGGAGCGGCGTCCTGGGCGGGGTGTGGGGTGATGCGCGCCCGCGGTCGGTGGGAGGGTGTGGGGGTGGACCTCAACTGTGATCTCGGGGAGGGGTACGACGACTGGGAGCCAGGCGTCGGCGGGCTCGACCAACGGCTCCTCGGGATCGTGACCAGCGCGAATGTCGCGTGCGGCGGGCACGCCGGCGACGATCGCGTGATGGCCGCGGTGTGCGCGACCGCCGCGGCGCGGGGAGTGGCTGTGGGCGCCCACGTGTCGTACGAGGACCGGGCGGGGTTCGGGCGGACGTTCGTCGACGTCCCCGCCGCGGTGTTGCGCGGGCAGGTGGCCGCCCAGGTGCTCCGGCTCGCCCGGCACGCGGGGGCGGCTGGCACCGCGGTGGCCTACGTCAAGCCGCACGGCGCGCTCTACCACGCCCTCGTCCACCACGAGGCGCATGCGCGCGCGGTGCTCGACGGCATCGTCGACGCGGAGCGGGAACTCGCGCGCGACGGGCTGCCGGTGGTGGGCCTGCCGGGCGCGGCCGTGCTGACG
>JAEWOA010000087.1 GCA_023461115.1 Actinomycetes bacterium
GTGGCCATCTGCTGCGCGACCAGGGCCGTCTGGATCCCGTGGAACAGGCCCTCGAGCCAGCCGACGAGCTGCGCCTGCGCGATCCGCAGCTCGGCGTCCGAGGGCGCCGCGTCCTCGCCGAAGGGCAGCGTGATGCGGTGCAGCTCGTCGACGAGCTCGGGGGACAGGCCCTCCTCGAGCTCGTGCAGCGACCGCTCGTGGATCGCGGCGAGCCGCGCGCGGGCCGCGTCGTCCAGCGGGGCCTCGCGCACCTCGTCGAGCAGCTGCTTGACCATCGTGCCGATCCGCATGACCTTCGCGGGCTGCGCGACCATGCCCGCCACGTCCTCCTCGGGCGCGTCCTCGGAGCCACCGGGGCCCGACGGCGAGGCGTCCCCCTCGGGCGGCAGGACGACGACGCGCGGGCCCTCGTCGCCCGGTCCGTCCCCACCGCGCGCTCCGGGCGGCCGGCCCGTCTGCTCGTCGTCGTGAGCCTGCTCGCCGCCGTCCCAGGACTGTCCCATCTGGGCATTGTGGCCGACTCACCCCTCGGGCGGCAGCCCGAGCCCGCGGCGGGCGCGGCCGTAGGGTGTGCGCATGGCCTGGCTCACGACACCCGCGCACGCCCGTTGGCTCGAGAGCGAGACGGACCGCCTCCTGGACTTCGGCCGGGTGGCCGCGGTGCCCGGCGGCGCGTTCGCCCGGCAGGAGGACGACGGCACGCCCAAGGACGGGCCGTACGAGCTGTGGATCACCTGCCGGATGACGCACGTCCACGCGATCGGCCACCTGCTCGGCCGTCCGGGCTCGGCGGCGCTCGTCGACCACGGCCTCGCCGCCCTCGCCACGCTGTTCCACGACGACGCGCACGGCGGCTGGTTCGCCGAGGTCGGGCGCGACGGCGTCCCGCGCGACGTGACGAAGGCCGCCTACCCGCACGCGTTCGTCGTGCTCGCCGCCTCCAGCGCCGCCGCCGCCGGCCGGCCAGGCGCGGCCGAGCTGCTCGCGCGCGCGCTCGACGTCTCCGAGCGCCACTTCTGGGACGACGAGGCCGGCATGGCCGTCGAGGAGTGGGACCGGTCGTTCACCACGCTCGACGAGTACCGCGGCGTCAACGCCAACATGCACACCGTGGAGGCGTACCTGGCCGCGGCAGACGTCACCGGCGACCGCGTGTGGCTGGACCGGGCCGCGCGCATCGTCGGGCGCGTGGTCCACGGCTTCGCGCGCGGCAACTCGTGGCGCATTCCCGAGCACTTCGACTCGGCCTGGAACCCGGACCTCGAGTACAACGCCGACACCCCCGCGCACCCGTTCCGCCCGTACGGCGCGACCATCGGGCACTGGTTCGAGTGGGCCCGGCTCACGCTGCACACGCGCGCGGCGCTCGCGGCCCGCGGCGACGAGACCCCGGACTGGATGCTCGACGACGCCATCGCGCTGTTCGACGCCGGCGTGCGCGAGGGCTGGGACGTCGACGGCGCCCCGGGCTTCGTCTACACCGTCGACTGGTCCGGGGCGCCCGTGGTGCGCGAGCGCATGCATTGGGTGGCGGCGGAGGCGATCGGCGCGGCCGCCGCGCTGCACGCCGCGACCGGCGACGCACGGTTCGACGCCTGGTACACCACGTGGTGGGAGTACGTCGGCGCGCACGTGCTGGACCGGGTCGGCGGGTCGTGGTGGCACGAGCTCGGGGTGGACAACGCCGTGTCCCGCACGGTGTGGGGAGACAAGGCCGACCTCTACCACGCGGTCCAGGCGACCCTGATCCCGCGGCTGCCGCTCACCCCGGTGATCGTGCCGGCGCTCGCGGCGGGCGCGCTGGCGTAGCCGACCGGGGGACCGCGCTCGTCAGGGCGCCAGCAGCAGCTTGCCGAACACCTCGCCGGAGTCGAGGAGCTCGTGCGCGCGCGCCGCCTCGTCGAAGCCGAGCCGGGCGTGGACCACCGCGCGGATCCGGCTGGCGCCCACCAGCGGCCACAGGTGCTCGCGCACGCCCGCCATGATTCGGGCCTTGTCCGCCGTGTCGCGTGAGCGCAAGGTCGTCGTGATGATCCGGGCGCGCCGCGCCATCAAGGCGCCGAGGTCGACTGTTCCACGCGCGCCGCGCTGCAACCCGATCACGACGAGCCGCCCGCCGGTCGCGAGCAGCGCGGTGTTCTCCGCGAGCCCGCCCGCGCCGAGCACGTCGAGCACGACGTCGACCCCGCGCCCGTCGGTCGCGGCGAGCACGCGGTCCACCAGGTCGTCGCGACGATGGTCGAACGCCTCGGCGCCGAGCGCCGCGACCCGCGCGACGCGGTCCGGCCCACCCGCGGTCGCCAGGACCCGGAGCCCGAGCGCGGCGCCTACCTGCACCGCGATCGACCCGACGCCGCCCGACCCGCCGCGGATCAACACAGTCTCACCGGGCTGCGCGCCAGCCTCGACGAGGTTGGACCACACGGTCGCGAGCGCCTCGGGCAGGCCCGCCGCCTCGTCGAGCGCCGCCGAGCCCGGGACTCGGAGCGCGAGCTCCGCGGGCGCGCACACCCGCTCGGCGTACCCACCGCCCGCGAGCAGGACGGCCGCGCGGTCACCCACCCGCCAGCCCGTCACACCCGCTCCCACGGCCCGGACGACCCCCGCGGCCTCGAGCCCGGGCCACGCCGGCGCCCCGGGCGGAGGGGGATAGTGGCCGGCACGTTGTAGCAGGTCAGCGCGGTTGACGCCCGCGGCGGCCACGTCGAGCTGCAGCTCGCCCGCGGCGGGCTCCCACTCCGGGACCGAGCCCACCGACAACACGTGGGGGCCGCCCGGACGGGAGATCACGACTGCGCGCATGCCGGCACCCTACGGACCGCCGCCCACACGGGCGCGCCCGCGGCCTGTCCGGTCCGGGACGCCCTGACCGTTTCCGGCGTATCCCAGCGGGTGAGGTCCATGGCAAACTCTGCCGCGGGCTAATGGTCTTGCGTCCAGGAGCCGATAGCACGCGAACGGGAAGTCTCGGCGGAAACACAGCGTCGCCGGGAGCACCGTGACCGGGGGTCGACACCCGATGACGGGTGAAGGAGAGGATCGGACATGCTGCGACGGCTTGGCATTCGCGCCAAGGTTCTGGCGGTTATCGCCGTCCCCATGCTCGTGCTCTTCATCGCCGGCTTCTACATCTCGTTGACGTCGTACAACGAGCTCCGCCACGCCGAGGCGAACGCGAAGACCGTCGAGATCCTGCGGTACTACATGCCCCTCGGGCAGGCGATCGGCGCCGAGTACGTGACCTCGGTGACGCCGACCGCCGCACCCGAGCAGGTCCAGGCGGTCCGTGCCCGCACGGACGCCGCGCTGGACGATGTGCGCGCCTACACGTCCAAGCTCGACACCAGCCTGTTCCCCACCTCGCTCGTCGCGGAGTTCCGGGGAGTCCAGGAGAACTACGCCTCGACGCTCGCGAACGCCCGCCAGGCGGCCGACCGCGGTGGCGTCACCAACGTCGTCAAGGCGGACTTCCAGCGCATCAACAACGACCAGGTCGCGTTCGTCCGCCAGCTCGCGGAGTCGATGTCGAACCGCGAGCTCGCGCAGGCCATCCGCGCCTACGGCGACATCCAGGGCGCGAGTGTCGCGCTCGTCAACGAGATGATCATGGGCCTCGGCATGGTGGCCGGTGTCACGAGCCCGAGCTACGGCGACGACTACCAGGACCAGATCCAGCTCGTCGAGACGGCGCGCTCCCAGGCCGGCGCTCAGGTCGCGCGCATCGCCAGCAAGGAAATGGTCCTGCCGCAGAACCAGTCGGTCGACCTGCTCGGCATGCGGCGCCTGCTGGAGACGGGCGAGCCGCAGTACGTGCGGCAGGTGCCCCCGCAGGACTACGTGAAGCTGATCGGCGCGCAGACGGAGCTGCTCCGCGGCACGGCCGCCGACGTGCTGGACGAGGCGCAGAAGGTCGCCAACGCCGACTCCGACGCGGTGGGCAGCCGAGCGCTCGTCACGCAGGTCATCACGTTCGCGGCCATCGGCCTGTCCATCGTCCTCGCGTTCCTGCTCTCCCGCGCGATCGTCACGCCGCTGCGACGCCTGACCGCCGCGGCCTCGGACGTCCGCGAGAAGCTCCCGCTCCTCGTCGAGCAGGTGGCCACCCCGGGTGAGAACCCCGAGGTCACGCTCGACCCGATCCCCGTGACCTCGCGCGACGAGGTCGGCCGCCTGGCCGTCGCGTTCAACTCGATGAACTCGACGACGGTGCGCGTCGCCCAGGAGCAGGCGGCGCTGCGCGGCTCCATCGCGGAGATGTTCGTCAACGTCGCCCGCCGCGACCAGGTCCTCCTGAACCGCCAGCTGTCGTTCATCGACTCGCTCGAGCGCACCGAGGAAGACCCCGCGACGCTGGCCAACCTGTTCCGCCTCGACCACCTCGCCACGCGAATGCGTCGTAACGCCGAGTCCCTCCTGGTCCTCGCCGGCATCGACTCGGGCCGTCGCCTGCGCGACGCCATGCCGCTCTCCGACGTGGTCCGCACCGCGTCGTCCGAGATCGAGCAGTACGACCGCATCGAGCTCGACCTGCAGGTCGACCCGCACATGCTCGGGTTCAACGCCCTGGGCGCCGCGCACATGATCGCCGAGCTGCTCGAGAACGCGACCGTCTTCTCCGAGCCGGAGACGCCGGTCACGGTGACCACCGGCGTCACGGGCCAGTTCGTGTTCGTCCGGATCCGCGACCACGGCCTCGGCATGACCGACGCCGAGGTCGAGGCCGCGAACGCCAAGATCGCGTCGTCCGCCGCCGGTGACGCCCTCGGCGCCCAGCGCCTGGGCCTCTTCGTCGTCGGCCGCCTCGCCCAGCGCCTGGGCGCGGCGGTGCGCCTGGCCAAGGCGACGTCCGGGACGGGCACCGAGACCACGGTGCTCCTGCCCGCGGCGCTGTTCGCGGCGACCGAGACCTCGCTGTACGGCAACGGTCCGCAGGCCGTCGAGCACGAGATCCAGTCCGCGGTCACCGAGGCCCCCGAGGTCCGCGAGGTCGACCTGGCCGCGCTCACCGACGGCGAGACGTCCCTCGGCCTGCCGCGCCGCCGCCGTGGCGACGGCGAGTCGACCGACTCGGGCTCGATCCCCGTGGCCGCTCCCGCGGGCGGCCTGCCGCAGCGCGGCGGCGAGCTGCCGTCGCGGCCGCGCAAGACGTTCGACGAGGACAACATCGTCCTCCCCGAGACGTCGGCCGCCACCCTGGCCCCGGAGATCGCGACCGACCACGGCGAGTGGATGCCCGCGCACCTGCCGCAGTCCGCCGGTTCGGGGCTGCCCAGCCGCACGCGCGCCGGCACGGCCGCCTGGCAGGCGCCCGAGGACAAGCAGACCTCGACGAACGCCGCCTCGGTGGCGGACCCCGCGGCCCGCGCGGGCCTGTTCTCCGGCTTCCGTGGCCGCAGCGCGGCCCCCGGCGACGAGGTCCCCGGCCTGGCCGACGACTCGCCCGCGCCGCAGATCCACGCGCCGTGGATGGCGCTCGGTGGCGCCCACGCCGCTGAGCCGGCGCCGCTCGTGGTGCCGTCGATCGAGCCCGACGAGCCCGCCTGGTCCCCGACCACGGTGGACGCGCAGGACGCTTCCGAGGCGTTCACGCCCGGCGACCCCGAGGCCTTCGTGCCGACGTTCGCGCCGTCCGAGGAGTCCCCGGCCGTGCGGCTCGTCGCCGACGACGAGGCTGCGCCCGCCGACGAGCCGTTCGCCCCCGTCGCGTTCGACGAGGCGCCCGCGTACGAGCCCGAGTCCGTCGAGCTTGCCGACGAGCTGCCCGCGCAGCGCGACGACGAGCCCGCGGAGCCGGCGGCCTTCGAGCCCGCCGCCTTCGAGCCGGCCGCATTCGAGCCCGTCTCCTTCGAGCCTGCCTCGTACGAGCCGGCCGCCTTCGAGCCGACGGCTCCGCAGTCCGAGGCCGAGTTCGTGCCGGCGTTCGCCCCGGCCGCCGGGGCCGAGTTCGTGCCGGCGTTCGCCCCGGCCGCCGAGGCCGAGTTCGTGCCGACGTTCGCCCCGGCCGCCCAGGACGCGCACGACGAGGCCGAGACCCCGGCGTGGACGCACGAGCCGATCGCCGCGCAGTTCGTCGAGCAGTTCGCCGAGCCGGTCGTCGAGCAGGTCGCTGAGCCGATCGTCGAGCCCGTCGCTGAGCCGATCGTCGAGCAGTTCGCCGAGCAGGCCGTCGAGCAGTTCGCCGAGCAGGCCGTCGACTCGCCCGAGGCATGGGCGCAGCCCGCGGCGTCGCAGGCCGCCGCGACGAGCTTCACGTCGTACAGCGGCTACTCGGGCTGGGGCCACGCGGCCACCGACCCCGCGGCGTCGTACGACTTCCAGCGTTCGCTCGACGAGGCGCGGGCCTGGCACACCGGCGCGCAGCCGATCGTCGCCGAGGCGATGGCACAGGCGACGGCGCAGGCTTGGGCGGCCCCGGCCGAGCCCGAGCCCGCGGCCCAGGAGGACGCGCCGGAATGGTCGTCGTGGCAGCCGCCGACGTGGGAGGCCCCGTCGTGGTCCGGCGAGGTCGCCGACGCCGACGGCACGGCCCCCGCACTGGCGCAGCCGGCCATCCCGGCGCTCGTCGAGGACGAGGCGGACATCGAGCCGCAGCTTGTCGAGCCGCAGCTTGTCGAGCCGCAGCTCGCCGAGGAGCAGTTCGTCGAGCCGCAGCTCGCCGAGGAGCCCGTCCCCGCGTGGTCGCCCGAGCAGGCCGAGCCCGTCGCGGAGGCGGCCCCCGCGCTGCCGACGCGCGACGCGGCGCAGCAGGACGAGGCCCCGGTCTGGAACGCCCCGGCGTGGCCGACGATGGGCGGCGAGCAGGCTGCCGAAGCGCCGGCGTTCGCGCCCGCGGCTCCGGCCGCCGACACCCCCGTGACGGTCGGCTTCGGCGCGACCGGCCTCTACGACGTGCACGAGGACGAGGTCGTCGAGGCGGACCGCCCGAAGAAGCGTTGGGGTGGGCTGTTCGGCAAGCGCAAGGGCGACGACGCCGCGGCGAGCACTCCGGCACCCGCGGCTCCGGCTCCCGCGACGCCCGCGCC
>JAEWOA010000088.1 GCA_023461115.1 Actinomycetes bacterium
GACCGTCGGTGGCGCCGATGTAGACCGTGCCGTCGTCCTCGATCGAGATGTCGGCGCCGGTCTCCTCCTGGATCTGGTTGATCATCTTGCCCTTCGGGCCGATGACCTCGCCGATCTTGTCGACCGGGACCTTCACCGTGATGACGCGAGGAGCGAACGGGCTCATCTCGTCGGGCACGTCGATCGCCTCGGCGATGACGTCGAGGATCGCCAGGCGAGCCTCCTTGGCCTGCGTCAGCGCGCCGGCCAGGACCGAGGCGGGGATGCCGTCGAGCTTGGTGTCGAGCTGGATGGCCGTGACGAACTCACGCGTGCCGGCGACCTTGAAGTCCATGTCGCCGAACGCGTCCTCGGCGCCGAGGATGTCGGTGAGCGCGGCGTACTTCGTCTCCCCGTCCACCGTGTCGGACACCAGGCCCATCGCGATGCCCGCGACGGGCGCGCGCAGCGGCACACCGGCGTTGAGCAGCGAGAGCGTGGACGCGCAGACCGAGCCCATGGACGTCGAGCCGTTGGAGCCCAGCGCCTCGGAGACCTGGCGGATCGCGTAGGGGAACTCCTCGCGCGACGGCAGGACCGGCATGAGCGCGCGCTCGGCGAGCGCGCCGTGGCCGATCTCGCGGCGCTTGGGCGAGCCCACGCGGCCCGTCTCACCGGTCGAGTACGGCGGGAAGTTGTAGTTGTGCATGTAGCGCTTGCGCGTCTCGGGAGACAGCGTGTCGAGCTGCTGCTCCATGCGGAGCATGTTCAGCGTGGTGACACCCATGATCTGGGTCTCGCCGCGCTCGAACAGCGCCGAGCCGTGCACGCGGGGCAGCACCTCGACCTCGGCGGAGAGCGTGCGGATGTCCCGCAGGCCGCGGCCGTCGATGCGGAAGCCGTCGGTGAGGATGCGCTGGCGGATCAGCTTCTTCTGCACCGAGCGGTACGCCGCCGACAGCTCCTTCTCGCGGCCCTCGAACTGCGCGGCGAGCTGGCCCACGACCTCGGCCTTGATCTCGTCGAGGCGGTTCTCGCGCGTCTGCTTGTCGGCGATGCTCAGCGCCTCGCCGAGCGCGGCCGACGAGGCCGACTCGACAGCCTCGTACGCGTCGGGCTGGTAGTCCGGGAACGTCGGGAAGACCTGGGTCTCCTTCGCGGCCTTCGCCGCGAGCTGCGACTGGGCCTCGACGAGGACCTTGATGAACGGCTTGGCGGCCTCGAGGCCCGCCGCGACGATCTCCTCGGTCGGCGCCTGGGCGCCCTCCTGGATGAGGTGCCACGACTTCTCGGGCGCCTCGGCCTCGATCATCGCGATGGCGACGTCGTCACCGACGACCCGGCCAGCGACGACCATGTCGAACGTCGCGCGCTCGCGCTCGGAGTACCGCGGGAACGCGACCCACTGGCCGTCGATCAGCGCGATGCGCACGCCGCCGACGGGGCCGGAGAACGGCAGGCCCGACAGCTGCGTCGAGATCGACGCCGCGTTGATGGCGAGCACGTCGTAGGCGTCGTCCGGGTGGATGGCCAGGACGGTGATGACCACCTGGACCTCGTTGCGCAGGCCCTTGACGAACAGCGGGCGCAGCGGGCGGTCCACCAGGCGGCACGCGAGGATCGCCTCGGTCGAGGGCCGGCCCTCACGGCGGAAGAACGAGCCGGGGATCTTGCCGGCGGCGTACTGCCGCTCCTCGACGTCGATCGTCAGCGGGAAGAAGTCGAACTGGTCCTTGGGGTGCTTGCCGGCCGTCGTGGCCGACAGCAGCATCGTGTCGCCGTCCAGGTAGGCGGCGGCGGAGCCGGCGGCCTGCTTGGCGAGACGACCCGTCTCGAAGCGAACGGTGCGGGTGCCGAACTTGCCGTTGTCGATGACGGCTTCGGCGAACTGGATCTCGGGACCCTCCACGGGTGCCCTCCTCATGTTCGAAGGCGCCGGCCGGCCGCGGCGGTCTTCGATCGAGGCCCACGGAGACGGACTCCGGAGGCCACTACCGAGGACCGGACGAGCGGACCGACGCGGTGGATGTGGCTGGGTGAAGCAGCGTGCGGTACTACGGGTACCACATGCGGACCAGCCCGGACCCTTCGACGGGTCCGGGCTGGTCCGATGAATCAGCGGCGCAGGCCGAGGCGCTCGATGATCGAGCGGTAGCGGTTGATGTCGACCTTCTGCAGGTAGCCGAGGAGGCGGCGACGACGACCGACGAGCAGCAGCAGGCCGCGGCGGCTGTGGTGGTCGTGCTTGTGCTCCTTGAGGTGCTCCGTCAGGTCCTTGATGCGCTTGGTCAGGACGGCGATCTGGACCTCGGGGGAACCGGTGTCGCCCTCATGCGTGGCGTACTCGGTCATGATGGCCTGCTTGGTGGCGGCGTCGAGGGACACGGCTCTCCTTGGATGACTCGTTGCGCGGTGCACCGGGGCTTGTCCACCCGGGCTCTCTGGATCCGCGGCCGTTCATACGGCGCCCACAGATTACCAGCCGGTCACCGGATCCCGAGAATCGGCCCGTCCTCGTCGCCCATCACCTGCAGGTCGGCGGCCACCCGGACCAGTTCCGCGGGCACCTGCGCGACGTCGTCGGCCATCTGGACGAGGAGCGCGTCGATCGAGTCGAACCGCAGCGTGGGCCGCAGCCGCACGACGGGCTCGACCACCACCTCGTCGCCGTAGAGGTCGAGGTCGGTGCGGTCCAGGACGTACGCCTCGACACGGCGCTGCACGCCGTCGAAGGTCGGGTTGGTGCCCACGGAGATCGCCGCGGGCAGCCGCTGCGCGGCGTGCGCGGGCACGCGCTGTCCCGCGCCGTCGCGCGTGCGGCGCAGCCAACCCGCGTACACACCGTCGGCGGGCACCATGCCGGTGGCGTCCTGCGCGAGGTTCGCGGTGGGAAAGCCCAGCTCACGGCCGCGCGCGTCGCCATGCACGACGACGCCCCGCAGCCGGTGCGGGCGCCCCAGGACGCGTGCCGCGTGCTCGACGTCGCCCGCCTCGAGCAGCTCACGCACCCACGTCGACGACCAACGGCGGCGCAGCGCCTCCGCGGCCTCGTCCTCGTCGCTGCCCTCGTCGGCCGTGACCGTGGGCGTGACGTCGTCGATCACCTCGACGTCGAAGCCGTACAGCGCGCCGAGCTCGGACATGGTCGCCAGGTCACCCGCGTTCTGCCAGCCGAACCGCACGTCCCGCCCGACGACGACCGTGCGCGCGCGCAGCCCCTCGACGAGGTAGCGCTCGACGAACTCCTGCGGCGACTGCCGCGCGAAGTCGAGCGTGTAGGTGACCATCAACACAGCGTCCAGGCCCGTGCGCTCCAGCAGCTCGAGCCGGTCCTCGTCGCCCGTCAGCAGCGGCGGCGCGTCCTGTGGCCGGTGCACCTGCAGCGGATGCGGGCTGAACGTGACCGCGACCGCGGCACACCCGGCGGCCCGCGCGTCGGCGGAGAGCCTGGTCAGCACGCTGGCGTGGCCGCGGTGCACGCCGTCGAAGTTGCCGATCGTCACCACGCACGGCCCGAAGTCGGACGGCACGTCGGTGAGGTCGGACCATCGCAGCACGGGCCTGATCATGCCACCCGCGCCGCGGTGCGGGGACGCCCCCGCCGGCCGGCGAACCGGCGGCGAGGGCGTCCGAGGGACGCCGCTGACCTCACTTGACGGTGAGCGTCGCCTTCGACGAGGTGGTCGCCCCCGCCGTGTTGACCGCGAGCGCCTGCACCTGGAGGCCGTCCAGCGCCTTCAGCGCGAGCACGTCGATCGAGTTGCCCGTCGCGACCGGCAGCCACAGCGGCAGGCCCTTGGGCCGCACCAGCCACAGCACGGTCGGCTCCGGGTAGCCGGTCGCCGTGGCCGTGAACTTCGCGACCGTGTTCTTCTTCGCGGTGACCGACACCGGCTGCTTGGTGAACACCGGTGCGGTCGCCTTGACGGTGAGCGTCGCGGCGTTGCTCGTCGCGGCGCCCGCCTTGTTGGTGAACACGGCCCGGTACTGCTGGCCGTCGAGCGCCGCGGTGGCCTTCACGACGAGCGTCGTGGAGGTCGCCCCGGCGACGTTCGCCCAGGACGCGGAGCCGCGACGGCTCTGCCACTGGACGGTCGGGGCGGGGGTTCCGCTCGCGGCCGCGGTGAAGGTCGCGTTCGCCCCCAGTGCCACCTTGGCCGAGGCCGGCTGCTTGGTGATCGCCGGGGCCACGGCCGGGCGGCCGTCGCCGAGGTCGGCGACGAACGACGCGACCCACGACATCGGCGCGTTCCAGTTGACCGTGAGCTCGTTGACCGACCACGCCTCGATGCTGTCGACGTAGCAGAGCTGCGGCGCGCAGTCGTGGCCCGTCGGGTAGAGCGAGTTCATCACGGGGTCCCACGTGCCGCGCTGCGAGTTCGGGCCGCCCGAGAGCGTGCCGTCCTGCGGCGGGACCAGCCAGCGGCTGTGCTGGTGCGACGAAAACTGCGTGCCGTAGCCCGTGATGTAGGAGTTGTTCATCCCGTTGCGGCCGAGCAGGTAGTCCATCGCCTCGAGCACCGAGTCGGCGTACTTGCGCTGGCCCGTGAGGTCGAACGCCGTGCCCAGGACGATCTGGTTGTTCACGACCATCGAGTTGGAGCCCCACTCGTAGTCCCCGGCGGGCGTGCCCGGGTACGTCGTGCCGAACGACTCGGCCTGCTGCCACGCGAGGTACTTGTCCGCGCCCGCGACCACCGACGCCTTGACCGCGGCCAGGTTCGGCAGCTTGCTCGGGACGGTCGCGAGGTCGAGCCGGCCCAGGCCCGCGACGGCCTGCCACGCGATGCCGCTCGGGCCCCAGATGTCGGCGGTGTGGTCCGGGCTGGCCAGGACGTCGTTCTGGTAGGACTTCTGCCCCGTCGTCAGGAACAGCTCCGCGGCCGCCCAGTAGAACTCGTCGGACACGTTGTCGTCGTTGTAGGGGCCGCCGCCGTTGGCGCCCGCCGAGGCGGGGGCGTAGAGGTCGGGCACCCGCTTGGCCGCCAGGTAGGCGGACTTGGCGGCCGCGAGCAGCGTGGCGGAGTAGGCGGGGTCGTACTGCTTGAACAGCCGGGCGCCCTGCGCGGCGGTCGCGGCCATATTGAGCGTGGCCGCCGTCGACGGCCGGTGCAGGCGGCGTTGCTGCGCGTCGGCCGACGGCAGCAGGCCCAGCCCGGTCCACCCGAGGTCGTGGATCTTGTGGTGCACGAGCCCGTCGAGCGAGCGGGTGTCCGTGGCGGACACGGTCATCCCGGAGCCCTGCGGCACCTGCATCGCCAGGAAGAAGTCGAGCTCCCACTTTGCCTCGTCGAGCACGTCCGGGATGCCGTTGTGCGTCTCGTCGGCGGGCACGATCATCGAGCCGTCCCCGAGCTTTCCGGCCGCCGCGCCCTTGGCGTACAGCGACCGCTCGTAGGTCTGCATGAGCTGCGCGACCGCGATGCCGCCGTTGACGACGTACTTGCCGTGGTCACCGGCGTCGTACCAGCCGCCGACGACGTCGAGGTTGTACCCAGCCGGGCAGGTCCACCCGCCGTACGACCAGAACGAGCCGTCCTGCGCTGCCGTGAGGCACGCGACGTCCAGGTCGCCCTTGTTGACCGCGCCGTCCGGCCCGCTGACATGGCCCGCCGGGCGGTCGTACGCGTCGTTCGGGACGTCGACCGCGACGCCGGAGCGCACGGGGTAGAAGTAGTTGAGCGCGTCGTAGCGCAGCTGCTGGTAGAGGTCGCCCTTGATCGAGAACGGGTCGCTGACGTCGTCGCCGACGACGAGCGTGAAGCCGTCACCCTCGGCGCCGTAGGCCGAGAAGTCGATCGTCTGCACAGTGAGCTGCGAGGTCGGGTCCAGGCCCGCGGGTGTCGCGTTGCCGGACGCGACGACCGCGCCCGCCTGGTTCTTGAGCTGCCACGCCAGCGGCGCCTGCGAGTCGCTCACGACGGTCGCGTTCTTGGGGCCGCCGGGGAGGTAGCCGAGCTGGTTGACGCGGACCGGCCCGCGCGTGTCCGGCTCGTACGGCGGCGGCGGCGTCGCGACCTTCGTCAGCGACAGGCTCGTGATGCAGAACGTGAAGTTGCCGCGCTGGCTCATCTGGAGCGCGACCTGGCCGACCGGCGTCCCGGCGTCGCCGGGCTCAGCGGGGAAAGTGAACGAGGACGTGAACGGAAGCACGTGCTCCGTGAGCTCGGCCGACAACGCTGTCTGGTCCGTGAACGCGGTGCGGTACGAGCCGCCGTTCTCGCCGATGATCGTGCGGATCGTGGCGCCGTTGCTCGCGCTCGCCGTGTACTTCAGGACGTAGTTGCCGCCCTGCTCGATCGGCAGCCCGTTGAAGACGAGCCCCTGGTAGGGGTTGTCCTCGGTGCCCGGCACGACGACGCACAGCGGCTCGCCGGCGCCGGCCTCCGAGGTGACCTCCCAGCCCGCGATGGACCAGCCGGCGGGCAGGACTCCGTCGAAGCTCGTGGCGAGCAGGCTGGTCTCGCCCTCCACCACGAAGTCGTCGATGCACAGCGTGTAGTCCTCGGCCTGGCCGCCCAGCTGGAACGACAGGTTGCCGTTGCCGCTGAACGCCGGCGTCCAGGTGAACGCGTAGTCGTCGGACTGGGGGCCCGCGGTGACCGACGACGACACGTCGTCGGGCCAGCCGATGCCAGCGCGCAGGTTCACGGTGACGTCGCGCGTCGCGTGCGCCTTGAACTTGACCGTGTACGTCGAGCCTTGCGCGAACTCGACGTCGTCGTGCTGGATCGCGACGTCCCACGGGTTCGCCGTGCCACCCGGCACAGTGACGCAGTACTCACCGCCGACGACCTCGGACGACGAGCCGCCGCCGTAGCTGAACCACCCCTGTGTGCCGTCGCTGAAGTCGTGTGTGCTCGAGATGGGGTTCGCGAGTGCCGCGGGGGCGAGCATCGTCCCGAGCGCCACCGCCGCGGCCGTCAGGCCGCCGAGGGCTGCCGCCGCGCGAGTGCGGCGTCGAATGGAAACCACGTTGTCTCCTCCGATGTGGTAGCGCTCCCACGACGCCAGGGCAGGACGTCGATCGTCGCCGATGTGATGAATCAAGTGCTCGCAAGGTAACAGCGGCACGCCCGATTTGGAACCGTTCCCACGGATTTGACCTGGTTCCGCGGCCCGCGGCCCGTCTGGTCAGGCGGGGGCGAGCACCAGCGTCGGCCACGCCTTGCCGCCGCGATCCTCGACGAGCGCGACGAGCCGGCCCGCCGAGTCGATCGCCGCGACCGTGCCGGGCCGCCCGCCCTCCGCGATCGCCTGGCCATAGGACAATGCGCGCGCCTCGTCGTGCGTGAGGTCGCGCACGGCGAACGTCGCGCGCGCCGCGTCGACCAGCGGCAACACCGACAGGGCGACGTCGTCGGGCGCCGCCGCGAGCTCGTCCAGCGTGCGGGCGCCCTCGAGCGCGTACCCACCGACGCGCGTGCGGCGCAGCACGGTGAGGTGCCCGCCCACGCCGAGCGCGGCGCCCAAGTCGCGCGCGAGCGCCCGCACATACGTTCCCGACGAGACGACGACGCGCACCTCGACGTCGAGCACGGCGACCCCGCCGACGGCGCCGGCTTGCGCGCCGCCCACCTCGAACTCCGAGACGGTCACCGGACGCGCGGCCAGCTCGACGGCCTCACCGGCTCGGACGCGGGCGTACGCGCGCTGGCCGTCGACCTTGATCGCCGACACCGCGCTGGGCACCTGCATCAGGTCGCCGGTGAGCACCCCGGCGGCGGCCCGGACGTCGTCGAGCGTGAGCCCGGAGGCGTCGCGCACCTCGAGCACCTGCCCCTCGGCGTCCTCGGTCGTCGTCGTGACGCCGAGCCGCACCGTGGCGGTGTACTCCTTGTCCGCGCCCACGATGTAGGTCAGCAGCTTCGTCGCACGGCCGACGCCGACGACGAGCACACCGGTCGCCATGGGGTCGAGGGTGCCCGCGTGTCCCACCTTGCGCGTCGCGGCGAGGCGGCGCATGCGCGCCACGACGTCGTGGCTGGTCCAGCCCGCGGGCTTGTCGACGACGACGACGCCGTCCTCGGCGGTCGGGCGGCGTCGCTGCTGCTCTGCGGGCCGCCCCCCGGCCCGGCCGCCGCGCCGGGCGCGCTCACCGCTCGCGGGGCCCTCGGGCGAGGCGCCGCGCGTCGTCTCGTCGCTCATGCGGGCTGGCGCTCCTGGACGGCGAGCGTCACGCAGCCGACGAGCGCGTCGTACCCCTCGTCCTCGCCCATGTGCTCCTGGCCGCCGACCGCGAGCAGGACGTTGATCAGCATGCCGAACGCGACGAAGCGGCGGCCGTCCTCGGGCGTGCCGCCCGTGCGCTCGACGAACAGCCGGTACGCCTCCCCCAGGCAGTGGCGCGCGGCCCGGCCAACCTCGTCGTCGACACCCGCGATGAAGCCGTGCATCAGCAGCCGCAGCAGGTCACGGTCCTCCAGGAGCCGGACGTACGCCTCCCCCATCTGATCGCCCGCGTCGGGCCCAGCGGGGGCGGTGCCGAGTGCCGCGAGGACGGCGTCGGACGCCTGGCGGTACGCGGCCAGGAAGAGCTCGCGCTTCGAGCCGAACAGGCGCACGACGTACGGCTGGGACACACCCGCGGCACGCGCGACCTCGTCGGTGCTCGCGGCGTAGCCGTTCTCGGCGAACACCTTGCGGGCCGCCGCGAGGATCTGCTCGCGGCGCTGCTCGCCTGACATGCGCTGCGGGGGGGCCATCGAGGCGGCTGGCGAAGTTGTCGGCGCAGACATGTTGACATGTTATCAGTCGATGCCTACGTTCGGGTCTTGTTAGTAATCACTCAATGCCAACAACTCACGCGCCGAGACGACGCCGACACGACACAGGGGCAGACCATGACCACGACGCCACTCGCGACGGACCTCGAACTCCCACCCGAACACCCCGGGCGAGCCGAAGGCAGCTCCCCGCGTGGCCGGCGCTCCCCCGCCCCCCGGCGCGTCGGGGCCGGGATCGCCCTGATCGCGGCCTCGCTGCCGATGTTCATGGCCACGCTCGACAACCTCGTCATGACCACCGCACTGCCCGTCCTGCGCGTCGAGCTGGGCGCGTCACTCGAGCAGCTCCAGTGGATGGTCAACGCGTACACGCTCGCGTTCGCGTCGCTCATGATCGCGGCCGCCACCCTCGGGGACCGGCTCGGCCGCCGCCGGATCTTCGTCGCGGGCATCGCGCTGTTCGGGCTCGCGTCGGTGGCTTCCGCGCTCGCGACGAGCGCCGGGGTCCTCATCGCGGCCCGCGCGCTGCAAGGCGTCGGAGCCGCGGCGATCATGCCGCTGTCGCTGACGCTGCTCGCCGCCTCGGTCCCCGCCGCCAAGCGGGCCATGGCCATCGGGATCTGGGGCGCCGTGTCAGGCCTCGGCGTCGCGCTGGGCCCGGTGATCGGGGGCGCCGTCGTCGAGGGCATCTCGTGGCAGGCGATCTTCTGGATCAACGTGCCCGTGGCGCTGATCGCGATCCCGCTCGTGCGGGCCGTGCTGCCCGAGGGCTTCGGGCGCGCGCAGCGCATCGACCTGCCGGGCCTCGTGCTCGCTGGCGGCGGCGTGCTGGCCATCGTCTGGGCGGTCATCCGCGGCAACGACGACGGCTGGACCTCGGGCACCGTGGTCGGCGCGTTCGTGCTCGGCGTCGCCGCCCTCGCCGCGTTCCTGCGGCGCGAGGCGACGAGCGACCACCCGCTCGTGCCGCTGCGACTCTTCCGCGTCCGCTCGTTCGCGGTCACCAACGTCACCGCGTTCGTGTTCTCGGCGGGCGTCTTCGGCACCGTGTTCGTGCTGTCGCAGTACCTCCAGATCGGCATGGGCTACTCGCCGCTCCAGGCCGGCCTGCGCACCCTCCCGTGGACCGCGGCGCCCATGCTCGTCGCGCCGATCGCGGGAATGCTCGCCCCACGCCTCGGGGTCCGGCCGCTCCTGGCGTCGGGGCTCGCGCTCCAGGCTGTGGGCCTCGCCTGGCAGGCGCTGGTCGTGGGCGACGCGACGACGTACCCGCAACTGGTCCCCGGCCTGCTGCTCGCCGGAGTCGGGATGGGCCTGACCTTCGCGCCCTCGGCCACCGCCGTGCTGGCGGACATGGCGGGCGACGACCACGGCACCGCGTCGTCGGTGAACGCGACCATCCGCGAGGTCGGCGGTGCGGTGGGCGTCGCCGTGATCGTGGCGGTGTTCCAGGCAGCGGGCGGCGCGCTCACGCCGGCGTTGTTCGCCACCGGCCTGCGCCCAGCGGCGCTCGTCGGCGCCGCGCTCGTGGGCGTCGGCGCGCTCGCCGCGCTGCTGATGCCCCGGGCCACGGGCCGCGTCACCCCACCCACTCTCCCCACCACCACCGCGGCTACCGCCACACCGATCCCCACCGCGCCAGAGGTTCGCTGAACCGATGGTTGCGCGACACGCCGTTCGTCAGCCGGCGTGTCGCACGACCACACGTTCACCGAACCTCGCGGGACCGCGGGACTGGATCGCACGCTCACCGTGGCAAGGGTCACGGATGGCTGGTTCTGGAGCGCGCGCGGGCGCTGCAGAACCGCGGGGTTGGTGCAGCGCGTGGGGTGCAGCGGGGACGAGGAAGGCCCTGGCCGGGTGGCCAGGGCCTTCCTCGAGCGCGAGACGTCCGAGTCCTAGGACTCGGTCTCCTCGTCGGGGTGCTTGTACGGGTCGGACTCGCCCGCGTAGGCCGACGCGGCGGCCAGCTTGGCCACCTCCGCGTCCCGGCGAGCGGCCTCGGCGAGCGCGGCCTCGAGGTGCGCCGCGGTCTCCGGGATCGCGTCCAGGTGGAACGCGAGCGTCGGGGTGAGCCGGATGCCGGTCTGCTTGCCGACCTCGGATCGGATGATCCCCTTGGCCGACTCCAGCGCGGCGGCCGAAGCGGCGCGCGCTTCGTCGTCGCCCAGCACGGTGTAGAAGATGTCCGCGTGCTGAAGGTCACCGGTGACGCGCACGTCGGTGACGGTGACGAAACCGAGCCGCGGGTCCTTGATCCGGGTGTCGAGCATCTGCGCGACCACCTGCTGCACACGCTCCGCAAGCTTCCGCGCCCGAGCACTATCCACCATGGGACTCACCTTTCCGAGTGCTGTTCTTCAGGCCCAGCCCGACCCCGATCGTGAGACAACCTCCGAGACCGGGCCGGGTGTGGTGTGCGCGCCCGGCCGTGGCTCGGGCTTGGCGGGATGCCGGCGCCGAAGGCCCGGCATCGGGAGGCCGGGCGCGCACACCGCGCCCGGCCCCCGAGGCCAAGACTTACGAGCGCGGCTTCTCCCGCATCTCGAACGTCTCGATGATGTCCTCGACCTGCAGGTCGTTGAACGACCCGAGCCCGATACCGCACTCGTAGCCCTCGCGGACCTCGGTCGCGTCGTCCTTGAACCGCTTGAGCGACTCGATCGTGAGGTTGTCCCCGATGATCTTGCCGCCGCGCAGGACGCGCGCCTTGGTGTTCCGGCGGATCTCGCCGGAGCGCACGATGGAGCCCGCGATGTTGCCGAACTTGGAGGAGCGGAAGATCTCGCGGATCTCCGCGGTGCCCAGCTGGGCCTCCTCGTACTCCGGCTTGAGCATGCCCTTGAGCGCGGCCTCGACGTCGTCGATCGCCTGGTAGATGACCGAGTAGAAGCGCACGTCGACGCCCTCGCGGTCGGCCAGCTCCTCGACGCGCTCGGCGTACTTGACGTTGAAGCCGATGATGATCGCCGAGTCGACGGTCGCCAGGTTCACGTCGTTCTGCGTGATGGCGCCGACGCCGCGGTGGATCACGCGCAGCTCGACCTCCTCGCCCACGTCGATCTTGAGCAGCGCGTCCTCGAGCGCCTCGACGGCGCCGGACACGTCACCCTTGATGACGAGGTTGAGCGTCTCGACCTTGCCCTGCGCGAGCGCCTGGGTGAAGTCCTCGAGGCTGATGCGCTTGCGGCGCTTGGCCAGGAGGGCGGCACGCTCGGCGGCCTCACGCTTCTCGGCGATCTGGCGGGCCGTGCGCTCCTCGGGCGCGACGAGCAGCGTGTCGCCCGCGGACGGGACCGACGCGAGGCCGAGCACCTGCACCGGGCGGGACGGGCCCGCCTCGACGACGGTCTCGCCGTGCTCGTCGAACATGGCGCGCACGCGGCCGTAGGCCGTGCCCGCGACGATCGCGTCGCCGACGCGCAGCGTGCCGGACTGCACCAGCACGGTGGCGACGGCGCCGCGGCCCTTGTCGAGGTTGGCCTCGATGGCCACACCGCGCGCGTCCTTGTCGGGGTTGGCGCGCAGGTCGAGAGCGGCGTCCGCGGTGAGCAGCACCGCCTCGAGCAGCTCGTCGATGCCCATGTTCTGCTTGGCGGAGACGTCGACGAACATGGTGTCGCCGCCGTACTCCTCGGCCACCAGGTTGTACTCGGTGAGCTGCTGGCGGATCTTGGCCGGGTTGGCCGACTCCTTGTCCACCTTGTTGACCGCGACGACGATCGGCACACCGGCCGCCTGGGCGTGGTTGAGCGCCTCGATCGTCTGGGGCATCACGCCGTCGTCGGCCGCGACCACGAGGATCGCGATGTCGGTCACCTGGGCGCCACGGGCACGCATGGCGGTGAACGCCTCGTGGCCCGGGGTGTCGATGAACGTGATCGGCCGCTCGTTGCCCTCGTGCACCTTGGTCACCTGGTAGGCGCCGATGTGCTGGGTGATGCCGCCGGCCTCGCCCGCGACGACGTCCGTGGAGCGGATCGCGTCGAGGAGCTTGGTCTTTCCGTGGTCGACGTGGCCCATGACGGTGACGACCGGCGGGCGCGCCTGCAGGTCGTCGTCGCCCTCGGCCTCGAGCTCGGCGTCCAGGTCGATGTCGAAGGCCCCGAGCAGCTCGCGGTCCTCCTCCTCGGCCGACACCATCTCGATGACGTAGCCGAGCTCAGCCGCGAGCGAACCGAACGTGTCCTCGTCGAGCGACTGCGTGGCCGTGGCCATCTCGCCCAGGTGGAACAGCACGGTGACGAGCGAGGCCGGGTTGGCGTCGATCTTGTCCGCGAAGTCGTTCAGCGACGAGCCGTGGCGCAGGCGCACCACGGTCTTGCCGTTGCCGCGAGGAACCTGCACGCCGCCCAGCGAGGGGGCCTGCATCGCCTCGAACTCTTGACGCTTCGCGCGCTTGCTCTTGCGCCCGCGGACGGGACGGCCGCCTGCGCGGCCGAACGCGCCCTGCGTGGAGCCACGGCCTGCGCCGCCACCACCGGGACGGCCACCGCCGCCACCGGGACGACCGGCGAAACCGCCGCCGCCACCGGCGCCGGGAGCGCCGCCACCACCACCGGGACGGCCGCCGAAGCCACCACGGCCACCGCCACGGCGACGACGGCGTCTGGCGGCCCGAGCGTGAG
>JAEWOA010000089.1 GCA_023461115.1 Actinomycetes bacterium
GACCGCGACCGCGACCGCAGCCAGGGGGATCGCGCCCGTGGGCGGCTGGGGCGCCAGCGGGTTCGCGACCGGCGGCCCGGCGTGCCGACGGCTGAATGGCCACGGCCGCCTGCGCTGCTCCATGTAGCCGTACGAGGTGGCGCGGCGCACGCGCGGCGCCGCGTTGAGCACCAGCCCGAGGCACGTGGCGCCGAGCGAGTCGAGCTGCCCCAGCGCCTCCGCGAGCTCCGAGCGGTCGACCTTGCGCGAGCGTGCGACGACGATCGCGCCGCTCGTGCGCCGGGCCAGGACCGCGGCATCGGTCACGGCGAGCAGCGGCGAGGTGTCGACGATGACGAAGTCGTACGCGGCCTGCGCCTCGGCGAGCAGCCGGGCCAGGCCGTCGGAGTCGATGAGCTGCGTCGGGTTCGGCGGGACCGGGCCCGAGGTGACGATGTCCAGGCCGTCGATGCCCCACGGCTGGCGCACGTCCTCGAGGGTTGCCCGGCGCGCGAGGACGGTCGTGAGGCCGACCTCCTGCTCGAGGCCGGTGATGCCCGCGATCGCCGGACGGCGTAGGTCGGCGTCGATCAGGAGCACGCGACGGCCGGTGTCGGCGAGCGCGAGCGCCAGGCCCGTCGACGTCGTCGACTTGCCCTCGCCCGGCAGCGTCGACGTGACGACGACCGCCCGCACGGGCTCGGCGGAGTCGAGGAAGTCGAGGTTGGTGCGCACGCGGCGGTAGGCCTCGGCCAGCGCGCCGCGCGGGTGCGCGATGATCGTGAACGGGCCTTCCTTGGCGACCGTGTGGTCGCGCGGGATCGAGCCCAGCACGACACGGCCGGCCAGGTCCCGGACGTCGCGGACGCGGGTGTCGAGGCGGGCCCACGTCAGCGCGACGAGGAAGCCGAGCCCGCCGCCCGCGATGCCGCCGAGCCCGACGATCATCTTGGTGTTCGGCGCGAACGCGTAGGTGGGCGCCAGCGCCTCGCCGACGGTGGTGACCTTGACCGACGCGGCGCCGTCCGTGGACGTCGGCGACACCTCCTCCACGGCGATCGCGAGCTCGTCGGCCACCGCGTTGGCGATCTCCGCGGCGCGTTCGGGCTTGCGCGCGGTCGCCGAGATCTCGATCAGCATCGAGTCCAGGGGCGCGTCCGCCTGGATCGACTGCGCGAGCTGGCGCGCCGACGTGGGCAGCTCGAGCTTCTCGATCACCGGGTCGAGCACCAACGGAACGGTGGCGAGCTGGACGTAGGACTCCACCAGGTTGCGCGTGTAGGTCGCGCCCTGCGCGAGTTCCGCGACGCTCTCGCTGCGCGCGAGCGAGACGTAGACCTTGGAGGTCGAGCGGTACAGGGGTGTCGTCGTGGCGGCCTGCTGGTAGCCGAGTGCGGCGCCGAGCAGGCCGAGCAGCGCGATGACCCACCAGCGTTTGCGCAACGCGGCCAGGTAGTCCCCCAGCTCCATGCCGCTCTCCTCACGTTCGCGCCGCCGGCGGCTGTCTCGGCGCTTCTTCCGCACGGTGCCGCGTCCAGCCGTCTCCGGCGGAGTCACCGAACGGTACGGAACGGACGACCGCAATTCTCGCACTTCCGGCGGAATTCACCCGGAGGTGTGCAGGGTGAACTCAGGGGTGGACCCGGGTCCGCCGCGTGGCGTGCGCTCCTACACTGTCGCGAGCGCGGCCGGGGCGCCGCAAGAAGGGTGACACTCCAGTGGGCGAGCCGAACGCGGACCAGCACGACGGCGCGGGCGACGAGGGCGCGGCTCCGCGCCGTCCGTCTCGCCTGGTGGTGGCGGGCGCGGTCGTCGCTGCGCTGGCGGTCGTGGGGGTGGCGATCGCGATCGCGCAGGGCGGGGCTGACGATGGCCCGTCCGCGCAGGGCCAGCCGACGGCGACGGCCACCGAGGCGCCCGGCGACGACGCGGCGAGCACTGCAACCCCCGGCCCCGCGACCCCGAGCCCGGCCCCTGCGCAGTCGCCGGCGGACACCGGCTCGTCCAGCCCGGCGCCGGAGCCGGCGGTCACTACGCGCGCGGACGGCCGCCAGCAGCTCGAGCCGGCCGATCTGGCCGCATCGGCCGAGCCGGCGCAGGGCGTGGCCGTGACGGTCGCGGGCCTGGAGTCGGTCACGGGCGTGGCCGAGCTGCCGGGGGAGGTGGGCGGCCCCGCCGTGCGCGCCACGATCCGGGTGGAGAACCGCACCGGGTCCGCGGTGGACCTGTCCGCGGTGGTGGTGAACCTGTACTTCGGTGACGCGCTCACGCCTGCCACGACGCTCGAGAATCCCGGGGGCCAGCCGTTCGGCGCGGCCGTGGGCGCGGGGAAGTCCGCGACGGGGCGTTTCGTCTTCCGGGTGCCGCTCGACGAGCGCGCTCGCGTGCGCGTCGAGGTAGACCTGTCGCCCGAGGCGATGGTGGTGGTGTTCGACGGTCCTGCGCCCGAGTGAATCGGTTCGAAAAGTCACCCGATCGACCGTCCAGTTCACCCGTTCCGTCTCGTCCTGATATGTCCGAAAACGCCTAGAGTCGCACCGATCGTCGCCTGCCCACAACGAGTCGTGGGCGCCTGCGACCTTGGACCGGAGGACGTCTCATGGTGTCGAAGACGCTGCTCACCCGCGTGGTGGCACTCACTGGAGCCGTGGCGCTGGCCGCGGCCGGTCTGTCCGTGGCCACACCGGCGGTCGCGGACACCGTCCCGATCAACCCGGCTGATCCCGTGACGGCGGCCGCCGACGGCCTGCCCACCGCGCAGATCAACGGCGTGGTGTGGCACCAGACCGCCGTCGGGAACAAGGTCTACGTGGGCGGCGAGTTCACGCGCGCACGTCCGGCCGGCTCGGCCGCGGGCTCCAACGAGGTCGTCCGCAACAACATGATGGCGTACGACCTGACCACCGGAGCGCTCGACACCAGCTTCGCGCCCAACTTCAACGCGCAGGTCAAGGACATGGCCGTCTCGCCCGACGGCACGCGCCTGTACGCCGTCGGCTCGTTCACGAGCGTCAACGGAGAGCCCCGCTACCGCCTCGCCGCGTTCGACACCGCGACGGGCGCCCTGGTGGCAGGCTTCAAGCCGACGCCGAACAGCACCGTGAACGCGGTGGTGGCCACCAACACCACGGTCTACATCGCCGGCGCGTTCTCCACGGTCAACGGGCAGGCACGTCAGCGGCTCGCCGCGGTCAACGCGACGACCGGCGCCAACCTCCCGCTGTCGGCCACGATCGACGGCGGCGGCGTGCAGGACCTGGTGCTCGCGCCCGACGAGAGCTCGATCGTGTTCGGCGGATCCTTCACCAGCGTCAACGGATCGTCGAACCCCGGCTACGGCCTGGCGCGCCTCGACGCCTCCACCGGCGCGATGCTCCCGCTGCCCGTCAACGCGCAGGTGCGCAACGGCGGCACAGAGTCCGCGGTGCTCAGCCTGGAGTCCATCGGCGACACGTTCTACGGCACCGGCTACCACTTCGGCGGCGGCGGCAACATGGAGGGCACGTTCGCCGCCGACTGGGCCACCGGCGCACTCACGTGGGTCGAGGACTGCCACGGCGACACCTACTCGTCGTATGCGTTGGGCGACGTCATCTACTCGGCGAGCCACAAGCACTACTGCGGCAACTCGGGCGGGTTCCCGCAGACGGACCCGTGGACGTTCTACCGCGCGACCGCGCTGACCAAGGCGGCCACGCGCGTCAACACCCCGGACCGGTACGGCTACCCGGACCACCGCGGCGAGCCCTCGCCGACGATCCTGAACTGGTACCCGTCGATCAACACCGGCACCTACACCGGCAAGTCGCAGGGCCCGTGGACGGTCTCCGCGGCGGGCAAGTACGTGCTGTTCGGCGGTGAGTTCACGCGGGTGAACAACGTGCCGCAGCAGGGCCTGGTGCGCTTCGCGCTGCCGGACGTCGCCCCCAACAAGGTGGGACCGACGCTCACGGGCAACAACTGGAACCTGACGGCGACGTCGATCCAGAGCGGCGAGGTGCGGCTCGCGTGGCCGTCGAACGACGACCGCGACAACGAGAAGCTCGAGTACCGCCTGTTCCGCACGACCGACACGAGCACGCCGATCTACACCGAGACGTACGCGGGGCAGTTCTGGCAGGGCAAGACCATGCGCTTCGTCGACTCGGGCCTGACACCGGGCTCGTCGGTGCGGTACCGCATCCGCGCGATCGACCCGTACGGCAACCAGGCGCAGTCGGCGTGGGTGACCGTGACGGTGAGCGACAAGGCGCTCTCGCCCTACGGGCAGGCCGTGTTCGACGACGAGCCGCAGCACCTGTGGCGCCTCGGCGACTCCGGCACGGACGTGCTGGACTGGGCCGGCGGCGACGACATGGTGGCGCAGGGCGGCGTGACGCGCGGCGTGGCCGGCGCGATCAACGGCGACACGGACACGGCGTCGTCGTTCAACGGCACGACCACGGGGCTCGCGGCCACCCAGACCGCCGTGCCCGGGCCGCAGGTCTTCGCGCTCGAGGGCTGGTTCAAGACGACCACGAACGCGGGCGGCAAGATCGCCGGCTTCGGCAGCGCCAAGACCGGCACGAGCGGCAGCTACGACCGCCACGTCTACATGACGACCAACGGCCAGGTGTACTTCGGCGTCTACCCCGGCTCGAGCCAGACGATCAACTCGCCGCAGTCGTACAACAACGGCCAGTGGCACCACTTCGTCGCGTCGCTCGGCCCGGACGGCATGAAGCTGTACCTGGACGGCAAGCGGGTGGCGCAGCGCGCGAACGTGACGAGCGCGCAGGACTACACGGGCTACTGGCGCATCGGCGGCGACAACTCCTGGAGTGGCGCGCCGTTCTTCAACGGCCAGATCGACGAGGTGGCGGTCTACGACGCGCCGCTCTCGCCGCAGCGCGTCAACGAGCACTACGTGGCCTCGGGCCGCACCTCGACGCTCCCGCCGGCCCCGGCCGACACCTACGGCAAGGCCGTGTACAACGAGGGGCCGGACCTGTACTGGCGCCTCGACGAGGGCCTGCTGACGACGACCGCGGCGGACGCGGGCATCCTGGGCACGACGGGCGCCTACCGCGGCGGGGTCACGCGTAACCAGACCGGCGCGCTCGTGGGCGTCTCGTCGAACCGCGCGGCGACGTTCAACGGCAGCACGGGCCTGGTGGCCAGCAACGTGCAGTTCAACAACCCGAGCGTGTACACCGAGGAGCTGTGGTTCCGCACCAACACGTTCAACGGCGGCAAGCTCATCGGGTTCGGCGACGCCAACTCCGGGACGAGCAGCAACTACGACCGGCACGTGTACATGGAGACCGACGGTCGTCTGACGTTCGGCACGTGGACGGGCACTGCCAACACGATCACCACGCCCGCGTCCTACAACGACAACCAGTGGCACCACCTCGTGGCGTCGCAGGGCTCGGACGGCATGAAGCTGTACGTCGACGGCGTGCTGCGCGGCACGAACCCCCAGACCCAGGCTCAGGCCTACATCGGGTACTGGCGGATCGGCGGCGACACCACTTGGGGGCCGCAGCCGTGGTTCGCGGGCACGCTCGACGAGGTCGCGGTGTACTCCTCGGTGCTCTCGCCGACCGCCGTGGCGCAGCACTACGCGCTCGGCCGCAACGTGGCCGCGCCCAACATCCCGCCGAGCCCGGCGTTCGACGCGACCGTGCACGAGCTCACCGCGTCGGTCGACGGCACGGGCTCGACCGACGAGGACGGGACCGTCGAGTCGTACTCGTGGAACTGGGGTGACTCGACGCCGGACGGCTCGGGCGCCACGGCGACGCACACGTACGCCGCGGGCGGCACGTACACGATCACGCTGACCGTGACGGACAACAGCGGCGGCACGGCGACGACCACGCGGGACGTGACGGTGACCCCGCCGCCGCCGAACCAGCCGCCGACGGCCGCGTTCACCGCGTCGTCCACGCTGCTCACGGCGTCGGTCAACGCGGCGGGCTCGACCGACGCGGACGGCACGATCGAGTCGTACTCGTGGAACTGGGGTGACTCGACGCCGGACGGCTCGGGCGCCACGGCGACGCACACGTACGCCGCGGGCGGCACGTACACCATCACGCTCACCGTCACGGACGACGACGGCGAGACGGCGACCACGACGCGCGACGTGACGGTGACCCCGCCGCCGCCGAACCAGCCGCCGACCGCCGCGTTCACCGCGACCCCGAGCCTGCTCACGGCCTCGGTCAACGCGTCGGCGTCGGGTGACTCGGACGGCACGATCGCGTCCTACGCGTGGAACTGGGGCGACTCGACGCCGGACGGCTCGGGCGTCACGGCGAGCCACACGTACGCCGAGGGCGGCACGTACACGATCACGCTCACCGTGACCGACGACGACGGCGACTGGACGAGCACGACGCGGACCGTCACGGTCAGTCCGCCTGCGCCGGGCGCGCCCTTCGCGCAGGACGACTTCGGCCGCACGGTCGCCGGCGGGTGGGGCTCGGCTCCGCTCGGTGGCGCCTGGACGACGGTCGGCACGGCCTCGCGGCTGTCGGTGTCCGGGGGCCGCGCGCTGGTCACCGCTCCGGCGGGCTCGACGACCGGCGGCGTGCTGTCGACGGTGTCCCAGACGAGCTCCGAGCTGACCGCGACGCTCACGATGGACCGGCTCAGCACCGGCAACTCGTTCGTGTCGTTCCAGGGCCGCCGCGTCGGCAACGACGCGTACACCGGCCGCGTCCGGATCGCCGCGGACGGCTCGGTGCAGGTGCACGCCGTGCGTGAGTCCGGCGGCGTCGCCACGGTGCTGAACGGCGGCACGGTCACCGGCCTGACGGTCGCGCCGAACACGCCGATCAAGGTCAAGGTCCAGGTGGAGGGCACCTCGCCGACGACCATCCGCGCCAAGGCGTGGCGGGCCTCCGACCCGGAGCCCACGGCGTGGCGCGCGACGATCACCGACTCGACGGCAGCCCTCCAGGCCGCCGGCGCGGTCGGGATGAACGCCTACCACGGCGGCTCGACGGGCAACCCCGCGGTCGTGTTCGCGTTCGACGACCTCGTGGGCATCCCGGTGGGCGGCGGCGGCCCGGTCGAGCCGCCCGCCAACCAGCCGCCGACCGCGGCCTTCACGGTCGGCTCGGACGAGCTGACCGCGTCGGTGAACGCCGGCGGCTCGTCGGACGGCGACGGCACGATCGCGTCGTACGCGTGGAACTGGGGCGACTCGACTCCGGACGGCGCGGGCGTGACCGCCAGCCACACCTACGCCACCCCGGGCACGTACACGATCACGTTGACCGTGACGGACGACGACGGCGCGACGGGCACCGCCGTGCGCACGGTCGCGGTGAGCGAGACGCCGCCGGCCGGGCCCGAGTTCGCGCAGGACGCGTTCGCCCGGACGTTCGCGGGCGGGTGGGGCACGGCGCCTCTCGGCGGTGTGTGGACGTCCGTCGGGACCGCGAGCCGGCTCGCGGTCAACGGCTCGGCGGGCACGTTCACCGTCCCCGCGGGCTCGACCGTCGGGGCGTTCCTCGGCTCCGTCGCGCAGACGTCGACGCACGTCGAGGTCTCGCTGAGCCCGAGCCGACTCTCGACTGGGAACACGTTCGCGACCGTCCAGGCCCGGCGCGTCGGCAACGACGCGTACGGCGCCCGCGTGCGGCTCGCGGCCGACGGCACCGTGCAGCTCCACGTGACGCGCGAGGTCGGGGGCACCGCTACGGCGATCTCGGGCGGCACGGTCGCCGGGCTGGTCGTGGCGCCGAACGACGTGCTCCGCGTGGTCGTCGAGGCGCAGGGCACAGGCCCGACCCAGCTGCGCGCGAAGGTGTGGAAGCTCGGCGACGTCGAGCCGGTCGAGTGGCGGGTGACCACGACGGACGCGACGGCCGTGCTCCAGGTCGCCGGCGGCGTGGGGGCGACGGTGTACCACGGCGGGTCGAGCGGCGACCCGGCCACGGTCTTCACGTTCGACGACCTGGCGGCCCGCCCGGTCTAGCCGCCGCGCCCGCTCAGCGGCGGTGCAAGGCAGGGCCCGTCCTCCTCGTGAGGGCGGGCCCTGCGCGCGTCGCCGGGACTACCCGGAGACCGGCGCGGCGAACGGCTCGGTGGGCGGCCGTGGCTCGGGCCGCCGCAGCGCGAGCAGCCCGACGCCCAGGGTCAGCAGCGTGATCGAGCTGCCCAGCGGGCTGAACAGCAGGTCCCACAGGTTGCGGATCGCGAGGTAGGTCAGGAGCGCGGCCGCGGTGTGCGCCGCGAAGTGGGTCGTGTACCCCCGCAGCACGGTCCACAGGATCCAGGCGGCGAGCGCGACGCCCAGCACACCGAAAGCGACCCACAGGTCGGCGCCCGTCGAGTGGAGCTCGATGCCCGAGCCGAGCATGTAGCGCTCGACGTAGCCGTTGTCCGGGTCGTACCCGAGCGAGGACATGCCCGACTTCGCGACCATGACGTCGCGCGTGTTGGCCAGCGTCCCCGAGCCGAAGCCCCAGGGCCGGTGCCCGATCAACGCGCCCGTGGCGCCCATCTCGGGGCGCGCGCCCTGGATGAGCGAGCCCGAGAGCGCGATCTGCTCCTGGGTGCGGCTCTGGGCGGCCTCGCCGAGGAACCCGTCGAGGATCGCGGCCTGCCCCAGGTAGTAGAACGAGCCGAGCAGCGCGGCGATCACCGCGATCGACCGCATCCGGGAGGCGGGGCGGGCCGAGCGCGCGGCCTGCCCGGCCTGCCACATGGTGACGACGGCCGCGAGGACGAGCATCGCCGAGGTGGACCGACCGCCGTTCGCGGCGGACACGAGCGCCAGGCCGAGCGCGACCACCACCTGCAGCCACGCGCGCCCCGCGAGCCAGGCGAGCCCGAGTAGCAGCACCACGAGCGGCAGCGAGAACCCGAAGCGCCAGGGGTTCTCCGCGAACCGGCCCGAGGGGCGGATGCCGAGCACCATGCCGACGCCGAACACGGTCGCGACGACGGGGTCGGAGAGCTGGGTCCGCGCCCAGGCGACGAGCGAGACGCCGAGCACCAGGTTCAGCACGACGATGGACTGGTTGGCGGCGTTGCGCAGCGAGGTGCCGTGGTCGAGCCCGGCGAGCTCGGTGAGCAGGAGCCCGAGGCCGATCGCGCCCACGCCGAGCACCACCAGCGTCCGCAGGCCGTGGTACCGGCGCAGCGCGGGGAGCCACACGGGCGCGAGCGCCAGGCCGACGAGGGTGCCGAGCGTGATCTCGTCGTACACGCGCTGGTCGACGGCGACCGCGACGACGGCGAGCGCGGCGGCCACGGCCGGTCCGGTGACCTGCCGACGCAGGAGAGGCACGCGCTCGGGGGCCCCGGTGGCCGCTTGGGGCGCCGTCGAGGAGGGCATGGTCGTCGCAGCCACGCGTGCCCTCCTTCCGTGTGGGCGGCCATCGTCCCACCGCGTCCCGGGCGCGGGCGGGTGAACGTGTCTCCACCCGCCACATTTCGCCCGCACGCGCCGTGTTTGACCGGATCTGTCCGACCCTAGACTCCACCCATGAGTGCGCAGCCCGCCGCCGGCCCCGCTGCCGCGCGGCGGCTGGACTGGGTCGACGCGGGCCGTGGCCTCGCGATCGCGCTCGTCGCGCTCTTCCACTCGACCAACTGGCTGCGGGCGGCCAAGGTCGACGTCGACGGGTGGACGCAGTTCAGCGTCGTGGTGTCGTCGCTGCGGATGCCGTTGTTCTTCACGATCTCGGGCCTGTTCGCGGCCAAGTGGATCCGTGGCGCGTGGCGGCCGCTGTGGACGCACAAGCTGCGCCTCTACCTGTGGGTGTTCCTGCTCTGGGGCCTGGTCGGCTCGTTCACGTACTGGCTGGGCGTGACGATGAAGGACCAGGGCTCGCTCAAGGCGAGCGTCATCAAGCCGTACCTGATGTCGCCGGTGGTGCCGCGGCTCGAGCTGTGGTTCATCTGGGCGCTGGCCCTGTACTTCATCCTGGCGAAGCTCACGCGGCGTATCCCGGTCCCGCTGCAGATCGGGGTGGCCGCGGCGGCGTCGGTGTTCGCGCTCAGCGGCTGGGACACCCGCAGCCCTGGGTGGGACGGCGGGGTGAAGTACTACGCGTTCTTCCTGGTCGGCCTCTACTGGCGGGAGCTGGTGATCCGGGTGGGCGCCACCCCGCGCAAGGCCGCGCTGGGCGCGGTGTTCGTGCTGTGGGCGGTGGTCGCGGTCGGCCTCTGGGCGGCGGGCCTGCGTGAGGTGCTCGGCCTCTACTTCGTCAACTGCGTGCTGGGCGTGCTCGCGGGCATCGGGCTCAGCCGGGTGCTGGCGGGCTGGGCGGGCCTGCGCTCGCTGGGTTCCAAGACGCTGCCCGTCTATGTGGCGCACACGCCGATCGCGATCGTGTGCGCGTTCCTCGTCAGCCTCACGCCGATGCCTGCGTTCGCGTGGAGCGGGCTCGTGCTCCCGCCGCTCGTGGCGCTCGTCGCGATCCTCGCGTCGCTCGCGCTGCACCGCGTCGCGCAGCAGCGGGGGGCGGGGTGGCTGTACGCGCCGCCGCGCTGGTTCGACGTCCCGCCCCGGAGGGCCGCGGCGGTGGCGGACGTTGTCGCGCCCGCCGTGCCCGCGGTTCCCGCCGAGGTCGTCGCCGTCAGCGGTACGCGGCCGGCCGATCCGACCACAGGCGCTCCCAGCGCCGGTTGAGGCTCGCGCCCAGGCGCGGGAGGTCGACGCCGTCGGGCCGCAGGTGCTCCTGGTAGGCGACGACGACGAGCCTCGCCGCCAGCAGCCCGTCGCGCCCCGCGGAGTCCCAGGTCCACGACGCGCCCGTCGCGGCGAACAGCGCGGCGAACTCGTCGTCGAGCGCGCCCGCCCGGAAGGCGGCGAGGACGTCGGGCCGGGACTCGGACACGATGCCCACCGGGTAGGAGAAGAACAGCTCACGCCGCAGGTCGCTGAGGTCGATCGGCGCGGGGGTGTGGTCGCCGACGACGAGCACGTTCTTGACGGTCGCCTCGGCGGGCGCGGGCACCAGCCGCCACGTGTCGGCTGGCCCTTGCGCGGCGAGCGCGTCGAGCGCGTCGAGCAGCGCCGGGGGAGCGTCGGCACGCTGGGCGGCGTCGACCGCGGCCGCGAGCAGCGCCGCTCCGCCCGGGGCGCCCTCGTCGGCGGTCAGCGACGCGAACCGCCGGACCAGGTCGCGGACGGTCGCGAGCCGGGTCGCGCCGTCGAGGTCGAGCAGGTGCCTGCCCCGGACGTCGTCCTCGACGAGCAGGCCGTCCTCGAGCGTGAAGCCCGGCGCGGGAAGGTGGCGCGAGAACGCGCTGCGCAGGTCGGCGTAGTCGGCTCCGAGCAGCCGCCCGTACTCGTGCGCCACCCGCCCCTGCGGGTGTCCGAGCAGCACGAGCCCGCCCTCGTGGGTGCCGGCGGCGAGCGTGAAGGCGCCGGAACCGCGGGCCCACACGATGCTCGGGGTCGCAGCGCCCAGCGCGACCCGTCGCAGCCAGCCGCGAGGGCCGAGCCCCGACGGCCAGCCCTTGGTGTGCCGCAGGTGCGTGGGGACCGGCGCTCCCACGCGCCGCCACAGCGACTCACCGGCGGCGACGTACCAGCCCCGGCGCAGCAGTGGATGGCGCGCGACGCGCAGGCGGACCGCGCGCCGCGCGGCGAGCCGGGCGGACGACATGGCAGCAACCTAGGCGCTCCGATGCGGCCGAACGGGCGGATCGGGGGCTTTTCATCCCCACGCCGGGCGAATCCGGACAATCTGGCCGGGTAGGTTCGACTCTGCGCGGCCAGCGGGCCGCCGTGGGAGCAAGCGAGCGGAGCGCACGTGGCGGACCAGCAGGAGGGCTCGGCGCGCCGTGGCGTGCCGGGCTTCGGCGCGGCACAGCGCGCGTGGGCCGCATGGCGGCGGCTCTCGCAGTTCTTCGCCGCGTCACGCTGGCAGATCGCCGGCATCGCCGTGGTCTCGGTGGTCGCCGGGTTGGTCGAGGCCGCGCTGCTGGCCCTGATCGCGTCGCTCGCGCTCGCGCTGTCGCAGGGGGACCAACGCATCTCGTCGGACCTCGGGCCCGTCACGGTCGACACGTCCCTGCGGGCCGCGTTCATCGTCGGCGTCGCGCTCGCGCTCGTGCGCGGCGCGTTGCAGCTGTGGCTCGCGTACCTGCCCGCCTCGATCTCGGCCACCGCGATGGCGGGCCTGCGCAAGCGGCTGTTCGACGCGTTCGTGCGCGCGACCTGGGCCGTGAAGTCCACCGAGCGTGACGGCCAGTTCCAGACGTACATGAACGTGCACGTCAGCGCGACGACGCAGACGATCATCGTGATCGGCGGCGCCATCACCAACATGCTGATGTTCCTGACGCTGCTCGGCTCGGCTGTCCTGATGAGCCCGTCGGCCGCGCTCGTGCTGTCGATCGCGTCGCTCGCGTTGTTCTTGGCGCTGCGGCCACTCGCGCGCCGCCTGCGCAAGAACGCCCGCGCGCTCTCGGCGGAGAACGTCGAGTACGCCAAGGGCGTCCAGGAGGTCGCCGCGATGGCCGAGGAGATGCAGGTGTTCGGCGCGTCGCGCGCGTACACCGAGGGCTTCTACGGCCTCATCGAGCAGGTGCGGCGGCCGCTGCTGCGGACCCGCTACCTGGCGGGCGCCGTGCCGTCGCTGTACCAGAGCGTCGCGCTGCTGGTCCTGGTGATCGCGCTCGCGGCGGTCTCGACCATGGACGTCGGCCGGATCGCGGCGCTCGGCGCGGTCGTGCTCATGCTGGTCCGCGCGCTCTCGTACGGGCAGCGCGTGCAGTACTCGATCACCGGCATCGACGAGAAGGTGCCGTTCATGAACCACCTGGCCGACGCGATCGAGACCTACGAGCAGAACGCGCAGCGCGACGGCGGCCAGCCGGTGGACGACATCGTGCGCATCGGCATGCAGGACGTTCGGTTCGGCTACACGCCCGAGACCGAGGTGGTCCACGGCCTGACGTTCGAGGTCGGGCGCGGTGAGGTCGTCGGAATCGTCGGGCCGTCGGGCGCCGGCAAGTCGTCGCTCGTGCAGCTCCTCCTGCGGCTGCGTGACCCGTCCGGTGGGGCGGTCACCGTCAACGGCCAGGACGCGCGCGATCTAAGCCGCCCACAGTGGCAGAGCAAGGTCGCGTACGTGCCGCAGACGCCTCAGCTCATTTGGGGCACCGTCGCGGACAACATCCGCTTCTACCGCGACGACCTGACCGACGACGACGTGATCGCCGCCGCGAAGCTCGCGCACGTGCACGACGAGATCATGTCCTGGCCCGAGGGGTACCAGACGATCGTCGGGCAGCGCGCGGGCGGCGTCTCAGGCGGCCAGCGGCAGCGGCTGTGCCTGGCGCGCGCGCTCGTCACGCGGCCCGAGGTGCTCGTGCTCGACGAGCCGACGAGTGCGCTCGACATGCGGTCCGAGGAGCTGGTGCAGGAGTCGTTGCTGCAGATCAAGGGCGAGCAGACGGTGTTCCTCGTCGCACACCGCCTCTCGACGCTGGTGGTATGCGACCGCGTCATGGTGATCCGTGACGGGCGTATCGAGGCGTTCGACACGGCCGAACGGGTGCGGGACGTGAGCACGTTCTTCCACGACGTGCACGCGATCTCGCAACGGCAGGCGCTCACGCCGGACCGCGGCGCCCAGCCGGCGTAGGCCGGTCCGCCGGCGCGCTACGGCAGCCGGGTCAGGGCGTCGACCGCCGGGCGGAGCAGGGCGTCCGCGCGCTCGCGCACGCCCACGACCTCGTCGTGCAGGTCCGCCTCCGCGAGCGTCAGGGCGGCGCGGACCGGGTCCGCGTCGGAGCGCAGGTCGACCGAGTGCGCCCAGCCGAGGTCGCCCAGCAGCGGCGCGAACTTGCGGGAGTAGGCGAGCGAGATCGCGGGGGTGCCCGACGACAGCGCGTTGAGGCACGCGTGCATGCGCGAGCCGAGCACCAGGCGCGCGGACGCGACCACGTCCCGCACGTCGTCCAGCCCGGCGGGCACGACGACCTCCACGTCCTGGTCGAGCAGCCCGGCGAACTCGTGGACCGCCGGGACGTCGTTGTCGGCGACGGGCGAGTCCAGGACGTGCGCCAGCAGAGTCAGCCGGCGCCCGGCGGCGAGCAGCCCGTCGGCGACCGCGCGGACGGTCCGCCGGTAGTGCTCGTGGTCGACGTGCGGGTTGGGCGCCCACAGCAGCCCGGAGATGTTGAGCACGACGTCGCGCGTGCGCGCGGCCTCGGGCCGGGCGAGCGCGAACACCACGTCGGTGGACAGGACGTCGACCGGGCGCCCGAGCGAGGCCGCGTACGCGGCGCTCACCGAGTCGCGCGCCATCACGACGCGCGCGTCCCGCATCGAGAGCCGCCCGAGCGCGCGCGCGCGGCGGCCCGTGAACGGCCCGATCGTCTGCGGCCCGAGGACCACAGGTGTGCCCGCGCCGCGCGTGAGCCGCGCCAGCATGCTCTGCGTCGTGAGGCGCCGCAGGCCGTACAGGTCGGCGAAGCTGTCGCCCGCGCGCGTGTCGACCGCGAAGTCGAACGCCCCGAGCCAGTCGCGCAGCGGCTCGCGTGGGTCGAGGCGGGCGCGCGCGAGGCGCCGCCAGTCGCCGACGGGCGTCGGGCTCGTCTTGCTGCCGTAGTGCAGGAACGTGACCTCGGCGCCAGGGTGCGCGCGCTCGACGAGGGCGGCGGTCCCGGCGGCGAGCGCGCGCACGCCGAGGTTGGACGACCGGTCGTCGGCCCACAGCACGAGCACGCGCATGGCAGCTCCTCGGGTTGGGGAGGGTGCCCGCGCCCGCGCGGACGGGCCGAGTCTAGGGGCGCGGACGGGGCGATTTGGGCTGTTCGCGCGGATCTCACCCGGACGCCGACCGGACGCCGACCGGAAGCCGACCGGACGCCGGCCGGCCGCTGACCTGCCCGCTGACCTGCCCGCTGACCTGCCCGCCGACCTGCCTGCCCACCGGGCCGCTGGCCTGGCCGCTGGGGGCGTGTCTGACCAGGCTCGTATGCTGGGGTTCCCCCCGGATCCGTCGGATTCGGGGCTGTTGTGCTGCCCGCGCCGACGAGTGAAGGACCTTCCATGGACCTCTCCGGACTGCTCCCCGCCCTGCTCGCCGACCCCGCCGCGAGGCAGGCGCTCGCGGACGTCCCGGCGCGCGGCGAGGTGGACGTCGTCGGCCCCGCGGGCATCCGGCCGCCGCTGCTC
>JAEWOA010000090.1 GCA_023461115.1 Actinomycetes bacterium
GTCCCGCCCTTGCTCGCGCCGACGAGCGCGACCTCCTGCGCGCCGGCCGCCCTGAGCGCGGCGGCGGCGTCGGCGAGTGACGCGCGCGGGTCGTCGGCCCACGTGAAGGTCGCCACGTGGTAGCCGGCGCCGACGAGGTGCTGCGCCTCGTCCGCCCACTGGCACCAGGTGCCCTGGTTCTGTGGCGCGAGGACCACGCCGCTCGGGCCGTCGCCGAGCACCGCGATCGGCGCGCCGCTGGCCCCCGTGCTGGCCGTGGCGCCGGGAAGGCAGTCGGGCGCCGCGAGCGTGGCGCCCGACTCGGCTGCGGGAGGGGTGCCCGGCCCGCTCGTCGGGCCCTCCGCCGGGCCTGCCGAGGAACAGCCCGCGAGTGCGGCGGCCGCGAGCGCGACGATCAGGCCGGAGGTCTTCACGGGATCATTCCTACCGCGGCTCGCCGGTCCTCGCGTGGACGGCGCCTCGCGACGACACCGCCGTGCGGGCACGACTGCACCGGACGGCCGATAGTATCGGGCAATTCGTCGCAATCTTAACCGGTTCGTCCCTCGCCGCCACCACCTGCGCACGGGCACGCTGCACGCGCCACGGATGGCTCGACGAGGAGGACCCATGCGTACCACCAGCATCAGCGCACCCGCGACGCCCCGGCGCCGCGCGGTGCTCACAGCCGCGGCGGGGGCCGCGCTCATCATGGCGACGATCGGCGTCGCCGCACCCGCCAACGCCGCCTTGCGGGACGCCACCAGCAAGGACATCGGCTTCGCGCTCGACCCCGGCCGGCTCGGCGAGGCGGCGTACAAGCAGATCGCCGACAGCGAGTTCTCGCTCGTCGTCCCCGAGAACGCGATGAAGTGGGACGCGACCGAGCCGCAGCGCGGCCAGTTCTCGTTCGGCGCGGGCGACCAGGTGGCGTCCTACGCGGTGGCCACCGGCAAGAAGCTGTACGGGCACACGCTCGTCTGGCACTCGCAGCTGCCCGGCTGGGCGCAGAACCTCGGCGCCGCCGACCTGCAGTCCGCCATGACCAACCACGTCACCGAGGTGGCCAAGCACTACGCGGGTAAGGTCGTCGCGTGGGACGTGGTCAACGAGGCGTTCGACGACAACGGCACGCGGCGCGCGGGCTCGCCCTTCCAGCAGAAGCTCGGCGACGGCTACATCGAGTCCGCGTTCCGGACGGCCCGCGCCGCCGACCCCACCGCCAAGCTCTGCTACAACGACTACAACATCGAGGGCGTGAACTCCAAGAGCACCGCCGTCTACACCCTGGTGCGCGACTTCAAGGCGCGCGGGGTGCCGATCGACTGCGTCGGGTTCCAGTCGCACCTGATCGTCGGGCAGTTCCCCGCCACGTTCCAGCAGAACCTCCAGCGGTTCGCGGACCTGGGCGTGGACGTGCGGATCACCGAGCTGGACATCCGCATGAACACGCCCGCAGACGCGACGAAGCTCGCGGCGCAGGCGGCCGACTACCGGCGGGTCGCGGAGGCGTGCAAGGCCGTCACGCGGTGCCAGGGCGTCACGATCTGGGGTATCACCGACAAGTACTCGTGGGTGCCGCAGACCTTCGGCGGCCAGGGCGCCGCCCTGTTGTGGGACGACAACTACCAGGCCAAGCCGGCCTACGCGGCGTTCGTCGCGGGCCTCGGCGGCTCGACGACCCCGCCGACCACCCCGCCCACGACTCCGCCGACGACCCCGCCCACCGCTCCGCCGACCACTCCTCCGACGGCCGGTTGCCAGGTGACGTACCAGGTCAACCAGTGGAACACCGGGTTCACGGCCACCGTGACGGTCAAGAACACCTCGTCCGCCACGATCGACGGCTGGACGCTGCGCTTCGCGTTCCCGTCGGGCCAGGCGGTCACTCAGGCGTGGAGCTCGGTGACCACGCAGTCAGGCGCCCAGGTCACCGCGGCCAACGCGCCGTGGAACGGCACGATCTCCCCCGGACAGAGCCAGACGTTCGGCTTCAACGGCTCGCACTCGGGCACGAACTCGGCGCCGGCCACCTTCACCCTCAACGGCACCACCTGCGCTCGCGCCTGACCGGTCGGGTGGGGTTCGGCACCTCTCCACGTGCCGAACCCCACCCGCCTCGCGCCGGAGCGCCAGGGGTGGATCGCCGCGGCGCCCTAGAGGGCTGCGGCGGTGGGTGTGTAGCGCGCGAGCGCGAGGGTGGCCAGGCGCGGATCGGGGGCGAGCGGAGCCGTCACCACGTCGGCGCCGGCCTCCAGCACGCGGTCGTGGAAGTAGCCGGGGGCCAGGAGGTAGGAGGCGACGACGACACGGCGCCCGCCCCCGCGCGCGTGCGCCACGGCCTCCGGGACGCGCGGGCTCGCACCGGCCCCGTAGCCGACGACGAGCGCGCGGGCCGTGCCGGACGAGTCCGCGAGACGCGCGGACAGCGCCCCGGCGACTGCCTCCACCGCGAGCGCGGCGGCCGGGTCGGTGGAGCCCGCCGCGGCCAGCACGAGCGCGTCGTCGGGGGTCAGGCCCGCCTCGGCGAGGCGGTCGGCCAGGATGTCCACGAGGAGTTCGTCGGGCCCCATGGGCGGCGCGGCGGCCGCGCCGGGGCGCGCCACGGCCTGCGCGATGTCCACCTTCACGTGGTAGCCGACCGACAGGAGCAGCGGCACGACGACCGCGGCCCCGGCGTCCGTGAGCGCGCCCGCCACGACGTCCGCGACCTCGGGCCGCTGCACGTCGACGAACGCCTCGCGCACGTCGAGGTCGGGCCGCGCTTCGGCCACGTCCGCGAGGATGGAGCCGATCGCGGCGCGGCCGGAGCGGTTGTCGGTGCCGTGCGAGCACCCGACGAACACGGGAGCGCTCACGCGACCCCTTCCGACGACGGCGACGCGAGCTCCAGCCGGTAGCCGCGCTTCACGACAGTCTTGATCAAGGCGCGGCTCCCGGTGGCGTCCCGCAGGCGTGCGACCGCGACCTCGGCGGCGTGCCCGTCGCGCGAGTCGCCGGGCAGGACGGCGAGGACAGCCTCACGCGGCACCACGGACCCCCGCGCGGCGGCGAGCACGCGCAGCACCTCGAGGCCCGAGGGGGTCAGCGGCAGCACGTGGCCGTCGAGCACCGCGGCGGCGCGGTACACGCGCAGCGGGCCGGCCACGGTGTCGAGCGCCTGCAGGCCGCCGTAGTGGTTGACCAGCAGGCGCACCAAGGCGCCGAGCCGCCCCCGGTCGGGCACCAGCGGGGTCATGCCCGCGTGCTCCAGCGGCCCGGCCGTGACCGGCCCGACGGCCGCCATCACGACGGACCCCTCACGCTCGCGCGCCACGATCGCGTCCAGCACTCCCTCGGAGTCCGCCGACGCGAGCCACGCGGCCGCGCCCGGCGCGGACGTGAACGCCACGGCGTCCACCTCCCCCGCGCCCACGGCGCGTACGGACGCCGCGACGGCGGCCGGGTCCGGCGGCGGCCCCCACCGGTACACGACGAGTCCCCGCACCCGCGCCCCGGCCAGCTCGAACGCCTCGTCGAGCCCGTCGGAGCCGGCGCCGTGGTGCTGCACCGCGATGTCGCGGCCGGTGACGCCCTCGTCGAGCAGCACCTGCGCGACCTCGGCGCTCGTCTCGGACTCCGCGACCCAGTCGGCCGTGAGCCCGGCCGCCTGGATCGCGCCGCGCGCCTTGGGCCCACGCGCGACGATCCGCGCGCCGCGCAGCACGTCGATCAGCGGCTCGGCGAGCCCGGCGGCGTCGGCGGCCTCGATCCAGCCGCGGAACCCGATGCCGGTGGTCACGACGACGGTGTCCGGGGGCGAGTCGAGCAGCGACCGCGTGCCGGCCAACAGCGCGGCGTCGTCGATGTGCGGGACCATGCCGAGCGCCGCGGCGTGCCGGACGGTCGCGCCGCGCCTGGTCAGTGCGGCGGAGAGCTCGGCGGAGCGACGGTCGGCGGTGATGAGCACGACGCAGCCCGCAAGGGTCTGGTCGATGCCCGCTGGCGTCTCGTCGGCGCTCACGGCGCCATTGTGGCGTGCGGCGACCGCTCGCGGCCGTCGTCGTCCGCGGTTCCACCCTCCCGAGCCGGCGCGGGCGCCAGCAGCGCGGGGTCCGCGACGGCCCCGAGCACGAGCACGGCGGGCGCGCGGACC
>JAEWOA010000091.1 GCA_023461115.1 Actinomycetes bacterium
ACGCAGCAGCGTGCGCAGGTGCGCGCGCGCCGCGACCGACTGCACGATCACGACGACCCACGGCACCGCCGCCGCCAGCCCCACCAGCGCCCACACACCGATCGCCACGCGCCAACCGGCCTCCCGCGCGAGCGGCAGCGCGACCAGCGGCGGCACCGCGGTGCTGATCGACAACGCCACCGAGTACGCCGCCGTGACCGGGCCGATCCGGTCCGGGAAGTAGCGCTTGACCAGCGGCGGGAGCAGCACGTTGCCCATGCCCATGCCCGCGAGCGCCACCATCGACCACGCCAGGAACACCGGCGCCGTGCCCGCCGCGGCGCGCAGCACCTCCCCCGCCGCCGAGAGCACGAGCGCCGCGACCATCGTCGGCTCCAGGCCGAGGCGCCGCGCGATCGGCGTCGCGAGCGACCCGAACACCGCGAACGAGACCACCGGGACCGCGCCCAACAGCCCCACCTGCGCCGACGAGAGCGCCATGTCCGCGCGCACGAAGTCGAGGATCGGCGAGACCGCCGCGACCGCGATCCGCAGGTTCAGCCCGACGAGCACCACGCCCGCGAGCACGACGAGCCGGCCGCGCCAAGGCGCCGGAGTCGGGGACGTCATGCTCGCGCGCTCCTCGAATGTCGGGTCAGGACGGCCCATCCGATCATGGGATGGGTCTGGCGCGGCGCCACCGCTCGGTGTTGACTGCACCGCATGCCTGCAACGGAGCGTCCATGACGCGGCGCACAGGACTCATCGACACCGCCGTCGAGGAGCTGCGCGGACGGATCGTCAGCGGCGAATGGGCCGTGGGAACACGGATCCCGCCGGAGCCCGCGCTCGTCGAGCTGCTGGGCGTCGGGCGCAACACGGTCCGCGAGGCCGTGCAGTCGCTCGTGCACGCGGGGCTGCTGGAGCGACGCCAAGGCTCGGGCACGTACGTGCTGTCGACGTCCGAGCTGGCCGTCTCGATGGGCCGCCAGATCGCGGCGGCGCGGCAGCGCGACGTCGTCGAGGTCCGCCGGGCCCTGGAGGTCGAGGCGGCCCGGCTGGCCGCTCGTCGGCGCACCGCGCTGGACGCCTCCGCGCTGCTCGACCATCGCGACGCGCGCGCGGTCGCGTACAAGGACGCGGAGCTCGAGGCGATGGTGTCCACCGACCTCGCGCTGCACCGCGCGGTCGTCGCCGCCGCCGCCAACCCGGTGCTGCTCTCGCTCTACGAGAACCTGATCGACGCGATCGGCGAGAACATCCGGTTCAACTTCGTCACCGACTACCACGGCCAGGACGCGCACGACGGGCTGATCGAGGCCATCGTCGCGGGCGACGACGAACGCGCCGTGGCCGAGACCCAGCACTACCTGGACAAACTCCTGGGCGAGGCCTAAGCCACAGCGTTCGGATGGCGGCCGCTGTCCGGATCGCTGGTAGTCTCAGGCCGCTGGCAGGCCCGCCTGCCGCCCGCGCCCGTAGCTCAGTGGATAGAGCGTCTGCCTCCGGAGCAGAAGGTCGAAGGTTCGAATCCTTTCGGGCGCACGTTTCGCGAAGGCCGCACCGTTGGGTGCGGCCTTCGTCGTCTCCTGGCTGGTCACGCGCCCGCGAGGGCCCCGTACGCGAAGAGCGTCGCGCCGGCCGCATCCGTGACGAGGGCGCCGTGCCCGTCTGTCACGTCCAGCTCGACGCGCAGGTGTCCCTCGGCGGCCGCCGACTCGTACACGTAGCGGGTGTTGGTGAGCTCGACGGCCGTCGTCGTCGCGCGCACCAGCCACGGGTGGCGCCGCCGCAGGCCGATCAGCTCCTGGTGGATCTCGAACATCCAGCGCCCGGACTCCGCCAGGCCGCTCGGGGTCGCGGGCATCGCCGGACGGATGGCGTCGTCGCCGCCGAACCGCTCCTGCTTGACGCCGCGGTACGCCCACTCGTCGCCGTAGTAGACGGACGGGATGCCCCCCACCGTCATGAGGACGACGAGCGCGAGCACCGCGCCGCCGTCGCCGACCATGCTCGCGATGCGCGTCACGTCGTGGTTGCCGACGAAAGTCTGGGGCGTCTGCGCCGCGAACAGCGCGTTGTGCCTGCTCAGCGTCCAGTCGAGCTCGAAGAAGTTGCCGTCCAGCAGGCTGCTCCAGACCGCCTTCCACAGCTCGTACTGCGTGATCGAGTCCAGCTGGGACTCGCGGGCGAGCTCCGCGTAGTCGCCGTGGATGACCTCGCCCACGATCCACGCGTCCGGGTGCGCCTCCCGCACCCGCGGCAGCACGCGCGCCCAGAACTGCGGCGGCACGGCGTACGCGGCGTCCAGGCGCCAGCCGTCGATGCCGCGGTCCAGCCAACGCGTCATGACGTCCACGACGAAGTCGGCGACCGCCGGGTTGTCGTGGTTGAGCGCGACGAGCGAGCCGTGCCCCTCGAACACCTCGGGCGCCGGCTGCTCGGGGTCCGACCAGTCGATCCGGAACAGGCCCGCGCGCTCGCCGTCCGGGCCCTGCGCGAGCGCCTGGCGCACCCACGGGTGCTCGGCGCCGACGTGGTTGAAGACGCCGTCGAGCACGACCCGCAGGCCGCGCGAGCGGCAGTCCGCGAGCAGGTCGTCGAGGTCCTGCCCGGAGCCGAGCCGCGGGTCCACCCGGTCGTGGTCGAGCGTGTCGTAGCCGTGGCTCGTCGACGCGAACACCGGGCCGAGCAGCAGCCCGTTCGCGCCGAGCTCGACCACGTGGTCGAGCCACGCCCGCAGGTGGGCCAGCCGTGGCGCCTCGTCGTGCTCGCCGCGGATCGGCGCGCCCGTGAACCCCAACGGGTAGACGTGCCACCAGATCGCCTGGTCCGCCCACCTCACCGGGCCCCCCTCACGTCGCGCTCGTGAGCACCAGCTCGTTGAGCTCGGGGTCGGCGATCCGCCACCGGCCCGGCGCCTCGTCGAGGAGCCGTCCACCGGCGGCCGTGATCGTCGCCAGACGCGCGTGCGCGGCGTCCGGCGGCACGGCGAGCTCCATGTGGAGGCGGTTGCGCTGCCGGCGCCGCTCGGTCTCCGAGCGGTCGATCTCCTGGAACGAGAGGACGGGGTTGAGGCGGCGCGGGTCGTCGAGGTCGGTGACCCAGTCTCTCCGGTCCGGCGCATAGCCGAGCGCCGCGGACCAGAACGCGCGGAGCGCGGGGACGTCCGCGGCGTCGAGGAACAGCTGGACGAAGCGCGGCAGCGCGGGGTCCGCGGCCGCGCCGTGCTCGCGCGCGGCGGCCTGGATGGCGCCGGCCAGGTCGGTGAACTCCAGGCCCAGGCCGTGCGCGTCGGCCTCCCACCGGTCCTTGCCGCTGTCGAGGACGACGAGCCCCGGGCGCAGGTCGACCAACAGCGGGAAGCCCGCGTCGTCGGCCAGCGCGGCCGCGGCGGAAGCCACGTCGAGCTGCTGCGTCGTCGAGGAGACGCGGTAGCAGGCCATCGCGCTGAACACGCCCGCCCAGTCGGCGGTGTCGGCCGTGCCCTCGAGCGCGCCGCCGGGCACGAGGTCCACCTCGTTGCCGTCGGCGTCGGTGTGGCGGACCCCGAACGGCCCGGTCGCCTCACCCAAGCCCTCCCGCTCGACGACCCCCTCCGGCCGCACGACGTCGAGGTGGACGCGGTTGCGCAACGGCCTCGGCTCGTCCGCGGCGCGGAGCAAGAGCGCGGGGTCACGCCGCAGCGGATCCGCGAGGCCGCCCGCCAGGGGCGCGTAGTCGAGAGCGCGCTGCCAGAACGGCCGCACCGCCGCCGGGTCCGGCGACTCGAGCACGACGCCCACGTGCTGGAGCGCGGCGGGGTCCGCCGACAGCCCGAGCTCACGCGCGGCCTCCGTCACGGCCCCGGCGTGGCCCGGGGAGTCCAGGCGCACGCGCGCGCCCGTCGCGCGCAGGTCCACGAGGGCCCCCGGAGACTCCCCCAGCACCCGCCCGGCCAGCGCAGCGCCGGCGCTCAGCGTGGGCGCGTCGAACCACGCCGTCACGACGCCGTCGACGACGCGCCAATCACCGCCCAGCCCCGCCCGGTCCACGGGCCATCCGTCCATGGGGCTATCGCACCACCTCACAGGCACACGGCGCACCCCCAGGGCGCTGGGTAGGGTCGGGCGCGTCCGGCTCGCGCCACCCGGGAGGCAACGTGCACCACATCGAGGTGTTCCTGCTGGCGGCCGGCGCCGTGCTCGTCGCGGCGGCGGCCCGACGACGCGGCCTGCCGGCGCCGCTCGTCATCGTCGGCGTCGCGATCCTCGTCTCGCTCATCCCGTGGGTGCCCCGGTACGAGCTGAACTCGGAGCTGATCCTCGAGTTCGTGCTCCCGCCGCTGCTGTACTCCGCGGCGCTGTCGTCGTCGTACCGCGACTTCCGCGCGTCGCTGAACTCGATCACCCGGCTCGGGGTCGGCCTCGTGCTGGTGTCGGCGTTCGTCGTCGCGATCGTGTTCGCGCTGCTCGAGCCGAACGTGTCGTTCGCCGCCGCGCTCGTGCTCGGCGCGGTCGTCGCACCGCCCGACGCCGTGGCGGCGGCCGCGGTGGGGCGCCGCCTCGGCCTGCCCCGCCGCGTCATGACCCTGCTGTCTGGCGAGAGCCTCATCAACGACGCGACCTCGCTCACGCTCTACAAGGTGGCGCTCGCGGGCGCCGCCAGCGGCGCGTGGGCCCTCGGCGAAGGCCTGCGCACGTTCGCGGTGGCCGTCGCCGCGGGCGTCGGCGTCGGCTGGGCGCTCGGGTGGATCATCCACCTCGTCCGCATGCGGCTCGACGACGCCGTGGTCGCGTCCGCGATCGGGATCCTGACCCCGTTCGCGGCGTACTGGAGCGCCGAGTCGATCCACGGCTCGGGCGTGCTGGCGGTCGTCACCGCCGGGCTCTACCTGGGCCACACCTCCCCACGCGCGGGCTACGCGACGCGCCTGTACGAAGAGCCCATCTGGTCGACGCTCGACATCCTGCTGGAGTCGTTTACGTTCGCGCTGATCGGCATGCAGCTGCCGTGGGTGATCCGCGACGTCGTCGCGTCCGACCAGGGCTTCGGGCACGGCATGCTCGTCTCGCTCGCAGTCCTGGCGGCGGCGCTGCTGATCCGGCCGATCTACATCTTCGCGACCGCCAAGTTCGACGACCTACGGCTGCGCGGCTCCCACCGTCCACCGCGCGACGCGTTGACCGTGCGGGAATCCGCCGTCGTCTCGTGGGCGGGCATGCGCGGCGTCGTCACGCTCGCGGCCGCCGCCGCGATCCCCGCGACGATCGACGGCGAACCGTTCCCCGACCGCGCGACCATCCAGCTCGCGGCCTTCACGGTCGCGATCGGCACACTGCTCATCCAGGGGCTGACGCTGCCGTGGTTCATCACCAAGCTGGGCGTGGGCTCGCACCAGGAGGTCGTGCAGGACGCGGCGCAGGAGGCGGCGACGCGCGTGGCCACCGCGGCGGCGGTCCAGCAGTACCTCGAGTCCATGCGTGCCGAGTTCACGCTCGCGCTCGGCCCGGAGCGGGCCGCGCACCTCGTCGAGCGCCTCTCAGCGTCGTTCCGCGCGCGCGCCGCGGCGGCGGCCGTGATGCTCGACCCCGACCACGCCGACGAGCTGCTGCCGGACGACGTGGACCCCGCCGAAGCGGCGCGCGGGCTCGGTCCGGGCGGCCGGCCCGCGCAGGACGGCGCGCTCCCCGGCGCCGACGAGTCCCGCCGCGCGCAGCGGCTGCGCCGCCAGATCGTCGAGGTGCAGCGCGACGTGCTCATGGAGCGCCGCGACGCCGGCGAGCTCGACGAGGCCGTGATGCGCCGGATGATGCGCGAGCTCGACCTCGAGGACGAGTCGCTCTCGTCGTCGTGGCTCGAGCGAATCCGGGACTGACGTCCCGGCGGGCACCGCGCGAGGGCGCGCTCCGAGGCGTCGCCAGCGACCTCGGGACTTTGGGCTCAGTCATCCCAGGACTTGGCTCAATAGCGTCGGAGACATCGGACCGACGGTGCTCCAGCCCAACCCGGTCCGTTACTCGTTTTCAACCCTGGGAGACACGGTGACCACCACCGAGAACAGCGCTGCCCGAAAGACCCGCAAGGCTCCTGCCACGCCTGCGGCTCCTGCCCCCACTGCCGCGGCCGCAGTCGCAGTCGCAGTCGAGGCCAAGCCCGCCAAGCCCGTCGTCGACGAGGCCGCCGTGGCGCAGGCCATCGACCAGCTCGTCGCCAACGCGACCAAGGCGCTCGCCGAGTTCTCGGCCATGACGCAGGAGGACGTCGACCGCTTCGTCAAGAAGGGCGCCGTCGCGGCGCTCGACAAGCACGGCGTCCTGGCCAAGCTCGCGGTCGACGAGACCGGGCGCGGCGTCTTCGAGGACAAGGCCGTCAAGAACATCTTCGCGTGCGAGCACGTCACCAACTCGATGGCGTCCCTCAAGACGGTCGGCGTCATCGGCGTCGACGAGCTCAACGGCATCACCGAGATCGCCGAGCCCGTCGGGGTCATCGCGGGCATCACGCCGGTCACCAACCCGACGTCCACCGCGATCTTCAAGAGCCTGATCTCGCTCAAGACGCGCAACCCGATCATCTTCGCGTTCCACCCGAACGCGCAGCGCTCGTCGCTCGAGGCGGCGCGCGTGGTCCGCGACGCGGCCGTGGCCGCGGGCGCCCCCGAGAACTGCATCCAGTGGGTCGAGGCGCCGTCGCTGCAGGCCACCGGCGCGCTCATGAACCACCCCGGCGTCGCGACGATCCTGGCCACCGGCGGCAACGCGATGGTCAAGGCGGCGTACTCGTGCGGCAAGCCCGCCCTGGGCGTCGGCGCCGGCAACGTCCCCGCGTACATCCACAAGAGCGCCAAGCTCAAGCGCGCGATCAACGACGTCGTCATGAGCAAGTGCTTCGACAACGGCGTGATCTGCGCGTCCGAGCAGGCCGCGATCATCGACGACGAGATCTACGACGCCGCGATGGCCGAGTTCGCCGTGCTGCACGCCTACCGCGTGACCGCCGACGAGAAGGCCAAGCTCGAGCGGTTCATCTTCGGCACGGAGGCCGGTGGCGAGAACTGCGCCGGCGCCAAGCTCAACCCCGACGTCGTCGGCAAGTCGCCCGTGTGGATCGCGGAGCAGGCCGGGTTCACGGTCCCCGCGGACACCTCGATCATCCTGGCCGAGGTCACGGGCGTCGGCCCGCACGAGCCGCTCACGCGCGAGAAGCTCTGCCCGGTGCTCGCGGTGCTCCGCTCCGCCAGCACCGAGGAGGGCATCCGCCTGGCCGAGCAGATGGTGGAGTTCGACGGCCTGGGCCACAGCGCCGCGATCCACACCCGCGACGACGCCCTGACGGTCGAGTACGGCAAGCGCGTCAAGGCGATCCGCGTGATCGCGAACGCGCCCTCGTCGCACGGCGGCATCGGCGACATCTACAACGCGTTCATCCCGTCGCTCACGCTGGGCTGCGGCTCCTACGGCCACAACTCGGTCTCCAACAACGTCTCGGCGGTGAACCTCATCAACGTCAAGCGCGTCGGCCGCCGCAACAACAACCTGCAGTGGTTCAAGGTCCCGGCCAAGACGTACTTCGAGCCCAACGCGATCCGCTACCTCGCGGACATGCCGGACGTCGAGCGCGTCACGATCGTCACCGACACGACCATGACCAACCTGGGCTTCGTCGACAAGGTGCTCGACGTGCTGCACCGCCGCGGCAACCACGTGGCCGTGCAGATCATCGACGAGGTCGAGCCGGAGCCGTCGGTCCGCACCGTGCAGAAGGGCGCGACGAACATGCGCCACTTCCGCCCGGACACGATCATCGCGCTCGGCGGCGGCTCGCCGATGGACGCCGCGAAGGTCATGTGGCTGCTGTACGAGCACCCGGAGATCAACTTCTCCGACCTCAAGCAGAAGTTCTTCGACGTCCGCAAGCGCGCGTTCAAGTTCCCGACGCTCGGCGAGCTCGCGCAGCTCGTCTGCATCCCGACCACGTCGGGCACCGGCGCCGAGGTGACGCCCTTCGCGGTGATCTCCGACCCCGACGCGGGCAAGAAGTACCCGCTCGCGGACTACGCGCTGACCCCGACGGTCGCAATCATCGACCCGGTGCTCACGTCCAAGATGCCGGCGTCGCTGGCCGCGGACTCGGGCTTCGACGCCCTGACGCACGCCACCGAGGCGTTCGTCTCCGTGTACGCCAACGACTTCACCGACGGCATGGCGCTGCAGGCGATCCGCCTGATCTTCGACAACCTGGCGCAGTCCGTCACGGGCGACGCGAGCGACCCGGCCACGGCCGACGCCCGCGAGAAGATGCACAATGCCGGAACGATCGCGGGCATGGCGTTCGGCAACGCCTTCCTCGGAATCGTGCACGCGATGGCGCACGTCATCGGCTCGACGTACCACCTGGTGCACGGCCGGACCAACGCCACGCTGCTCCCGCACGTGATCCGCTACAACGGCACCGTCCCGACCAAGCTCACCAGCTGGCCCAAGTACGAGAACTACGTGGCCCCGGAGCGGTTCCAGCAGATCGCGGCCATGCTCGGCCTGCCGGCCTCGACCCCGGCCGAGGGCGTGGAGTCGTACGCGCGGGCGGTCGAGTCGCTGCGCGCGAAGGTGGGCATCCCCTCGTCGTTCCAGGCGCAGGGTGTGTCCGAGCAGGAGTTCATGTCGCGTCTCGACGAGGTCGCCATGGGCGCCTACGAGGACCAGTGCGCGCCCGCCAACCCGCGGATGCCGATGATCGACGACATGAAGGACCTGATGACTGCGGCCTACTACGGCACGTCGCTGGAGGACGTCCGAGGCCGCCGCGGCGAGCAGGAGGACTGACCGCCTCCTAGGTTCCCGGCGCCGCTGGCAGTGGCCGCCTGGTTGAACCGCTCGCCCCGACGCCCCGTCCGGCACCATCCCTCGCCGGGCGGGGCGTCGCCCTGTCCGCAGCCTCGCCGACAGGCCAGCGCGCACCCCTTGCGGTGCGCGGCCCCATGCCGCACGGTGGTGCGCCATGACCACTTCCGCCTCTCGCCCCGCACGGGCCTGGCCCGCCGCGCGCGTCGTGGCCTCCGGGCTCGCGCTCCTGACGACCGTGGCCCTCGTCGCCGGCTGCGACCAGGCCGACGACGTCCGCCAGGGCGCGCAGGACCTCGCCTCACAGGCCGGCGACGCCGCGTCCCAGATGCGCGAGGCCGTCGACGACGCGCGCGCCAAGGCCGACGACGCCCGAGCCAAGGCCGACGAGGTCCGCGCCAAGCTCGGGTCGTTGTCACCCGAGGCCAAGAAGCAGGCGGAGGATGCCGTCGCCTCCGCACAGGGCGCGCTCGACGACGCGCAAGTCGCGCTCACGAAGGCCAAGACCAACGCCGGTGAGGCCCGCGCCGAGGTCGACGCCGCACGCCTGCGCGTCGAGGAGGCCCAGGCCAAGCTCGAGGCCGCCAAGGCCAATGCGCAGGGCGAGGCCGCCGAGGGCCTGGACGCCCTCTCGGCCGATCTGGCCAAGCTGGCCGACTCGCTGCGCTCCGCGAACTGACCGCGCGCCGGACAGTCCCCGCGCCACCGAACTCATTCCCCGTGCACCGGACCCAACCCCCGCCACCGAACCCATTCCCCGTGCACCGGACCCAGCCCCCGTGCACCGGACCCAGCCCCCGTGCACCGGACCCAACCCCCGCCACCGGACTCCCGCACCGAACTCAATCCCGGCGCGCCGGAGCCCGTCCGTTGCGACCCAATCCCTGCCACCGAACTCCCGCACCGGACTCAACCCCCCGCGGCACCGGACTCAATCCCCGGCGCCGGACCCGATTTGTGCCGCCGGACCAGGGCATACCGCAGTCCGGCGCCACGAATCGAGTCCGGCGCGCGGGAACCGGTCCCGTCTGCGGGAGCCGGTCCGGTGCGAGCCAGTCCGGCGCCCGAGAGCCGGGTCGGTGTGGGGGCGGGGCGGGGCGGGGCGGGTCAGTGTTGGGGTCGGGGTCGGTCTTGCGCGCCGACCGGGTGATTTCGGGGTTTCTCGGCGCGGAGCGTTGGCCGCCACGCCCCAGGCGCCGATGGTGAAGACATGGCCGTTCGCCGCGTCGCCCGCCGCCACCACGTGGAGTGGTGGGTCGTCGCCGCCTGGGTGTCGCTCGCGCTCGTGGTCGTCGCCGGCATCGCCGCCGCAAGCGGCATCGCCTGAGCCGCGCACCGCACCGCCGCGCACCGCCCCGCCTCGCTGCTCACCGCACCACCGCGCCCAGAACCGCACCGCACCGCCGCCCCCTTCGCCGCACCGCACTGCCCCGCCGCCCCCTTCGCCGCACCGCACTGCGCTGCACGGCGTGAGTCGAGGCAGCTGCGGACCGGCCCTAAGGTGCGGGCGTGAGCAGAGAGCAGCGATGGAGCGCGGTCGCGCGGGCGGCGGGCCTGCTCGACGACGACGGCGGCGCGCGGCCGACGATCTTCGCCGAGATGTCCGCGCTCGCCGAGCGGACCGGCGCGATCAACCTGGGCCAGGGCTTCCCGGACGTCGACGGTCCCCCGTCGGTCGCCCGTGCCGCAGCGGATGCGGTGCTCGGCGGGCACAACCAGTACCCGCCCGGCCCGGGGATCGCGCCGCTGCGGCAGGCCATCGCCGCGCACCAGCGCGAGCGGTACGGCCTCGTCGTCGACCCCGACACCGAGGTGCTCGTGACCGCGGGCGCCACCGAGGCGCTGGCCGCCGCGGTCCTGGCGCTCGCCGGGCCCGGCGACGAGGTGCTCACGCTCGAGCCGTTCTACGACGCGTACGCCGCGGTGATCGCGATGGCCGGCGCCACGCACACCACCGCCGCGCTGCGGGCCACGCCGGACGGGTTCCGGCTCGACGAGGACGCGCTCGCCGCCGCGTTCACCGACCGCACGCGCGTCGTCGTCCTCAACACCCCGCACAACCCGACGGGCGCGGTGCTCACGTACGACGAGCTCGCGGTGGTCGCACGGCTCGCGCGACGGCACGACGCGATCGTCGTGACCGACGAGGTGTACGAGCACCTGACGCTCGCCGACGCGACCGGTCGGCGGCCCGACCACGTGCCGATCGCGACGCTGCCCGGGATGTCGGCGCGGACGCTGACGGTCTCCTCTGCCGGCAAGACGTTCTCTTTCACCGGGTGGAAGGTGGGCTGGGTGAGCGGTCCGTCCGCGCTGGTCAGCGCCGTGCGGACGGTCAAGCAGTTCCTCACCTACGTGTCCGCGGCGCCGCTGCAGCCCGCGGTGGCGTTCGCGTTGGCCGACGCCGAGGTGTGGGCGTGGGTGGACGAGCTCGCGTCATCGCTCGCGCGGCGCCGGGACCTGCTGACCGCGGGGTTGCAGGCGGCCGGGTTCGCGGTGGCGCCGGCGCAGGGCACGTACTTCGTGTGCGCCGACCCCGCGCCCCTCGGCTACGACGACGGCGCCGCGCTGTGCCGCGCACTGCCTGGGCTCGCGGGCGTCGTCGGGGTGCCGCTGTCGGCATTCACGCGGCGCGGCACGCCGTCCGACGAGGCCGTGGGCTCGTGGGTGCGGTTCACGTTCGTCAAACGCGACGAGGTGCTCGCCGAGGCGGTCGCACGGCTGGCGCGGCTGCGGACCTAGCCCTGCCAGGCGCCGCCGCGGCGGTAGGCGGGGGTGGCCAGGACCAGGATGAGCAGCGCGATCGTCGCGGCGCCGACCATCACGGCGGCCATCGCGACCGCGTCGCCGCCGAGCAGGCCCGAGAGCGGGCTGACGACGCCCGACAGCGCGGCGCCGGTGGCGCCGATGAACGCCGCAGCCGTGCCCGCGATCTCGCCGTGGCGACCGAGCGCGAGCGCCGACGCGTTGGGCGGCGCCAGGTTCACCAGGGCGAGCACGAGCCAGAGCATGAGGAGCAGGGTCCACAGGCCGCCCGCGCCGGTGATCGCGATCGTCAGGAGCCCCAGGGTGAACGCGAGCGAGAGCGGCAGCGCGACGCGGATGATGCGGATGGGCGCGACGCGCTTGACCAGCGCCGCGTTCAGCTGGGCGCCGCCCACGAGGCCGATGCCGTTGACCGCGAACAGCAGCGCGAACTGCTGCGACGTCAGCCCGTAACCCTCCTGCAGCACGAACGGCGAGCCGACGACGTAGCTCATCAGCACCGCGTTGCTCATGCCTGGCATCACCGCGAGCGCCAGGAAGTGCCGGTCGCGCAGCAGCTTGCCGTAGCCCGCGGCCGCGGTGCGGAAGCCGCCGTCGCGGCGCCGCTCGGCGGGCAGCGTCTCCGGGAGCCGTCGCCAGCACACGATCCACAGCGCGACCCCGAACACCGCGAGCCCGACGAACACGCCGCGCCACCCGAACTCGCCGGCGATCACGCCGCCGATCGAGGGCGCGAACAGCGGCGCGACGCCGATGACGAGCATCAGGCGCGAGATCAGGCCGCTGGCCGCGGCGCCCACGAAGCGGTCGCGGATCACCGCCATCGCGACGACCGTGGCGGACGCGTTGAACAGGCCCTGGAACACGCGCAGCGCGATCAGCGTCTCGACGTTCACGACGAACGCGCACAGCAGCGAGGTGACGACGTGCATCGCGACGCCGATGAGCACGGGCGCGCGCCGGCCGAACCGGTCGGAGAGCGGGCCGATCACGAGCTGGCCGACTGCGCCGCCGATCATCATCGCCGTCATCGTCAGCTGGGCCGCGGTGGCGCTCGTCTGCAGGTCGCGGGCCACGTCGGGCAGCGACGGCAGGTAGATGTCGTTGGAGATGGCCGGCAGCGCGCACATCAGGCCGAGCAGCAGCACGTACTTGGCGTTGGGCCGGTTCGTGGTGGCGGCAGCAGTCGTCGGGGCGGCCGGGCCGGGCGTCGGGGCGGCCGGGTGTGTCGTCGGGGCGGGCAGGTCGGCAGAGGGCACGCGTGGCGAGGTCACAGTCACCGAGATCGGGTCGCAGTCAGTCAGTTGGCCCCGCCATGTTCACACGCCCGGACCCACCTACGCGAATCGATTCGACCCTGCGCGCCCGCCGACCCCGCCCCGCCGAGCGTGCAATCCAGCGCGCCGCCGGGCCGTGCGTGTCGGCGCCCGGTGGCAGGCTGGCGCGCATGTGCGGGCGCTACGCCTCCTTCCGGGAGGACCAGGCATTGGCCGACGAGTTCGCGATCGCCGCGATCGCCGACGACGCTCGGCTGCTGCCGCCGTCGTGGAACGTCGCGCCGACCGACGGCGTGCGGATGGTCGTCGAGCGCGCGGACAAGGAGACCGGAGAGGTCACGCGGCAGCTGCGCGCGGCGCGCTGGGGCCTCGTCCCCAGTTGGGCAAAGGACCCGTCGATCGGCAACCGCATGATCAACGCGCGCGTCGAGTCCCTGACGGACAAGGCCGCGTTCTCCCGCCCGTTCGCGCTGCGCCGGGCGCTGCTGCCCGCCGACGGCTACTACGAGTGGCGCAAGCCAGGCCCGGACGGCCCGGCGACGAAGCAGCCGTACTACCTCCACCCGGCGGACGGCGGGCTGATGGCGCTCGCCGGCCTGTACGAGTTCTGGCGGGACCCGACGAGGGCCGACGACGACCCCGGCCGCTGGCTCGTGAGCGCCACTGTCATCACCCGGCCCGCACAGGCCGACCTCGCGTTCATCCACGACCGCCAGCCGCTGATGCTCCCGCGGGACACCTGGGACGCGTGGCTGGACCCCGCCGTGGACGCGGCCGGCGCCGGGGGGTTGCTCGTCGCGACACCGCCGCGCCTCGTCGCGACGCCCGTCTCCACGCGCGTCAACTCTGTGCGGAACAACGCCCCGGACCTGGTCGACGAGGTCGCGCCCGAGTAGCGCGCTCGTGACCGGTGCGCTAGCGCGGCGCCTGGCGCACGGCCGCGCTGTTCGCGTAGCGGAGCTCGACGGGCATGACCCTGCCGATCCCCTGGAGCTCACGCGGCGCCTGGGGCTCGAGCCAGAAGCGGCCGTCCTCGGCCAGGTGCCGCGCCGTCGCGGGATCGGTCAGCACCGTGGAGGGCTCGGCAATGTCCGTGAGGCGGGCGGCGAGGTTGACGTGCGGCCCGAAGACGTCGCCGAACCGCGAGAGCACACGCCCCCAGACGAATCCCACGCGCACGGGCGTGACGCCCCGCGCGCCCTCCGCGAGGCCGCCCGGGCTGCGGACGGTCTCGCTGTCGAACTCCTTGCCGAGCGCGTCGGCAAGGCCGAGCGCGACCATCGCGCCGGTGCCGGGGTCGTCGGCCACGAAGAGCACCGCGTCGCCGATCGTCTTCACCACCCGCCCACCCGCGGCGGTCACGACGTCGCGTGCGGCGGCCTCGAAGCGCTGCACGAATTGCGAGAGGTCGGTCGAGCCGAGGCCCGCGGTGCGCCGGGTGAACGACACCATGTCGGCGAACCCCACGGCCCGCGCGAGCGGCAGCGCGGTGCGGTCGGGCCCGGGGTCGCCGAGCTCGCCGAACTCGGCGGCGTAGCGGCCCGCGATCGCCGCGAGCTGGCGCCGGTAGGTGTGGACGAGCTGCGCCTCGAGCACGGGCGCCAGGTCGACGAGTCGATCGAGCACCAGGAGGCGGGCGGTGGCGTCGTCGAGCTCGTAGCGCGCGGCCATGTCCTCCACCAGCGCCTCGACCTGCCACAACGCGAGCCGGTCGGAGGTGTGGCCGAGCGCGCGCGTCACGGTGATCACGGTGGCGAGGTCGAGCCCGTGCTCGCGCACCAGCGACACCGCCCGGTCGACCGCCTCGGCGTCGCGCTCGGTGTAGAACGCGTCGTCGGCGTCGGTGTGGGGCAGGCCCAAGGTCGACCAGAAGCCCTGGACGATCTCCAGGCCGATGCCCGCCCGCTCGGCCAGGTCCCGCGCGCTGTACGCGCGGGTTCCGCCGAGCAGCGCGGCGTCGATCCCGTCGACCGTCGACTCGGCCTCGCGCCTCGCTGCCTCGTCGGCGGGCTGAGGGCTAGGTGGGGCGTCGTCGGGCACCTGACGAGGGTAGTTCACCCGGCCGCGCGCAGGTGGCGCACGTCACCCGCGAGGATCCGCCGCGCGCGGCCGTCGTCGCCGCGCAGCAGCAGTGCCGCGTCGTCGTCGAGGCCCACGACGACGCCCTCGACGACCTCGCCCCCGGGAAGGCTCACGGAGACGGCCGAGCCGCGCGACGCCAACAGCCCCTCGATCTGGTCGGCGAGCCCGGACGCGCGCGCGTCGCCCTGAGCGGCCCTCCACCGCCCGGTGACCTCGGCGGCAGCCGCCGCGAGCGCCACCAGCACCGTCTCCCGCGAGATGGCCCGGCCCGCCGCGAGCGCGAGCGACGTGGCGTGCGGCACCGCGAGCTCGCCCGCGTCCTGCGCCACGTTGACGCCGATGCCGACGACGAC
>JAEWOA010000092.1 GCA_023461115.1 Actinomycetes bacterium
GCGCGGGGGTTGCGGGCGCCAGAGGACGACTGCGCCCGGCGCGGGCGCGGGGCGCGGCGTGCGGCGGACCGCCACCACGTCACCGCCCGGTGTCGCCGTGAACACGCGGCGCCCGGGCTCGACGAAGGCGCGCAGGAAGTCGACCTGCCGGCGCAGGCGCTCCACCTCGGCCTCGAGCGTCAGGATGCGCTTGATGCCCGCGAGGTTCACGCCCTCGTCCTGGGAGAGCCGCTGCACCTCGCGCAACGTCGCGATGTCGCGCAACGAGTAACGACGCCCCCGCCCGGCAGTGCGCCGCGGCGAGACCAGCCCGAGCCGGTCGTACTGCCGCAGCGTCTGCGGGTGCATCCCGGCCAGCACCGCGGCCGCCGAGATCACGTAGACGGGGGCGTCGTCGCTCATGCGCGGGCCTTCGACATCAGGTCGGCGCGCGGGTCCTCACCCGACGTCGCGATGCCGAACGCCTGCACAGCCTCACGCGCGGCCGACGACAAGCGTTGCGGCACCACCACCTGCACAGTCACCAGCAGGTCGCCCGTCGACTTGGGCCCGACGACACCCCGGCCCTTGACCCGCAGCGTCCGGCCCGACGGCGTGCCCTCGGGCACCTTGACCCGGACGGTCGAACCGTCGAGCGTCGGGACGTCGATACTCGCGCCGAGCGCAGCCTCGTCGAACGCCACGGGGACCGTGACCTTGAGGTTGAGGCCGTCGAGCGAGAACACCGGGTGCGGCTTGACGTGCACGGTCACGACGAGGTCGCCGGGCGGCGCGCCAGTCTCGCCCGGACGGCCCTTGCCGCGCAGGCGGATCTTCTGCCCGTCGCGCACGCCGGCCGGGATGCGCGCGTTGACCGTGCGCCCCTCGACCTGCAGCGACATGGTCGAGCCCTGGGCGGCCTCCCGGAACGGCAGCTCGACGGCCGCCGCCAGGTCGACGCCCGGCTGCGGCCCCCGCTGGAAGCCGCCGCCGAACATGCCGCCGAGGATGTCCTCGAACCCGCCTCCGCCGCCCTGCGAGTAGCGGACGCGCTGGCCGCCGCCGCCGAACATGCCGCCGAGGATGTCCTCGAACCCGCCGGCGCCGCGGCCGCCCGCGGTGAAGCGGGCGCCCCCGGCCATCGCGCGGAGCTGGTCGTACTGCTGGCGCTGCTCCGGGTCGGACAGGACCGCGTAGGCCTCGCCGACCTCCTTGAACTTGGCCTCCGCGGCGGCGTTGCCCGGGTTGTGGTCCGGGTGCATCTCGCGTGCGAGCTTGCGGTACGCCTTCTTGACGGTCGCCGCGTCGGCGTCCTTGGGGACGCCGAGAACCGCGTAGAAGTCCTTCTCGAGCCAGTCCTGCCCGGTCACGGCGCCTCCCTCCTGAGCATCATGGCGTTCGTCGTCAGCCCTCCGGGTCCACGACGGCCACGCGCGCCGGGCGCAGCACGCGCTCACCCATGCGGTAGCCGGGCTGGAGCACCGTCTGGACGGTGCTCGTGGTGACCTCGGCCGAGTGCGCGTGCATGAGCGCCTCGTGCACCGCGGGGTCGAACTCCTCGCCCGCCGCGCCGTACCGCTCCACCCCGAACCGGCCGAGCGTGGCCTCGAGCTTCTCCGCGATCGACGCGAACGGGCCGTCGGCCAGGTCGCCGTGCCGCCGGGCCAGCTCGATGTCGTCGAGCACGGGGATGAGCGCCTCGGCCACCGCGCCGACACCACGGTCGTGCGACGCGAGCGCCTCCGCCTTCGAGCGCTTCACGTACGCCGCGTACTGCTGCTCGAGGTTGTAGTAGGACGCGTTCGCGCGCTGCAGCTCCTCGAGGCGCTCGGCCGCGAGCTTCTGGGTCTCGACCAGGCCCTCGAGCACCACCTGCTCCTCGGCTGCGGACGCGACCGCCTCCGCCTCGGCCAGCACGGCCTCATCTGCGGGGACGTCCCCCGGGCCCTGCTCGGGCCCGGGGGACGTCGGCTGGTCCGTCACTTCGTGTCGTCCTCGTCGTCGACGATCTCGGCGTCGACGACGTCGTCGTCGGAGGCGGCGTCGGACGGCGCGTCGGACGTGGCGCCCGCCGCCTCCTCGGCCTGCGCGTTGGCGTAGACCGCCTCGCCGATCTTCTGCGCGACCGTCGTCAGCGTCGCCGTCTTGGCCTTGATCTCAGCCACGTCGGTGCCCTCGAGCGCCTTCTTCAGGTCGTCGACCGCGGCCTTGACCTCGGCCGTCACGTCCTCGGGCAGCTTGTCGGCGTTCTCGACGAGCTGCTTGTCGATCGCGTAGACCAACTGCTCGGCGCTGTTGCGCTCCTCGGCCTCCTCGCGGCGCTGCTTGTCCTCGGCAGCGTGCTCCTCGGCCTCGCGGACCATGCGCTCGATGTCCTCCTTGGGGAGGGCCGAGCCGCCGGTGATCGTCATGGACTGCTCCTTGCCCGTGCCGCGGTCCTTGGCGGACACGTGCACGATGCCGTTCGCGTCGATGTCGAAGGCCACCTCGATCTGCGGGACGCCGCGCGGCGCCGGGGCGATGCCGGTGAGCTCGAACGTGCCGAGCGGCTTGTTGTCGCGCGCGAAGTCGCGCTCGCCCTGGAACACCTGGATCAGCACGGACGGCTGGTTGTCCTCGGCGGTCGAGAAGATCTCGCTGCGCTTGGTGGGGATGGCGGTGTTGCGCTCGATGAGCTTGGTGAACAGCCCGCCCTTGGTCTCGATGCCGAGGCTGAGCGGTGTGACGTCGATGAGGAGGACGTCCTTGCGCTCACCCTTGAGGACACCGGCCTGGAGCGCGGCGCCGATGGCGACGACCTCGTCCGGGTTCACGCCCTTGTTGGGCTCCTTGCCGCCGGTCAGCTCCTTGACCAGGTCGGACACGGCGGGCATGCGGGTGGAGCCGCCGACCATGACCACGTGGGCGATGTCGGAGACCTTGATGCCCGCGTCCTTGATGACCTGGTTGAAGGGGCCCTTGCAGCGCTCGAGCAGGTCGGCGGTGATCCGCTGGAACTCCGCCCGGGTCAGCTTCTCCTCCAGGTGCAGCGGGCCCTCGGAGGAGGCGGTGATGTAGGGCAGGTTGATCGAGGTCTCGGTCTGGGCCGACAGCTCGATCTTGGCCTTCTCCGCGGCCTCGCGCAGGCGCTGCAGGGCCATCTTGTCCTTGGACAGGTCCACGCCGTGCGCGTTCTTGAAGCGGGTCACCAGCTCGTCGACGACGCGCTGGTCCCAGTCGTCGCCGCCCAGGTGGTTGTCACCGCTGGTGGCCTTGACCTCGACGAAGCCGTGCCCGTCCTCCTGGCCGACGTCGAGCAGGGACACGTCGAAGGTGCCGCCGCCGAGGTCGAAGACCAGGATGGTCTGGTCCTTCTCCTTGTCCAGGCCGTAGGCCAGGGCCGCGGAGGTGGGCTCGTTGATGATGCGCAGCACGTTGAGGCCCGCGATCTGGCCGGCCTCCTTGGTGGCCTGCCGCTGAGCGTCGTTGAAGTACGCAGGGACGGTGATCACCGCGTCGGCGATCTTCTCGCCCAGGTACGACTCGGCGTCCTGCTTGAGCTTCTGCAGGACGAACGCGCTGATCTGCTGGGCCGTGAACTTCTTGCCGTCGATCTCGATCGACCAGTTCGTGCCCATGTGACGCTTGACCGAGCGGATGGTCCTGTCGACGTTGGTCACCGCCTGCCGCTTGGCGACCTCGCCGACGAGAACCTCCCCGTTCTTGGCGAACGCGACCACGGACGGCGTGGTCCGCGAGCCCTGAGCGTTCGCGATGACCGTGGGCGCGCCGCCCTCGAGGATCGAGACGACAGAGTTGGTCGTCCCCAGGTCGATACCTACCGCACGTGCCATGAGTACGTCCTTGTAGTCAAAGTTGAGTCGGTCAGACTCAAATTCTGGGACCCCGGCGGGGTTCTGTCAAACAGTTTGAGTCTATGAGGCTCAACCCTGGGACGCGCGGATTTCTTCCCTTCATCGCGAACGCCGGTGGCGCGTCCGCGCTGCTTCGCGGCGGGCGGGCGGTGCCGTCCCGCCCGACCGGCCTACTTGGCGCCGTCCACGACCTTCCTGTCGTCGAGCGGAGACTTGAGC
>JAEWOA010000093.1 GCA_023461115.1 Actinomycetes bacterium
TGGCGGCAGTTTATATTTTCCACCCGCTGCTGGGCGTCGTTGCGACAGTCGGCGGCGGCATCCTGGTCGTGACCACGCTGGCAAACCGTGCGCTCAGCAAGGCGCCTTTGCAGCAGGCGAATGTGTCGTCGGCACAGGCGCAGCGGATGGCCGACCTGTACCGGGATGAGGGCGAGGTGATTTCCGCCCTTGGTATGCGCAGCGCGACCTATGCGCGCTGGCGCAAAGCCCGATCCGAGGCTCAGGAACATACGGTAAAGGGGGCGGATGTCGCCTCGGGGTTTACTGTCTTTTCGAAAAGCTTCCGGTTGTTTTTGCAAAGTGCGATGCTGGCAACCGGTGCGTGGCTGGTTCTGCAACAGGCCGTGACTCCGGGGGCCATGATCGCCAGTTCGATCATGATGGGCCGCGCCTTGGCCCCGATCGAGCAATTGGTTGGTGGATGGCCGATGGTTCAAGGGGCACAGGATGCGTGGAACCGTCTGGCCATGCTGCTGTCACGTCAGCCAGATGCGCAGCCCACGACCCCGTTGCCGCGACCGCCTGCACAGCTGGAAATCCGGGGGCTGGCGGTTGCGCCGCCCGGTCAGAACAACGCGCTGATCCGTGGCGTCTCGTTTGGGGTCGGTCCCGGGCAGGCCTTGGGTGTGATCGGACCTTCGGGTGCTGGCAAGTCAACCTTGGCCCGCGCGCTGATCGGAGCGTGGCCCGTGGGGGCGGGCACGATCCGATTGGGTGGTGCGACGCTGGATCAATATGATCCGGATGTTCTGGGCAGCCTGTTCGGCTATCTGCCCCAGCAAGTGACCCTGTTCGACGGCACAATCGCTGAAAATATCGCGCGTCTCGCTCCGGATTTTGATCCGGAAAGAGTGGTCAGGGCCGCACAAGCTGCAGCCGCGCACCAGATGATTCTGGATTTGCCGAATGGTTACGATACGCGGCTGAGCCAAGCGACCAACCGTCTGTCCGGCGGACAGATTCAGCGCATCGGCCTCGCCCGCGCGCTTTATCCCGACCCGGTGCTGTTGGTGCTGGATGAGCCAAACTCGAACCTCGACAACCAAGGATCTGAGGCGTTGAACGCAGCAATCCGCCGCATCAAGGCGCAGAAAGGCGCCGTCATCATCATGGCCCACCGCCCCGCCGCGATCAACGAATGCGAATTGCTGTTGGTGTTGGATCAGGGCACGCGCCGTGCCTTCGGGCCACGAGATCAGGTTCTTCAGGAAATGGTGCAGAACTCGGCCCAGATCAAACAGGCTCAGGAAACTGGCCGGGTAGGAGGCGTGTCGTGACCGACGAAAATCGCAAATCGCCTGAGGATAACACGCCCGAAAGGACCAATCCGCCTCGGACAGAGACCCGGACACAGCCGATGAACTCAGGGATTCTGTCCAGCCGGATCGGTCGCCCTGTACCGCCAACTACGCCTGAAGCGAGTGGCGCCCCGCCGCCTTCCGGCACAATCCGCGAGGCTGCCTCGGTCGAGCCACCGTCGCCACCGCCTCCGCCGAAGCCGATCCCGAAACCGGATCTCAATCGCTGGTCTGTGCGCGGCCCGCTAATTGCGGGCATGGTTGCGCTCGCGGTCCTGATCGGCGGCTTTGGTATCTGGGCCACGCAAACGGATATCGCCGGCGCTGTCGTCGCCTCGGGTCAAGTCGAGGTCGAACAACAGCGGCAGATCGTTCAGCACCCTGATGGTGGGGTCGTCGAAAAAATTGCCGTCAAAGACGGTGACGACGTCAAATCGGGCGATCTGCTGATCCAGTTGGACGGCACGCTGCTGCATACCGAGCTGGCCATTGTGGAAGGTCAGTATTTCGAAGTTGTCGCCCGCCGGGGACGGCTCGAAGCCGAGCGCAGCGATTCCGACACGATCGATTTTTCCGAGGAACTTCTTAAGGTTGCGGAATCCAGCCCCGAGGTGGCCGAGTTGGTTGACGGCCAGTCCAGTCTATTCGTCACCCGTCGCGAAACGCTGATCAAATCGGTCGAGCAGCTCGAGAAGCAGTCCGAACAGGTTCAACAACAGGTCGAAGGCATCGACGCCCAGATTGCGGCGCTGGTTCGTCAACGCGAACTGATCGGAGAAGAGCTTGAAGATCAGGAAACGCTTCTGGATCGCGGTCTTGCGCAGGCGTCCCGAGTTCTTGCCTTGCAGAGAGAGGCCGTCCGCATGGATGGCCAGTTGGGCGAATTGCAGGCCAATCGCGCCGGTGCCGAATCGCGTCAGACCGAGCTTGATATCCAGCGCCTGCGCCTCGGCGCTGAACGCCGCCAAGAGGCTGAGACCGAGTTACGCGATATCGGCTATCGCGAGTTGGAACTGGCCGAACGTCGGCGCGGGTTAATCGAGCAGGTCAGCCGCCTTGATATCCGCGCGCCGGTTGCGGGTGTGGTTTACAACCTGACCGTCACGACGCCGCGCTCGGTCATTCGTCCAGCCGATCCGCTGCTGTACCTGATCCCGCAGGATCGCCCGCTGGTGATCGGGGCGCGTGTACCGACGATTCACGTGGACGAGGTTCATCCCGGCCAGCCGGTCGTGCTGCGCTTCTCGGCCTTTTCGTCACGCACCACCCCCGAGATTGACGGCACATTGATGCGCGTCTCGGCGGATGCGCTGATCGATGAAGCCACGCGCGTCCCCTACTACCGTGCCGAGGTAACGATTCCACCTGAGCAGTTGGAGATATTGGGGGGCCTGGCGCTGATTCCCGGCATGCCGGTTGAAGTTTATATCCAGACGGGCGAACGTAGCCCGATGGCGTATCTGCTGAAACCGCTGGCTGATTACTTCAATCGCGCCTTTCGGGATAACTGACATGCGAGTGGGCCAGCCCTGATCCGGGCTAGCCCGAAATCCATGGCCGGTTTGTCGTTTGCAGATCATGCAAACCACCCGTGTGTTGGCAGGATATTGCGTTCCCTCACTTCTTAACCCACCCTTCCCACAAATAAGTGAGGGACATATCCATGCTACGAATACTTTCTCGCCCGGCGACGCGCCTGATGGAGCGTTATCTGCCGGATCCGTTCATCTTCGTGATCGTGCTGCCCCTAGTCGCTGCGGGCGTGGCCATCGCATTGCAGGGCACGCCTCCGATTACACTGATCAAGATGTGGGGCGACGGCTTTTGGGAATTGCTGTCCTTCGCCATGCAGATGCTGCTGGTTCTGGTGACGGGTTACATTCTTGCAAGCTCACCTCCGGTCAAGCGCATCCTGCAGAAACTGGCCGGGCTTGCGACCTCTCGTGGCTCGGCCATCATTCTGGTAAGTGTCGTCTCCTTGGCGGCAAGTTGGCTGAACTGGGGCTTTGGTCTGGTCGTCGGCGCGATTTTCGCGAAAGAGATCGCGCGTCAGACTCGTGTCGATTATCGTTTGCTGGTCGCATCGGCCTATGGTGGTTTTGTCATCTGGCATGGCGGAATGTCGGGTTCAGTGCCGCTGACCATCGCCACACCCGGCCATTTTTCCGAAGCACAAATCGGCATTATTCCGACCTCCGAAACGATTTTTTCGTCCTGGAACCTTCTGATCATCGCCTTGATCTTCATCTTCATGCCACTGGCGAACCGCCTGATGCTGCCGTTGGATCATGAAGAGGTCCTGATCGATCCGAAACTGCTGGCCGACAAGTCGGACGAAGCTGCGCGCAAAGAAAATATGACCCCGGCCGAGCGGTTGGAGCACAGCCGTGTCCTGATGTGGCTGATCGGTATTCCCGGCATCATCTGGCTGGTCGTTCATTTCATGAACAACGGTGGCCTCAACCTGAACGTCGTGAACTTTCTGTTCCTGTTCGTCGGTATTCTGTGCCACGGCACCGCGCGCAGCCTGCTGAATTCGCTGGATGAGGCGGTCCGTGGCGGGGCCGGGATCGTCATTCAGTTCCCGTTCTACGCCGGCATCATGGCCATCATGATGCAAAGCGGGCTGGCCACGACACTGTCCGAATGGTTCGTCGCCATCTCGACCGCTGACACCCTGCCGTTCTGGAGCTTTATCAGCGCCGGTATCGTCAACATTTTCATCCCTTCAGGCGGTGGACAATGGGCGGTTCAGGCCCCCGTCATGCTGCCTGCGGCAGAAGCTTTGGGCGCCGATTACGCCCGCGTCTCAATGGGCGTGGCATGGGGTGATGCCTGGACCAACCTGCTGCAACCGTTCTGGGCGCTGCCGATGCTCGGCATTGCCGGACTGAAGGCGCGTGACATCATGGGTTTTTGCGTGATCCAGCTGGTCCTGACGGGCGCGATCATTGGCGGCGTCCTGTACTTCTTCTGACACCAGATAGAGAAATGGCCGGGGATTTCCCGGCCATTTTTATGATTTCTTGCGCCG
>JAEWOA010000094.1 GCA_023461115.1 Actinomycetes bacterium
GATGCTGTTGAATCAACTTGTGCAATAAGGCTGGTTGGCTGTCTAACTTGTTCCACATGACTTGTGCAAGAGAGGGGCGACTAAAAAATCCATCAATCAGAATTTGGTTTTCACCATCATCAAACAACAGGGTAGATACGCCAAAATAATGTACTTTTAAGTTGGCATTTGTGGTTTTTACTGGATATTGCCATGCGGAAAATTGTTCTAGTTTGCCTGCGGGGTGTAATAGGTAAAACAGTGCGAATCCTGCACAAATGCTGAGCGTAAGCGCAGCCCAAAGCAGTCCTTTAATAATTTTCATGACGGTACTTTTTTATTGTGATGCGGCTATCTTGTTATTTTTTCTGGCTCAGTTCAAGTCTTGCGGGTTGAATCGCGTTGTCTGTTAAAAAACGCTGCCATTGTTTGCTATTGCCATAAAAAACATTCAGGTCAACAGGGCTGTGAATACCTTTTATTTGACCCTGATTGGTATGTTGCCAAAATAACCATTTTGACTGACCTGCCAGTTGTGGTTTACCCTGATATTCTCTGACCCAAAGTGGTGTTTGCTTAAAGCTTTCAGTTAATACCATATTGTAAAAGGCTTTAGATACATAAAAAATCGGTTGTTTTTCATAATGTTGATATAGCGCATCATGCATGATTTGAATTTCGCGCAGTAACTGTTCTTTGGTATAGGTATTGATGCAGTTGCTGTCATACTCCAAGTCAATTACAGGTGGCAAACTGTCGGATTTTTTTGGAACAGTCGCAATAAAGTTTTCTGCCTGAATTGCTCCATCACGGCATAAGCGATAAAAATGATAGGCGCCGACCAAAAAGCCATGTTCACGGGCTTTGAGCCAGTTATCCTGAAATTTACGGTCTTTAAAATCGCCCCCTTCGGTGGCTTTTAAATAGACAAAGGCATATTTTTGTGGGGAAATTTTATGCCACTGAACATCGCCTTGATGATGTGACACGTCAAATCCTTGAATCGGATATTCTTCGGTTGCCGCAGGTTGTTGGCGCAACACACCAAAATACAATAAAACCGCCAAAACAGCACTGCCAAGCATCGCAATGGTCATACGATAGTGCGGTGTAAAAGCTGAGTTTTTAGCTTGATTGGACGGTTTGCGCATGTTGAAAAAGCTTCGCGGAGCAAAGTCATATCATAACGTGCAGTGCGGTGTAGCACCATGCGCTTTCGGTAATGGCGTTTTAAACAGCCGTGTGTTTGGGGATATTCCAAAACACTAAAAATGCCAAAATATTTAATACACCCAAACAAATTAAAGTGGCATGAAAGGCACTGACTAACTGTCCTGCGCCGTAATAGGCACTAAACATATTCACCAAAGTACCTGCCAATGCCACGCCAATACTCATCGACAGCATCATAATCATGGATAAAAAACTATTGCCGCTGCTGGCATCTTGTTGAGGTAAATCTTTGAGTGTAAAGGTATTCATACCCACAAACTGCAATGAATTAAGCACCCCAAATATAAAAAAATGCAAGGCACGTAACCAAGTCGCAGTTTCAGCAGTGGTCAGCGCAAAACTAGCAATACACGCCCCGACCAATAACGTATTGGTCAGTAAAAACTGCCGATAGCCAAAACGTTGAATTAAAGGCCGAATAATTGGTTTAGATACCAAAGAACCAAGCACAGTTGGAATCATCATCAAACCTGTGATAAATGGTTCAAAACCAAAAGCCACCTGCAGCATGATTGGCATGATAAAAGGCATGGCATTGCCCCCGAAGCGGGCAAAAAAGTTACCTAAAATACCAATCGCATATAAGCGATTTTTAAATAAATCACTGCGAAATAAGGCATTTTGATGGGTGTGAGCATGGCGAGCATAGCATGCTGCAGCAATACCACCAGCCAAGATTAACGCAAAATTCCAAAGCAGGTTATATTGTGGATTGGCAAAATTTTCGATGCCTAAAGATAAGCCCGCCATCGCCACAACTAATAGGATAAACCCGAGAAAATCAAAGTTTTTAACTTCAGTTTCAGTCACATTCGGCATGGCTTTAATACAAATCCAACAGCCCAAGATGCCCATAGGAATGTTGATCAGGAAAATCCAGTGCCACGTGGCGACTTCGACCAACCAGCCACCCAGAGTTGGGCCAATTAAGGGGCCAATCAACCCTGCCAGACTCATCAGGCTCATGGCAGATAAAAACTGGGTACGTGGAATGATTTTTAACATCGCCAAGCGCCCGACAGGCAAGAGCAATGCGCCACCAATACCTTGAATCACCCGATAAAACAGTAATTCATTCAGACTCGCTGCTGCAGCACAACCCAAAGAGGCAAGGGTAAAAATGATAATCGCTGCAAAATAGGTATTGCGTACCCCAAAACGATCTGCCAACCATCCACTTAATGGAATACACGCTGCCACCGAGAGCACATACGCCACCACAACACTGTGCATCCGCAGCGGGTCTTCCTGCAGGCTATTCGCCATTGCAGGGATTGCTGTATTCACAATGGTGGTGTCGAGCGCCTGCATAAAAAAGCCAATTGAAACCAGAAATACCAAAAGACGGTATTCAGGATGCAGGGCTTGATGGGTCGGTGTTTGGTTCATAACTCGGCAAAATGGACATTTGGTCTAGTTTAAACCATTTTGCAATCTAGCGGACTGCATCTGCAAAAGTATGAAAAGTGTTTGAAAATTCAAGTAAATGCCATGAAATTGTCATCTATTTGTCACCGATTATTCACTTTGAGTTTGTAAGTTGGGTGCATTTAGAAAAATGATGAGTAATTTATGAAAACGAAAATTTCTGCATTAATGTTGGCTTTATTGTCTGTGGGGATGGTGGGCTGTAATGATAATAATGATCCTATTCCTGTAAAAGAAGAAGTTGTTGAAGCAACACCTACAACAATTAGTTTGGAGCGTTTAGGGGAATACGATGCACAAGTTTTTGGTGCGAGTGCTGCGGAAATTCCTGCTTATGATGCTGAAAGCAAACGTTTATTTGTAGTCAATGCGAAAAATGGCGTGGTCGATGTACTGGATTTAAGCAACCCAAGTGCACCTGTTAAGCTGAACAGCTTGGATGCCAAGACTCATTTAGCGAATTCTGAAGTCAATAGTGTTGCGGTACATCAAGGTATTTTCGCTTTAGCTGTTCAGGCAACACCTAAAACTGATAAAGGCATCGTGGCATTTTTTAAAGCCAAAGACCTGAGCTTTATCAGCAAAGTTGAAGTCGGTGCATTGCCTGATATGTTGACTTTTACTCCAGATGGCAAAAAAGTCTTGGTTGCCAATGAAGGTGAGCCAAATGAAGGTTATAAGATTGATCCAGAAGGTTCAATCAGTATTATTAATCTAACTGACATCAACAAGCCTACTGTAAAAACTGCAGATTTTCAGGCATGGAATACACGTAAGCAGGAATTGCTTGATGCGGGCGTGCGTATTTTTGGGCCAAATGCGACTGTCGCACAAGATTTAGAGCCTGAATATA
>JAEWOA010000095.1 GCA_023461115.1 Actinomycetes bacterium
GCGCGACCGCTCCCGCGACGCGCGTGACGACGGGCCCGGCGGGGGCCTAGCGCGTCACGCGGTCGCCGGCTCGGCGCCTCCGTCCGTCGTCGCCGCCTCACGCTGGGCCTCACGCTTGGCCTCACGCTTGGCCTCACGCTGGGCCTCACGCTGGGCCTCGCGCTTGGCCTCGCGCTTGTCGTGGCGGCGGGCCTTGCGGCGCTCGGTGAGCGTGTAGATCACCGGGACGACCACCAGCGTCAGCAGCGTGGAGGTGATCAGGCCGCCGATGACGACGATCGCGAGCGGCCGCGAGATGAACGCCCCGCCGCCCGTGATCCCGAACGCCATGGGCAGGAGCGCGAAGATCGTCGCCGCGGCCGTCATCACGATGGGCCGCAGGCGCTTGCGGGCGCCCTCGGCCACCGCGTCGTCGAGCGGCCGGCCGCGCGTGCGGTACTGGTTGATCAGGTCGATCAGCACCACCGCGTTCGAGACGACGATGCCGACGAGCATGAGCATGCCGATCAGCGCGGGCACCCCCAGCGGCGTGCCGGTCAGCAGCAGCCCCGCGAGCGCGCCGGTCGCGGCGAACGGGATCGACACCAGGAGGATCAGCGGCTGGCCGAGCGAGTTGAACGTCGCGACGAGCACGATGTACACGATCGCGATCGCCAGCAGCAGCGCGAGCCCGAGGTCCCCGAACGCGTCGGCCTGGTCCGCCGCCACGCCCGCGACGACGACGTCCGCGCCCTGCGGCAGGTCGAGCGCCGCCATGCGCGCCGTGAGGTCCGCGGACAGCGCGCCGACGTCCTGGCCCGCCGGGGTGACCGAGACGGTGACCGTGCGGCGGCCGTCGGTGCGGGTGATCGACGCCTGCGTCTCGACCACCTGGACGTCCGCGACCTCGGCGAGCAGCACGCCACCGGTGGGAGTCGCGAGGACCGTGCTCTTGAGCGCCTCGATGTCCGCCGGCGGCTCACCGAACGACGCGACGACCGACACCGGGCCGTCGCCGAGGTCCACGGTCCCGAGCTTGGGGTCGTTCATCAGCCCGGCGACCGTCGTCGCGACGCCGGTCTCGGTGAGGCCCGCGGCGGCGGCCGCCGCACGGTCGACCGTGACCTGCACGACGGGCTGGTCGGCTGCGAGCGTGCTGCTCACGGCGTCTCCGTCGGGAGCCTTCTCGGCTTCGGCCTGCACCTGCTCGGCGGCCTCGGCGAGCGTGTCGGCGTCGTCGGCGGACACCACGAGGTCCACGGTGGACGAGCCGAACCCGGCGCTTCCCGCGGCCACGGTGAGCTGCGTGATTGGCGCGGTGTCGAGGTCCTGCACCGCGGCGCGGATGTCGTCGGACACGCGCTCGTTGTCGGCGCCCTCGTCGAACGTGACCGCGAAGTTGGCGTTGCCCGCGCCGCCCGTGAACGCCTCGAAGCCGCTGCCCTGCCCACCGGACGTCTGCACGGTGGCGACGCCGTCGACGTCCATGAGCGCGTCCTCGACCGTCTCGGCCGACGCGGACTGCGCGGCCAGGGACGTGCCCGGCTCGAACTTGGCGCTCACGGTGACCGTGTCCTGGCCGGAGTCGCCGATGAGGTTGGTCTCGAGCAGCGGCGTCAGCCCGAGCGTGCCGACGAGCACGCCGACCGCGACGAGCAGGGTGACGACCGGCCGCCGCAGCGACGCCGCGAGCAGCGGCAGGTAGCCGCGCTGCCACAGCCCGTGCCGCTCCTTGGCCTCGGCCTCCTCGCGCAACCGGGCGCCCTCGGCGTCGTCGTGCGCGAGCACGGGGTTCTTGACGAACCAGTACGCGAGCACCGGCACGATCGTCAGCGCGACGAACAGCGACGCGCCCATCGCGATGGCGACCGTGAACGCGAACGGCCGGAACAGCTCGCCGACGAAGCCGCCGACGAACCCGATGGGCGCGAACACCGCGACGGTCGCCAGCGTGGAGGCCGTGATGGCGCCGCCGACCTCGCGCACGGCGCCGAGCACCGCGGCCTTGCGCTCCTCGCCGTAGGACAGGTGCCGCGAGATGTTCTCGATGACGACGATCGAGTCGTCCACCACACGCCCGATCGCGATGGTGAGCGCGGCGAGCGTGAGCAGGTTCAGGGTGTAGCCGGTGGCCTTCATGATCGAGAAGGCCACGAGCAGCGACAGGGGGATCGACACCGCGGAGACGAGCGTGGACCGCCACGACGCCAGGAACAGCAGGATCACGAGCACCGCGAACACCAGGCCGAGGCCGCCCTCGGTGGCCAGGCCCTCGATCGACTCGGTGATGAACGGCGCCTGGTCGAACACGACCGTGACGTCGACGCCCTGCGCGTCGAGCCGGTCCGCGAGGTCGTCGAGCACCTGGGTGACTGCGCGCGAGACCTCGACGACGTTGCCGTCGGGGGTCTTGGTGATCGCGACCGCGAGCGACGGGTCGCCGTTGAGGCGCGAGAACGACGTCGCGGCGGCCTCGCCGTCCACCACGGTGGCGAAGTCCGACAGCGCGACCGTGCCGCCGCCCGTCGTCATGACCGGCAGCCCCTGCAGCTCCTCGACGCTCGTGATCGGCGTCCCCACCTGCACCGACAGCGTCTGCTCGCCGTCGGTCAGCGTGCCCGCGGGCAGCCGGACGCCGTTGCGCTCGAGCACGTCCAGGACGTCGGCCGGCGTGACGCCGAGCCCGCCCATCGCCTGCAGGTCGACGTCGACGGTGATCAGCCGCTCGGGGGCCCCGGTGACCGCGACGGTCCGCACGTTGGCGACGTCCTCGAGCTCAGGGACCAGCACCTCGTCGACGGACTTCTGCAGTGCGGCGGTGTCGTCGCCGCCCGAGACCGCGAGCTGCACCACGGGCAGGTCGTCGAGCGAGCCGGCGAGCACCTGGGGGTCGACGTCGTCGGGAAGCTGCGACGCCGCGTTCTCCAGCGCGCCGCGCAGCTCGGCCACCGCGGTGGTCACGTTGGTGCCGTAGCGGAACATCACGGTGGTGGCGGACAGGCTGCTCGACGACGTCGAGGTCACCTGGTCCACGCCGTCCACGCCGAGCACGGCGCCCTCGACGATCGTCGTGACCTGCTGCTCGACGACCTGCGGCGACGCGCCGGGATAGACGCCGATCACCGCGGCCGCGGGGAACGAGATCGACGGGATGAGCTCTTGGCGCAGCGAGCCGAGGCTCACGACGCCGAGGAGCGCGACGGCGACGGTGACAAGGGCGGTGAGCGCTCGGTGGGCGAGCGAGAAGCGCGCGAGGCGGTGCACAGCAGACTCCCGTGGTGGTGGGCCACGGCGCCACAGCCGCGACGTCTGAGGCTAACGCGCTGGCTGCGGCGTGAGTTCCGCGCGGGGGCGCTCAGGCGAGCGGGCCGGGCGTGCGCACGACGAGGAACGTCCGGTCGGCGCGGTGCTCGAAGCCGAGCGCCTCGTACAGCCGGATCGCGCCGGTGTTGGCGGCGCTCGCGTGCAGGAACGGGGTGTCCCCGCGCTCGCGGATCTCGTGCGCCACGGCCTTGACCAGGCGCGACGCGTAGCCGCGGCCCCGGAACCGACTGTCGGTGCACACCGCGCTGATCTCGGTGAAGCCGTCGGCGTGCAGCCGCTCGCCCGCCATGGCGACGAGCTCGCCGGCGACGCGGAAGCCCAGGTACGTGCCGAGCCGGTAGGTCTCGGGCTCGAACGGGCCCGGCTCGGTGCGCCGCACGAGCGCGAGCATCTCGAGCGCGTCGTCGGCGCCGAGCCGGAGCGCGTCGGCGTCGGGCGCGCTGCGCAGGCGGTCGGTGGCGACCATCTGGACGCCCTGGAACGCGCCGACGCGCTCCCAGCCCGCGGGCGGCTCGGCGGACACGCCCGCGAGCGTGACCTGCACGCCCGCGCCGACGAGCGCCGCGAGGTCGGCCCACGAGCGCGGGTCGTGCTGGTCGCGCAGCGCGATGATCGGGGACACCTCGGGCCGGTAGCGCAGCGCGTCGCCCGAGCCGACGGCGAATTGCGCGTGCGCGCCGGTGAGCGCGGACCAGGCGGGGTTGTCGAGCGCGTCGGCGCCGGCGGCGGTCAGTGGTGTGGCGGTCATGAGCGCATTGAACGCGCGCGAGCGCCGCGCGCATCCCCGGTTGCCCGGTCGTCTCACGTTCCGGGCGCCGTCGTCGCGGCGAACGCTTACTGGTCTGTAAGGAAATTCTGGTTACAGGGTTGTAAGGAAACGGGCAGGTCGGTACTTTCGGACACGAACAGCCCGGGGCGTCGGATCCCGTTCCGGGCGTCCCCCCGGCAACGAAGCCGGGGCCATCCGCACGCGCCCGGCGTGCCCGATCCCGCCCACACCATCGTCCGGAGGGACGCTCCTTCATGCTGCCCACGCACGCCCGCCGCCGCGCGCGCACGATCGGCGCGGCGCTCTGCGCGCCGCTCGTCGTCGTGGCCCTCGCGGTCACACCAGCCCAGGCCACCGGTCCGGCGAACCCCGACCTCGGCCCGAACACGATCGTCTTCGACCCGTCCATGCCGGTCGCGCAGATCCAGGCGAAGGTCGACGCCATCGCCGCCCAGCAGACCCCCGCGCAGTTCGGCGCCGGGCGGTACGCGCTGCTGTTCAAGCCCGGCACGTACGGCACGCCCGAGCAGCCGCTCCGCTTCGAGGTCGGCTACTACACCGAGGTCGCGGGCCTGGGCCTGTCCCCCGACGACGTCGTCGTCAACGGCGCGATCGAGGTCCGCAACCAGTGCTTCCCCACGGCCCCCGGCGACCCCACGGACTGCACCGCGCTCGTGAACTTCTGGCGCTCGCTGTCCAACCTCTCGATCCACTTCTCGGGCGCCGGCGAGCCCGACGGCTGCAAGACGTCCGCCAACTTCTGGGCCGTGTCCCAGGCCGCGCCCATGCGCCGCGTGCACCTGACCGGCGCGAACCTCTCGCTCATGGACTACTGCTCGCCCGGCCCGCAGTACGCCAGCGGCGGGTACATCGCGGACTCCGACCTGCCCTTCACGATCAACGGCAGCCAGCAGCAGTTCCTGGTGCGCGACTCGTCGGTCGGCGGGTGGAGCAACTCGGTGTGGAACCAGGTGTTCTCCGGCGTCGTCGGCGCCCCCGACGACACCTTCAGCGCCGAGGGCGAGAAGTACACGACGCTCCAGACGACGCCGCAGTCCCGCGAGAAGCCGTTCCTGTACGTGGACGCCAAGGGCAAGTGGAACGTCTTCGTCCCCAGCACGCGCACCGACTCACGCGACGTCGCGTGGCGTGACGGCGCCAACGGGCGCTCGATCCCGCTCAAGGACTTCTACGTCGCCAAGCCCGGCGCCAAGGTCTCGACGATCAACGCGCACCTGCTCGCGGGCAAGCACCTGCTCCTGACGCCCGGCGTCTACGAGAACTCCCAGCCGATCATCGTGAGCCGCAAGAACACGGTCGTGCTAGGCCTCGGCCTGGCCACGATCGTGCCGCTCAAGGGCTCGATCGGGATCCAGACGCTCGACGTCCCGGGCGTCGACCTCGCCGGGATCATGCTCGACGCCGGGGCGGTCTCGTCGCCCGCGCTCGTCGTCGTCGGGACGCCGCTGTCCAAGCTCGACTCGCTGCTCCGCAAGCCGCTGCTGTCCGACCCCAAGAACCCGACCGTGCTGCACGACGTGTTCTTCCGGATCGGCGGCGCCCACGTCGGCAAGGCGGCCACGAGCCTCGTCGTCAACGCGAACCACACGATCGTCGACCACACGTGGGCCTGGCGCGGCGACCACGGCGAGGGCGTCGGCTGGAACGTCAACACCGCGCGCAACGGCGTCGTCGTCAACGGCGACGACGTGCTCGCCACCGGCCTGTTCGCCGAGCACTACCAGCAGTACAACGTGATCTGGAACGGCGAGCGCGGCCGCACCATCTTCTTCCAGAACGAGCTGCCCTACGACCCGCCGAGCCAGGACGCGTGGCGCCACGGCTCGACGCTCGGGTGGGCGGCCTACAAGGTGGCCGACTCGGTCCGCACGCACGAGGCGTGGGGGCTCGGCTCGTACATCTACACCAACGTGGTGCCGACGCTGCACGCCACGCAGGGCTTCGAGGTCCCCCGCCGGCCCGGCGTGAAGCTGCACCACCTCATCGGGGTCTCCCTCAACAACGCGGGCACGCTCGACTCCGTGGTCAACGGCGTCGGGGCCCCCGCTGTGGGGACGCCGGGCGGCTCGACGACCTCCCTGGTGGTCGAGTACCCACCGGCGCCCTGACCCTGAGCCCGGCCGGGGTGGGTGGTGCTGGCAAACACCCCACCCCGGCCAGCCCGTGCGCGCGGAACACCTGGCCCCGTCCGTCGGTTATGTCAGCGCAGACCCCGAGTCAGGAGGAGGGCGCTGGTGCCACGAGTGGCAGGACGGATCGAGTTCGAGGCCGACGACGGGCGCGTCATGCGCTACGACCGGCACACCCCCGGCGGCGGCCTGGTGTCGCCGCAGGCGTTCGCCGACGACACCGCCGTGGTCGAGCGCGGCGCGTACGTCGAGGCCGGCGCGGCAGTCGGCCCCGGCGCCGTGGTGACGGCGCACGCGTGGATCGACGAGGACGCCGTGGTCGGCGCCCGGGCCTCGATCGGCCGCGGCGCGTACATCGGGCGCGGCGCGCGCATCGGCGAGCG
>JAEWOA010000096.1 GCA_023461115.1 Actinomycetes bacterium
GGCCGGAGCCGGGGCAGCCGTGGCGGCAGGCGCCGCCGGGGCAGGCGCGGGCTTGGCCGCGGGAGCCGCCTTCGGCGCGGGCGCAGCGGCGCCACCGGACGCGGGGTACACGTCGCGCAGCTTGCGCACGACCGGCGGCTCGATCGTCGAGGACGCCGACCGGACGAACTCACCCATCTCGGTGAGCTTCGTCATGATCGTCTTGCTGTCGACTCCGAGCTCCTTGGCGAGCTCGTAGACACGAAGCTTGGGCACTTCTCTCCTGTCTCGGTCTGCCCGGGACAGGGTCAGACCGTCGTTAGTGCGAGGTACTCATCGCTGGGTACTCATCGGTGCGTGCTCATCGGGCAGCCATCGGCTTCCAACCCGCTTTCCTGATCGACGGTCGACACCGAAGTGTCGTCGTACTGGCACTAGACGGCCTGCTGCTCGACGAACCGCGTGACCGCGGCCGCGTCCGGCGTCCCCTGCAACCGCAGGGCCCGCCCGAATGCGCGCCGACGTGACGCGAGCTCGAGGCAAGCAGGGTCGGGGTGGAGCCACGCACCCCTGCCCGGCATCCGACGGCGTTCGTCGACGACCAGCTCGATCGAGCCTGCGGTCGTCACGGCCACCACCCTCAGCAGGGCGTCCTTCGGGCCGGCAACTCGGCATCCCACGCACGTGCGCACCGGTCCCGGGGCGCTCGGATGGGACCGAGCATCTTGGGGTTGGTCTGCGCGCGGCAGGAGCCGGGCGTCCGGCCCAGCCTCGTCGAGTCTACCCCCGTGCGTCACTGATCGTGACCGCGCTGCTCACGGCCCTGGTCATGTGGCTCGTGATCACCCTCGGCGTCGGATCGGATGTCGATCCGCCAGCCGGTGAGCTTGGCGGCGAGGCGGGCGTTCTGGCCCTCCTTGCCGATCGCGAGCGAGAGCTGGTAGTCCGGCACGACGACGCGGGCGGCCCGAGCGTCGGGGTCGACGATCGTCACCGACACCACGCGCGAAGGCGAGAGCGCGTGCGCGATCATCTCGGCCGGGTCGTCGGAATGGTCGACGATGTCGATCTTCTCGCCATGCAGCTCGGCCATCACGGCCCGCACGCGCCCGCCCATCGGGCCGATGCACGCGCCCTTGGCGTTGACGCCGGGGACCGTGGCCTTGACCGCCATCTTGGTGCGGTGGCCCGCCTCGCGCGCGAGCGCGGTGATCTCGACCGTGCCGTCCGCGACTTCCGGGACCTCGAGCGCGAACAGCCGGCGCACGAGGTTGGGGTGCGTGCGGGACAACGTGACCTGCGGCCCGCGCGCGCCGCGCGCGACCTCGAGGACGTAGCCGCGGATGCGCTCACCGTGGATGTACTCCTCGCCGGGCACCTGCTCGTGCGGCGGAAGCACGGCCTCGGTGCCGCCGACGTCGACGAGCACCATGCGCGGGTCGTGGCCCTGCTGGATGACTCCGCCCAGGACCTCGCCCTCCTTGCCGCGGAACTGCCCGAGGACCTGGTCGTCCTCGGCGTCGCGCAGGCGCTGCACGATGACCTGGCGCGCGGTGGACGTCGCGATGCGCCCGAAGCCCTCCGGCGTGTCGTCGAACTCGGGCGACTCGTCGAGCACGTGGCCGTCCTCGTCGACGGTCGCGGGCTCGCGTGCCCACACCGTGACGTGCCCCGACTTGCGGTCGACCTCCACGCGCGCGCGGGTGTGCGCGTAGGGCGTGCGGTGGTACGCGGACAGCAGCGCCTGCTCGATCGCGGACACCAGGATGTCGAGGCTGATCTCCTTCTCGCGCTCCAGCACGCGCAGCGCGGTCATGTCGATGTCCATCAGCTCTCCTGTCCGGCGCCCGCGGCGCCCGGCTTGTCGTCGTCCTCGGGACCGAGCCCCGACAGGTCCACCTGGACGCGCGCGCTCGCGACGTCCGCGAGCCGCACACGCACGGGGTCCCCCACCCGCGGCTTGCGTCCCTTGAGCCCGGGCGTCACGGGCACGACGACGATCGCGTCGTCGTCGTCCTCCACGGCGACGAGCCGGCCCGCGATGGCCGACCCGTCGGCGGTCCGCACGTCGACGCCGCGCCCGATCGCACGCGCGAAGTGGCGGCGCTGCGTGAGCGGGCGGTCGACACCGCGGCTGCCGACTTCGAGCGTGTACTCGCCGGGGGCCACGTCGATCGCGTCGAGCGCGTCGGACACCGCGTGGGTGGCGAGCGCGACTCGGTCGAGGTCGAGGTCCGTGTCGTCGTCCTCCGGGACGTCGACGACGACCTCCACGGTCCAGCGGGCGCCGGCACGGCGGACCTGCACGTCCTCCAGGATCAGTCCGACCGACTCCACGGCGGGCGCGACGGCGTCCCGCACTCGCTCGGCGGGCGCGGTGGGGCCCATGACCGCCTCCCTCAAGCTCTTCGTGGGTCCGGCGCGCATGGCTCGACCCTGTGATGTTGTGGCCCCCAGCGTAACGAGTCGGCGCGCTCCCGCCTGGCGATGGCGGCCGGAGCCAGGCGCCCGTGGGAGGATCGCGGGCGATGTTCACCCGCCTCGACCTCGTTCCCGCCCGCCGCAAGGTGTCGCTTCTCACGCCGCGTCCCGCGCGTGTCGGCGTGCCCGCGGCGGCCACCGTGATGAGCACAGTGACGGCCAGAGTGACGGCCACAGTGATGGCCGTCGTGTTGTCCGTCGTGCTCTCGGGCTGCGGCCTCCGCCTGGAGACGCCTCCCCCGGTCGAGCCCTCGCCGGGCGCGCTCGAGGTGGTGCGCGAGCACAACGTGCAGGAGTCGCTCGCGCTCGCCGCGGCGGCGCAGTCCGCGAGCGCCGCGGCGCCCTCGGACGACGTCCGCGTGCTGCTCGACGAGGTCGCGGCCTTCTCCCGGCAGCATGCGGACGCGCTCGGCGGACCGTACGACTCCGGCCTGCCGAAGCCGACGCCGACCGTGACGCCGTCGCCCGCGCCCGTCGTCACGCCCGCCGAGGTGGTCACGCTGCTCGCCCAGGCCGACGAGGTGGCGCGCGCCGACGCCGTGACTGTCGACGACGGGCCGCTCGCGCGGCTGCTGGCGTCGATCGCCGCCTCGCGATCCGATCTCGCCGCGCGCCTGGCTCCCCTGGTCGGCGTCGACGATCCGGGCGCCGCCGAGCGCGTCGCGGGGTTCGACGACGCGCCCGCGCAGGCCGAAGCCACTCTCGCGGCGCCGGTGGTCCGGGCGCACGACGAGGCGGGTTACGCGTTCGAGGTGATGGCGGCCCGCCGGCCCACGGCAACCCGTGCGGCTGCGGTCACCGCAGCGGCACGGCACCGCGAGCTCGCGCAGCGCTGGGCCCTCGCGGCGGGCGTCGCGGGCAAGGCGGGCGACCCGCGGCTCGCGGCGTACGAGGTGCCCATGGACCTCGGGACTGCCGAGGCCGACGCCGTCGTCGCGCAGGAGCTCGCGGGCGCGCTCGCGCAGGCGCATTCGTCGGCGGTCGCCGGGGCCGCCGTCGGGCAGCGCGAGCCCTACGTCACGGGGCTGCGCGCCGCGACGGCCGAGGGCCGCGCGTGGGGCACGCTCGCCACGGCCTTCCCGGGCATGGCGGAGCGGGCTGGCGGCTAGAGCATCGCGGCGACGCGCGCGGCCACGTGGCCGACGACCTCCGCGACCGGAACCTCGACGGAGTCGCCGCCGGCTCGCGACCGGACCTCGACCACGCCCTGCGCCAGGCCGCGTCCGACGACCACCACGACCGGCACCCCGAGCAGCTCGGCGTCGGCGAACTTGACTCCCGGCGAGACCTTCGGGCGGTCGTCGTAGAGCACCTCGACGCCGCGTGCCGACAGCTCGCGGGCGAGCTCGTCGGCCGCGTCGAACACCGCGGAGTCCTTGCCGGTGGCCACGAGGTGCACGTGCGCGGGCGCGACATGCGCGGGCCAGGCCAGGCCCTTGTCGTCGTGGTTCGCCTCGGCCAGCGCGGCGAGCACACGCGTGACGCCGATGCCGTACGAGCCCATCGTGACGACCTGCGCCTTGCCGTTCTGGTCCAGGACCGTGAGCCCCAGCGCGCGGGCGTACTTGCGGCCGAGCTGGAAGATGTGGCCGATCTCGATGCCGCGCGCGAGCTCGAGCGGGCCGGAGCCGTCGGGCGCCTCGTCGCCCGCGCGGACCTCGGCCGCCTCGACAGTGCCGTCGGCCGTGAAGTCACGGCCCGCGACCAGGTCGAACACGTGCTTCCCGGGCTCGTTCGCGCCGGTGATCCACCGCGTGCCGTCCACGACCCGCGGATCCAGCAGGTAGCGCACCGCCGTGCGCTCGTCGCCCTCGGCCACCGGCACGTTGGGGCCGAGCGCGAGGGGGCCGATGTAGCCGCGGACCAGCTCGGGGTGGGCGGCGAAGTCCGCGTCGCCCGCGGGCTCCACCTCGGCCGGCGCGACGGCCGCCTCGAGGCGCTTGAGGTCCACCTCGCGGTCGCCGGGCAGCCCGACGACGAGCAGCTCTCGCTCCCCGGTGGGCTGCACGAGCGCGAGCACGACGTTCTTGAGCGTGTTCGCGGCGGTGTAGCCACGGTCCGGGAAGAGTGCGTCGGCGACCGCGACGAGCGTGTCGATCGTCGGCGTGTCGGGCGTGTCCTCGACGTGCGCGGCGGGCGCGTCGTCGTACGGGAGCGCGGGCGGCGCGACCGTCGTGACGGCCTCGACGTTCGCGGCGTAGCCGCCCGCGGAGCGCACGAACGTGTCCTCGCCGATCGCGGTGGGCGTCAGGAACTCCTCGGACCGCGAGCCGCCCATGGCTCCGGACGTGGCCGCGACGATCACGTACTCCAGGCCCAGCCGGTCGAAGATCCGGCGGTACGCGTCGCGCTGCGCCTGGTAGGAGGCGTCCAGGCCGGCGTCGTCGACGTCGAACGAGTACGCGTCCTTCATGACGAACTCGCGGCCCCGGATCAGCCCGGCGCGCGGGCGGGCCTCGTCGCGGTACTTCGTCTGGATCTGGAAGAGCGTGAGCGGCAGGTCCTTGTACGACGAGTACAAGTCCTTGACCAGCAGCGTGAACATCTCCTCGTGGGTGGGCGCGAGGAGATAGTCGTTCTCCTTGCGGTCCTTGAGCCGGAAGATGTTGGGCCCGTACTCGGTCCAGCGGCCGGTCGCCTCGTACGGCTCCTTGGGCAGCAGCGCGGGGAAGTGCACCTCCTGCGCGCCCGCGGCGGCCATCTCCTCGCGCACCACGGCCTCGACCTTGGCGAGCACGCGCAGCCCGAGCGGCAGCCACGTGTAGATGCCGGGGGCGGCGCGGCGGATGTACCCGGCCCGCACGAGGAGCTTGTGGCTGGCGACCTCGGCGTCGGCGGGGTCCTCACGCAGCGTGCGGACGAAGAGCGTGGACAGGCGCAGGAGCATGCGCAAAGCGTAGTTGGCGGGCGGGTGTGGTCCACCACGACTTTCGGCCGCGACGCTCGCGGCGCCTGCGCGCGACCGGGCGCTGGCGCCACGATGGCCGGGTGCCTGAGCTACCCGAGGTGGAGGCGCTCGCGCAGTTCCTGCGCGAGCGGGCCGGCGGCCACGCGATCGCGGCGGTGTCCGTCGGCCAGATCAGCGCGCTCAAGACGTTCCGCCCACCGCCCGCGGCGCTCGCGGGCGCGGTCGTGGTCGATGCGACACGCCACGGCAAGTGGCTCGACCTCATGGCCGCGACGGCCACGGGCGAGCCCCTGCACTTGATCTGGCACCTCTCACGCGCCGGCTGGGTGCGCTGGTCGGACGCGCTGCCGGCGACGCCCGTGCGGCCGGGGAAGTCGCCGCTCGCGCTGCGGGTGCGGCTCGACGACGGCTCTGGGTTCGACCTGACGGAGCAGGGCACGCGCAAGCGGCTGGCCGTCCACATCGTCTCCGAGCCGTCCGAGGTGCCGCAGATCGCGACGCTCGGAGTCGAGCCGCTCTCGTCGGAGTTCACGCGTGCGCGGTTCGCGGAGCTGCTGGCCGCCAAGAACCAGCAGGTCAAGGGCCTGCTGCGGGACCAGGGCACGATCGCGGGCATCGGCAACGCGTACTCTGACGAGATCCTGCACGCCGCCCGGATGTCCCCGTTCGCGCCCACGCGCTCGTTCGACGACGAGAAGGCCGACGTGCTGTACGCGGCGATCCACGACGTGTTGACGCAGGCGGTCGCCGACGCGTCCGGCAAGCCCGCCGCCGAGCTCAAGGACGCCAAGCGCCGCGGGATGCGAGTGCACGGCCGCACCGGCCAGCGCTGCCCCGGCTGGGACGGTGTGCCATGCGGGGACACCGTGCACGAGGTGTCGTTCGCCGACTCGTCGTTGCAGTACTGCCCCACGTGCCAGACGGGCGGCAAACCGCTCGCGGACCGCCGGATGTCACGGCTGCTGCGCTGACAATGCGCTGAAAGCGCGCCGACGCTGCGCTCGTCGGGGCCGCTAGAACAAGACGGTCGCGTACGACCCGACGGTGCGGAACCCGACCGCCTCGTACGCCGCGATCGCGCGCGCGTTGTAGGCGTTGACGTACAGCGAGACCACGGGTGCGATCGACGCGCGCGCGAGCGCGACGACGGCCGCCATGCCGCTCTCCGAGAGCCGGTTGCCGCGGCGGTCGGGCGCGACCCACACGCCCTGCACCTGCGCGACGCCGCCCGCGACCGCGCCCAACTCGGCCTTGAACACCACACGCTCACGGCTCGGGTCGTGCGAGCGCACCGGGCCCGGCACGTCGGCCTCCATGCGCACGAACGAGCGCCCTGCCGTGATGAGGCCCCGCACCCGCGCCTCGTACGCGCTGCCGGCGGGCGAGTAGCCGACCTCCTCGGTGAACATCCGGACGCACGCGGGGAGCACCTCGCCGAACTCGTCGTCCCGTGACCTGCGCACCCGCGGGTCGGGCGCGAGCGCGGGCGCGTGGTCGATCACCATCGAGGGCTGGTCCGCGCGCACCTCCCGCACCCCCCGCCACGACGAGCGGAGCCGCCCCCACAGCTCGAGCACGGCGGGCGCGGGCCCGACGATCGACGAGCAGCGCCTCCCCTGCCGCTCGGCCATGAGCGCGAACGCGTCACAGGCCGCCGACGACAGCCGCTGGTCGACCACGGGGACCACCGGGACCAGGTTCGCGCCGGCCCAGCAGATCGCGACGAGCTCGCCGTCGTGCTGGTAGCCCCACAGCTCGCCACCGGAGCCGGCGAGCCGCGTGTCCAGCGCGTGCTCGATGCGGGACGCCGCGAGCACCGAGCCCACCGGGTCCTGGGCGCACACGACGAGCGCGGCCGCGAGGTCGTCGTCTCCCAGGACGAGGCCCCCCGACCGGCTGTCGAGCATCGTCGCGCGACGTGGCCGCATGGGGGGATTCTGCCTCACGTATCGACGTTCTGTCCGACTAATCGGGACGTTGCGCCCGAAAGAGGGTCACCCGACCGAGACGACCGGGGTGCCCTCACCTGCCTCGACGGGGTCCATGGACTCCGCCAGGCGCATCGCCTCCTCGATCAGGGTCTCGACGATCATCGACTCCGGCACGGTCTTGATGACCTCGCCCTTGACGAAGATCTGGCCCTTGCCATTGCCCGAGGCGACGCCGAGGTCGGCCTCGCGGGCCTCCCCCGGACCGTTGACGACGCAGCCCATGACCGCGACACGCAGCGGCACCTCCATGCCCTCCAGGCCGGCCGTGACCCGCTCCGCGAGCGTGTAGACGTCCACCTGAGCGCGCCCGCACGACGGGCACGAGACGATCTCGAGCTTGCGCGGGCGCAGGTTGAGCGACTGCAGGATCTGGATGCCGACCTTGACCTCCTCGACCGGAGGCGCGGACAGGGACACGCGGATGGTGTCGCCGATGCCCTTGCTCAGCAGCGCGCCGAACGCGGTCGCGGACTTGATGGTGCCCTGGAACGCGGGCCCGGCCTCGGTGACGCCGAGGTGCAGCGGCCAGTCGCCGCGCTCGGCCAGCAGCTCGTACGCGCGGACCATGACGACGGGGTCGTTGTGCTTGACCGAGATCTTGAAGTCGTGGAAGTCGTGCTCCTCGAACAGGCTCGCCTCCCACACCGCGGACTCGACGAGCGCCTCGGGCGTCGCCTTGCCGTACTTGGCCAGCAGCCGGGGGTCGAGCGAGCCCGCGTTCACGCCGATCCGCAGGCTCACGCCCGCGTCCTTGGCGGCCTGCGCGATCGCGCCCACCTGGTCGTCGAACTTGCGGATGTTGCCCGGGTTCACGCGCACCGCGGCGCAGCCGGCGTCGATCGCGGCGAACACGTACTTGGGCTGGAAGTGGATGTCCGCGATCACCGGGATCTGCGACTTGCGCGCGATCGCCGGCAGCGCGTCCGCGTCGTCCTGGCTCGGCACCGCGACGCGGACGATGTCACAGCCCGACGCCGTGAGCTCCGCGATCTGCTGGAGCGTGCGGTTGATGTCGGTCGTCGGCGTCGTCGTCATCGACTGCACGCTCACCGGCGCGTCCCCGCCGACCTCGACCTTGCCGACACTGATCTTGCGGGACTGGCGGCGCGGCGCGAGCACAGGGGCCGGAGCCTCGGGCATGCCCAGGGAGATCGGAACACTCACGGCCACATCATCGCACCGTGTCGGCTCGCTGCTGTTCCATCGGGCCGGGTCACGCGGCATCGGCACGAGTCCCCCACACGCGACCCCCGGTTCGTCCTAGCGCTCGATCTCCGCGCGGCGGGCCTCCAGGAGGCGGTCCAGCAGGTCGTCGGGGATGGGGTGGTCCGGCGTGAAGCGGACGGTTCCCTTCGCGGTGGAGAAGCCCACGAGCTCGGCGCGCACGGTGTCGAGCGCGGGCGGGCTGAACGGGTACAGCCCGATGTGGTCCTTCGTCGCCATCACCGCCACGAGCGGCTTGCCGCGGTAGCGGAGCGCCGGCATGCCGTATCCGACGCCGTCCTCGGCCTCGGGGACGAGAGCGCGGGCGCGCTGGTAGACGCGCGCGACCGCGTCACGCTCCGGTCCGGACAAGGACGCCAGGTAGTCCGAGAGCTCGCTCACGGTCGCGACGGTACGCGCATCGCCCGCGGGCGGCGCGGGCCGGACACCCTAGATCGTGACCGGGTTGACGATGTCCGCATACAGGAGCATCAGCCCGACACCGCCCAGCAGGATGAACACCGTGTAGGCGACCGGGACGAGCTTGGCCGAGTCGAACGGACCCGGCCTCGGCCGGCCGCGCAGGCGCGCGACCTGGCGGCGGCCGCCCTCCCACAGCGCGGCTGCCACGTGCCCGCCGTCGAGCGGCGGCAGCGGGATGAGGTTGAAGACGAACAGCGCGATGTTCAGGCTCGCGAGCAGGAGCAGGATCGAGACGGCCTTGTCGCCGAGGTCGAGGTCCGACGAGGCGATCTCGCCTGCGAACCGCCCGATGCCCACCGGCCCCACGACGGAGTCCGTGCCGCGCTCGCCGCCGCCGAAGGTCGTCGACGCGATGTCGCCGACGCGCGCGGGCAACGTGGCGACCACGCCCATCGTCTGCCAGGTCTGGTCCGCGACCATCCGCGGGACGTCACCGATCGGCGCGCGGTCGCGCAGCCACCGGGACGTGACCCCGAGGAAGCCGACCGGCTCCGTGACGGGGTCGCCCGCAGCGTCGAGCTTGGCCTCGCCGTTCTCGTCGAGCACCGGCCGGTCCGCGACGACGGGCGTGACCGTGAGCGTGAGCTCCTGGCCGTCGCGCTCGACGACGATCGGCGTGGACTCGCCGCCCGCGGCGCGGATCAGCGGCGTGAGTGCCGACCATTCGTCGATGCGCGTGCCGTCGAAGCTGAGCACCTTGTCGCCGGGCAGCAGGCCCGCCGCCGCGCCGGGCGCGGGCTGGTCGCCCGGCTCGCAGCCGCGGTCCACAGGGGCGCTCGCCGGGATCACGCACGCCGAGACCGTGTCGAGCGTCGTGCTCGCGGCCGGGATGCCGAAGCCCACCATGACCGTCGCCATCAGCACCAGCGCGATCACCAGGTTCATCACCGGGCCGCCGAGCATCACGACGAGCTTCTTGGGTGTGGAGAGGCGATAGAACGCGCGGTGGTCCTCGCCCTCGCGGATCTCCTCGGCGCTCGCGTCACGCGCGTCCGCGGCCAGGCGGCCGAGCCACGTGCGGGCGGGCGGGTTGCCCACCGCGCGCGACGGCGGGTACATGCCGATCAGGCGGACGTAGCCGCCCAGCGGGATCCACTTGAAGCCGTACTCGGTCTCGCCCTTCGTCTTGGACCAGATGGTCGGGCCGAACCCGACCATGTACTGGCTGACGCGGACGCCGAACTTCTTGGCAGGCACCATGTGCCCCACCTCGTGCAGCGCGATCGACGCCAGCAGGCCGACGACGAAGACCACGATGCCGAACGCGAACTCCACGAACCCTCCCCGGGGACACAGGACTGGCGCCCATCATCCCCCGTGAACCTGGACGCCGGCTGGACGCGGGCGCGTAGATCACCCAGCCGCGTCGGGCGTTCAGCGTGCCGCGAGCACCTCGTGCGCCCGCGACCGCGCCCAGCGCTCCGCGCTCAGCACGCCCTCGAGCGTGAGCTCGTGCCCGCCGTGCTCGTCGAGCACGCGCTCGACGGTGGAGACGATGTCGAGGAAACCGATCCGGCCGGCCAGGAACGCGGCGACGCACTCCTCGTTGGCCGCGTTGTAGACCGCGGGGTGCGTCGGGGACGCCGCAACCGCCGACCGCGCGAGGCGGACCGCGCCGAACACGGCCTCGTCGAGCGGCTCGAACGTCCAGGCCGTGGCCTGGGTCCAGTCGCACGCCGGGGCCACGTCCGCGACGCGATCGGGCCACGTCAGGCCCAGCGCGATCGGCAGCCGCATGTCCGGCGGCGAGGCCTGCGCGATCGTCGAGCCGTCCGTGAACTCCACCATCGAGTGCACCACCGACTGCGGGTGCACGACGACCGCGATCCGCTCGACGGGGACGCCGAACAGCAGGTGCGCCTCGATCAGCTCGAGGCCCTTGTTCATGAGAGTGGCCGAATTGATCGTCACGACCGGGCCCATCGACCACGTCGGGTGCGCGAGCGCCTGTTCCGGGGTGACGGCCTCGACCTCGGCGAGCGAGCGGCCGCGGAACGGCCCACCGGACGCCGTGAGCACCAGGCGGCGCACCTCGTCAGCACGCCCGCCGCGCAGGCACTGGGCGATCGCCGAGTGCTCGGAGTCCACCGGGACGATCTGGTCCTCGCGCGTGCGGGCGGCGTGCACGAGCGCGCCGCCGACGACGAGCGACTCCTTGTTGGCGAGCGCGAGCGTGGACCCCGCGCGCAGCGCCGCGAGCGTCGGGCCCAGGCCGACCGAGCCTGTGATGCCGTTGAGCACGACGTCGGCGCCCAGCGCGGCGAGCTCGGTGGCCGCGTGCGGCCCGACCAGCAGGCGCGCGTCATCGATCCCCGCGCCGGACAGCGCGGAACGGACCTCGTCCGCCTTCGACTCGTCGGCGACCGCGACGTCCCGGACCCCGAGGAGCCGCGCCTGGGCGGCCAGCGCCGCGGGGTCCCCGCCGCCCGCCGCGAGCCCGACCACACGCAGCCGGTCAGGGTTGCGGCGGATCACGTCGACCGCCTGCGTGCCGATCGAGCCCGTGGAGCCGAGCAGGACGACCGAGCGTGTGCTCATGTCACTCGACGCCGAGGAGAACCTCGACCGCACGCGCGAAGAACGCGTCCACGGGGCCTTCGGCGTACGCGTCACGGCCCTTGCGGCCGCGGAACGTGGCCGAGCGGACCTCGTTCGAGGACAGCGGCGTGCCACGGTCGAAGTACGCGATGAGCCGGTGGCACAACGCGTCGACGTCGGCCGGCTCGTAGCCCTGCTGGCGGCCCTCGGGCGGCGCGAAGCGGTCGCCGTCCGGGCGGCCCAGACGGCCGTACAGCGAACGCGCCTGGTCGCCGAGCCGCGCCATCCACGCCTGCTGGCCCTGCTCTGCGACGAACTCGGCGCGCTGGCGCGCGACGAACGCCTGCTCCAAGCGGTCGAGCGCGGCGTCGACCGCGGCGGTCTGGTAGCCGCCGCGCACCATCTCGAACCCGGCGCGGCGCACGTCCTTGGCCGAGAGCGCGCCCGCGGGGCCCTGCTCGTAGACCTGGCGGGCGTGCGAGAAGAACTCGTCCACCTCGTCCGGGTCGTAGCCCGAGCGCAGCCCCGACACCGTGCGGAACATCCCGTCGCTCACTCGTCCTCCTCCGCGGCGAGCTGGCCGCACGCCCCATCGATCTCACTGCCGCGCGTGTCCCGGATGGTCGTCGGGATGCCGTGCGCCCGCAAGCGTGCCACGAACTCCTGTTCCACCGCGGGATCGCTCGCCGTCCACTTGGAGCCCGGCACGGGGTTCAGCGGGATCGGGTTGCAGTGCACCCAGCCCTTGCCGCGCGCGTTGAGCTTCTCCCCCAGCAGGTCGGCCCGCCATGCGTGGTCGTTGATGTCGCGGATCAGCGCGTACTCGATCGAGACGCGGCGGCCGGTGACCTCGAAGTAGTGGTGCGCGGCGTCGAGCGCCTCGTCGACGTCCCAGCGCGTGTTGACCGGCACCAGCTCGCTGCGCAGCTCGTCGTCGGGCGCGTGAAGCGAGAGCGCGAGGGTCACCGGGATGCCCTCGTCGGCGAGCTTGCGCATGGCCGGGACCATGCCGACGGTCGAGACCGTGACGTTGCGCGCCGACATGCCCAGGCCGTCGGGCGCGGGTGCCACCAGCGCGCGGACCGTGGCCATGATGGCCTTGTAGTTGGCGAGCGGCTCGCCCATGCCCATGAACACGACGTTCGTCAGGCGGCCCTCGCCGCCGGGGATCTCGCCGGCGGCCAAGGACCGCGCGGCCTCGCGCACCTGCTCGACGATCTCCGCGGGCGACAGGTTCCGCGTCAGGCCCAGCTGGCCCGTCGCGCAGAACGCGCACGCGAGCCCGCAGCCCGCCTGGCTCGAGATGCACAGCGTGCTGCGGTTGGGGTACCGCATCAGCACCGACTCGACCTTGGCGCCGTCGAACAGGTGCCAGAGCGTCTTGACGGTCGTGCCGCCGTCCGCCGTGAGCTCGCGCGACTTCGTCAACAACTGCGGGAACAGGTCCGCGACCAGCTTGTCCCGGCTCGCGGCCGGCAGGTCCGTCATGCGCGCCGCGTCGTTCGTCAAGTGCGTGAAGTAGTGCGTGGCGAGCTGCTTGGCGCGGAACGGCTTCTCGCCGAGGGCCGTCACGGCCGCGACGCGCTCGTCGGGAGTCAGGTCGACGAAGTGGCGCGGCGGCTTGCCACGCGGGCCGCGCACCGGCGACGAGAGATCGAGGCGGACGGGTGTTGCGGTCACGGGGGGCCTTCTTCGAGCGATGCGGGCACAGCGGGCGTCCGAGCGGACGGTCTGGCGGTCAGGGGCCTGCGACAACCGCAGACTGCAGGACCGTCAGGATGATGTAGACCGCCGGGGCGGTCAGCAACAGCGAGTCGAGGCGGTCCAGGATGCCGCCGTGGCCGGGGACGAGCCGGCCCATGTCCTTGAGCTCCAGGTCGCGCTTGAGCATCGACTCCGCGAGGTCGCCGAGCGTGGCGGTCGCGACCGTCGCGAGGCCCAGGAACACCCCCGTGATCGGCTCGCCGCCGAAGGCGACCTGCACGCTGACCACGCCGACCACGCACGCGAGCACGATCGATCCGGCCAGCCCCTCCCAGGACTTCTTCGGGCTGACCGTCGGCGCCAGCGGGTGCCGGCCGAGCAACACCCCGACCGCGTAGCCGCCGGTGTCCGACGCCACCACCAGCAGGATGAACACCAGGACGCGCGCGGGCCCGTCCGGGGCGGCGAGCATGAGCATGACGAAGCCCGCCAGGAACGGCAGGTACGCCGCCGCGAAGGCGCCGCCCACCGCGTCCCGCAACGCGTGGTCACCGCTGCCGTCCAGCACCCGCCAGACGACGACGCCGCCGACCGTGAGCATGAACGAGACGAACAGCGCCTCCGGGCCGGCCGCGTACGACGAGATCAGGATGCCGACCGCGCCGACCAGCAGCGGCAGCAGCGGCAGGTGGATCGAGCGGCGCGTCAGCGCCTGCGCCAACTCCCACAGACCGGCGCACACCACGAGCGCCGCGAGGACGACGAACGCCTCCTTGCGGATGAACAGGCTCGCGACGACGACGACGAGCAGGCCGACGCCCACCGCGATCGCGACCGGGAGGTCGCGACCCGGCTTGGACGTGGTGGGCGCGGCGAGCTGTGTCATCAGACCTCGAGAAGCTCGGCTTCCTTGCCCGCGAGCAGGTGGTCCACCAACTCGGTGTGCTTCTTGGTGAGGCCCTCGAGCTCCTTCTCGGCGCGCGCCACCTCGTCCTCGCCTGCCTCGCCGTCCTTCACGATGCGGTCCAGCTCCTCCTTGGCACGGCGCCGGATGCTGCGGATCGAGATGCGCGCCTCCTCCGCCTTGTGCTTGGCGAGCTTGACGAAGTCGCGGCGGCGCTCCTCGGTGAGCGCGGGCAGCACGACGCGGATCACGTTGCCGTCGTTCGTCGGGTTCACGCCCAGGTCCGAGTCGCGCAGCGACTTCTCGATCGCGGCCATCGACGACTTGTCGAACGGGCTGACCAGGATCGTGCGCGCCTCGGAGACGTTGAACGACGCGAGCTGCTGCAGCGGCGTGGGGCTGCCGTAGTAGTCGACGAACACCTTCGAGAACATCGCCGCGTTCGCGCGGCCCGTGCGGATCGTCGCGAAGTCGTCCTTGGCGACCTCGACGGCCTTGTCCATCTTCTCCTCGGCCTCGAGGAGGGTCTCGTCGATCACCGGTGCTCCTTGTGCTGGTGGTGGCTGAGTCTGTGGCGGCTGAGTCTGTGGCGGCGAAGCAGCTGGCGTCAGTCGGTCGTGACCGACGTGCCGATCTTCTCACCCTGCAGCGCGCGCGTGACGTTGCCCTGCTCCTCGAGCCCGAAGACGCGCATCCGCATGTTGTTGTCGCGTGCCATCGACAGCGCGGTCTGGTCCATCACACCCAGGTCGCCGACGATCGCCTCGGTGTAGGTCAGGTGCTCCAAGCGCGTCGCCGTCGGGTCGGTGCGCGGGTCCGCGGTGTACACCGCGTCGACGCCGTTCTTGCCCATGAGCACCTCCTGGCAGTGCGTCTCCAGCGCCCGCTGCACGCACACGGTGTCCGTGGAGAAGTACGGCATGCCCGCGCCGGCGCCGAAGATCACGACGCGGCCCTTCTCCAGGTGCCGGATCGCGCGCAGCGGGATGTACGGCTCGGCGACCTGGCCCATCGTGATCGCCGTCTGCACGCGCGTGCTCACGCCGGCCTGCTCCAGGAAGTCCTGCAGCGCCAGGCAGTTCATCACGGTGCCGAGCATGCCCATGTAGTCGGCGCGGGCCCGGTCCAGGCCGCTCGCGGAGAGCTCGGCGCCGCGGAAGAAGTTGCCGCCGCCGACGACGATCGCGACCTGCACACCACCGCGGACCGCGATCGCGATCTCGGCGGCGATGCGCCGCACGACATCGACCGCGAGCCCGACGGCTCCCCCACCGAACGTCTCACCCGAGAGCTTCAGCAGCACCCGCCGGGCGGGGATCACGCTCGTCGGATCGGTGGTGGGGGCGTGGGTCACGGCGACTCCTCGGCGATCGTGGGCTGGCGGGCACTGATGTGGCGCAGCCGCGGCGACCCGGGTGCGGGCTTCGCCTCGTTGCGCCGGTGGCCCCGACCCTCGTCGGGCCGGGGCCACCGCGGGCAGTCGTGCTCAGGCTCCCACGCGGAACCGGACGAAGCCGGTCAACGTGCCGCCGACCTCGGCCAGCACCTGGCCGACCGACTTCTTCGGGTCCTTGGCGAACGCCTGGTCGAGCAGGACGTTGTCCTTGAAGTAGCCGGTCAGGCGGCCCTCGACGATCTTCGACAGCGCGGCCTCGGGCTTGCCCTCGTTGCGCGCGGTCTCCTCGGCGATCTTGCGCTCGTTCTCGACCGTCTCGGCCGGGACCTCGTCGCGCGTCGCGTACAGCGGCGAGTACGCGGCGATGTGCGTCGCGATGTCGCGCGCCACCGAGGCGCCGGCGACGTCGGTCGCCACGAGGACGCCGACCTGCGGCGGGAGGTCCTTGTTCACCTTGTGCAGGTAGACCTCGACGTGCTCGCCGGCCACGCGGGCCAGCCGGCGGACGACGACGCGCTCGCCGAGCGTCGCAGCCGTCTCGTCGACGATGTTCTGGACCGTGGTGCCCTCGTAGTCGGCGCCGGTCAGCGCGTCGGCGTCGCGGGCGCCCGTCTCGACGGCGGCCGCGAGCACGCGGTCGGCGAGCGAGATGAACGACTGGCTCTTGGCGACGAAGTCCGTCTCCGAGTTGACCTCGACGAGCACGCCCGTCTGGCCCTCGCCGTCGGCCGTCGGGCCGACGTGAGCCGCGACAAGGCCGTCGGAGGCCGCGCGGCCCTCGCGCTTGCCGACGCCCTTGAGGCCCTTCACGCGGATGATCTCGAGCGCCTTCTCGGGGTCGCCCTCGGCCTCCTCGAGCGCCTTCTTGACGTCGAGCATGCCCGCGCCGGTCTTCTCGCGCAGGTCCTTGATGTCCTGGAGCGAGTAGTTCGCCATGTGTGTGATCCCGTTCTTGTGTGAGTCGGAAGACGTGGAGCTGGTGCGTGGGGGCCGGTCACCCGGCCCCCACGCG
>JAEWOA010000097.1 GCA_023461115.1 Actinomycetes bacterium
AGGTCCGCGAGCGCGCCCGCCACGTCGTCGACCAGGTCGAACGCGCGGTGGAAGGTGACCTCGCGGCCCCCCGCGGCGTCGACGAGCCGGGCGACGAGCGCGCGGTCCACGGCGCCCTCGGGCGTGAGCGCGCCGACCACGACCCCGGCGGCGCCGTGCCGCACCGACGCCGCGACGTCGCGGACCAGGACGTCGGCCTCGTCCTCGTCGTAGACGAACCCGCCGGTCCGGGACCGGACGAGCACGTGCACGCCGACGCCGACGGCGTCGACCACGGCCTCGACCAGCCCGACGCTCGGCGTGACGCCACCGGTCGCGGCGAGCGCGGCGCACAGTTCCAGCCGCTGAGCGCCCGCGGCGACCGCGGCGCGCGCGCTCGCGGTGTCCTGGACCGCGATCTCGAGCAGGGGGACGCGCGCGTCGACCGTCATGCCCACGCCAGCAGGGGCGCGCCGGCGGCCACGGTGTCGCCCGGCTCGGCGAGCCGGTCGATCGCGGCGGGCGGGGCCTCGAGCGCCACGACCGGGCAGATCGCGGAGCGCCCGCCCGCGACGATGGCCGCGGGGTCCCAGGAGATGACCGGCTGCCCGGCGGCGACGGTGTCGCCCTCGGCGACGTGGAGCGTGAACCCCTGGCCGCCGAGCTGCACGGTGTCGATCCCGAGGTGCACGAGCACGGCCGTGGGGGTGTCTCCCGCGAGCTGGATGACGAACGCGTGCGCGTGGAGCTTGACGACGACGCCCCCGACGGGCGCGACCGCCTGCGACGCGGGCTCGTGCACGGGGTCGATCGCCAGGCCAGGCCCGACGAGCTCGCCCGCGAACACCGGGTCGGGGACGTCCGCGAGCGCGACGACCTGCCCGGTGACGGGCGCGAGGACGGTGAGGCCCATCAGCGCAGGTCCTCGATGTCCGAGGCGAGCGTGTCCGCCTGGGGCCCGACCACGACCTGCACCGCGATGCCCGAGCGCACGACTGCGATGGCGCCCGCGGCGCGGAGCGCGGCCTCGTCGACGAGGCGCGGGTCGGCCACCTCCACGCGCAGCCGCGTGATGCACGGCTCGAGGTCGAGGACGTTGGCGTCTCCGCCGAGCGCCGCGAGGATCCGTTCGGCGTTGATCATGTCTGCTCCTGTCGCATCGTCAGCAGGTCGGGGGCTCGCCGGAGCCTGGTCACATCAGTTCGTCGAGGTCGGACGCGATGAGGTCGACGTGCGGCCCGACGACCACCTGGACCACGCGCCCCGAGATCATCACGCCGAACGCCCCCGCGGCCCGCAGGCCCGCGGTGTCCACGAGCCCTGGGTCGCGCACCAGGGAGCGCAGCCGCGTGGTGCACGGCTCGATCTCGTCGATGTTGTCGACGCCGCCGAGCGCGGCGAGGATCGCCGCCGCCTGGCTCACGTCCACGTCGTCCGCCTTCATGGCCTGCCTCCTCCCGCCGTCACCGGCGTGTGGGCGAGGTCGCCTTCGACCTCCACCGCGATGTGGGCCGGGGCCGGTGAGACGTCCATCGCCGAGAGGTCGCCGCGGCGCCGCGGGACGATCGCCGGGCGTGGCGCGCTCAAGGGCACCCAGACCTTGTACCGATCCGCGCGGTAGCACGCGCGGGAGAACATGACGGCGCGTTGCGCGCCGTACGTGCGGCGCTCGGCGCGCAGGACCGCCTGCGAGCCGGCCAGCGCGAGCAGCGACGCCTCGGTGTCGGAGGCGGTGTCGGCCGTGAGCGTCTCCTCGCCCCACTCGGGCGCCAGGTCCAAGGCCCGCAGCCGCTCGTACAGGCTCGCGGGGGCGCCGTCGGAGAACAGCTCGGGGGCGATCGCGACGGGCACCCACGCCTGCTCGATGCAGATGGGCTCGCCGTCGGCGTCACGCACGCGGTAGAGGAAGTGCACGCGGTCGCCGGGCTCGATCTCGAGCGCGGCCGCGACGTCCGGCGTCGCGGCGACGTCGTGCGCGGCGAGCACCGTGGTGGCGGGCTGCATCCCGCGGCGCCGCATCTCCTCGCCGAACGTCGTCAGCCGCATCTCGAAGTCCATGCGCCGAGGGGCGACGAAGGTGCCGCGCCCCTGCTCGCGCACCAACACACCCTCGGTGACCAGCGCGTCGACCGCCTGGCGGATCGTCATGCGGGACAGCGCGAACTGTTGGCTCAGCGCGCGCTCGGAGGGGATCGCGTCGCCGACGCGGAGCTCCTGGGCCACCAGCCGTTCCAGATGGTCACGCACGGTGAGGTACTTGTGCACGGCCCCCTGCTGCTCGTCCACCGTGCTCCCCTCGTTGGCTGGCCGTCCGCGTCCTGGCGGGTCCTGCGCCGCCGCGTGACGGGCAGGCTGTGACGCTTGACACATGATGAGGTCTAGACCACTCTTGCCGCAACTGGTCCAGACCAGAGCGTAGTGCCCAGCTCACACCCCCACACCCATGCAGTCCATGACACGCAACGAGGAGTGCTCATGACCACCACAACCGCGGTGGAGACCCCGCGCCGAGGCTTCCCCGGCCTCGCGCAGCTGCAACGCATCGGCCGCTCGCTGATGCTCCCGATCGCCTCCCTGCCCGCCGCCGCGCTCCTCCTGCGGCTCGGGCAGGACGACATGCTGGGCAAGGACGGCCTCGGCGCCCACGCGCCGTGGCTGCTCCCGGTCGCGCACGTGTTCGGCGCCGCCGGCAACGCGCTGTTCGCCAACCTCGCGCTGCTCTTCGCGATCGGCGTCGCGGTCGGCTACGCGCGCAAGGCAGACGGCTCGACCGGCCTCGCGGCCGTCGTCGGGTACCTGGTGTTCAAGGGCGTGAGCGACGCGCTCTCGCCCGAGACGTGGGTGCTCGGCCCGCCGCCCGAGGGCGAGGCCCAGGAGCTCATCAACTACGGCGTGCTGGGCGGCATCGTGATGGGCCTGGTCACGGCGCTGCTCTACCAGAAGTACTACCGGATCAAGCTCCCGCAGTACCTCGCGTTCTTCGGCGGCCGGCGCTTCGTTCCGATCGTGACGGCGGGCGCCGCGGTGCTGATCGCCGTGGTCGGCGCGGTCATCTACCCGTGGTTCGACAAGGGCTTCACGGCGGTGGGCGACTGGGTGACCTCGTCGACCATCATCGGCGCCTTCGTCTACGGCACGCTCAACCGCCTGCTCGTCCCGCTGGGCCTGCACCACATCCTCAACTCGCTGCCGTGGTTCCAGTTCGGCGAGTACCAGGACGCGAGCGGCACGGTCTGGAACGGCGACATCGCGCGCTTCCTGCACGGCGACCCCACCGCCGGCACGTTCATGACCGGCTTCTTCCCGATCATGATGTTCGCGCTGCCCGCCGCCGCGCTCGCGATCGTGCACACCGCCAAGCCCCAGCACCGCAAGTACATCGCCGGCATCATGGGCTCGGCCGCGCTCGTCTCGTTCGTCACCGGTGTGACCGAGCCGCTCGAGTTCGCGTTCGTCTACGTGGCGTACCCGCTGTACGCGATCCACGCGGTGCTCACGGGCTCGTCGCTCGCGCTGGTCAACGCGCTCGGGATCCGGGACGGCTTCGGGTTCTCCGCCGGCGCGATCGACTACCTGCTGAACTTCCGGATCGCGGAGATGCCGCTGCTCCTGATCGTGGTGGGCCTCGGGTACGCGGTCGTGTACTACTTCCTGTTCCGCTTCGTCATCACGCGGTGGAACCTCAGGACCCCCGGCCGTGAAGACGACGACTCCACGGCCGGGGCCGACCTCGCGGGCGACCCCACGGCTGAGCCCGCGGGTGCGCGCGACGAGAACGCCACGGCAGACCCGGCCCACGCCGGGCAGGCGTCCGCCCGATGACGATCGCGGGCGTCGGCATCGGCGCAGGCAGGCGCGTGGGGCGCGTGGCACGTATGCCCGAGCCCCCGGCCTCGCCGTCTGCCGAGCCGGCGCCCGCGGACGTCGACCTGGAGGCCGCCGCGGCTCGTC